>USPQ01000004.1 GCA_900556625.1 uncultured Bacteroides sp. | reverse complement strand
TCTTCTTCGGTGGATTGAACAAGAGTAATCACCAGGATTGTGAGGATTCGGACCGCTCTGCTTTAGGTTTGCCGTATGCGCAGGATAGAGTAATTAGTGACCTGGCAAAAGTAAATAAAAACCTGATATTTGTCAATATCTCTGGTAATGCGGTTGCTATGCCTTGGGTAAACGAAGTGCCCGCCATTGTTCAAGGTTGGTACTTGGGTTCGGAAGCCGGAACGGCTCTTGCTTCGGTATTGGTAGGAGACGTCAATCCTTCGGGGAAATTACCTTTCACTTTTCCGGTAAGGTTGGAAGATGTAGGTGCTCATAAACTGGGTGAATATCCGGGGAATAAGGAAGAACTGGCAAAGTCCAAACATAGCGGGGATACCATTAATACAACCTATCATGAAGATATCTTTGTTGGGTACCGTTGGGCGGATAAAGAGAAAATCAAACCGTTGTTCCCATTCGGCCACGGACTAAGCTACACGACTTTTGCTTATAGCAAACCTTCCGCAGATAAAAAAACAATGACCGCCGATGATACGATTTCGTTCACTGTCAATGTGAAGAATACAGGAACCCGCGAGGGTCAGGAAGTCGTTCAACTTTATATCAGTGATAAGAAGTTCTCTCTGCCCCGTCCGGTGAAAGAATTGAAAGCTTTTCAAAAGGTGCGACTGGCTCCGGGTGAAGAAAAAGCGGTAACGCTGACGATTGATAAAAAAGCATTGAGCTTCTTTGATGATGCAAAACACGAATGGGTAGCTGAACCGGGTAGGTTTGAGGCCATTATCGGAAGCTCGTCAAGAGATATAAAGGGAATTGTCCCTTTTGAATTAAAATAGGTGTTTGATTGGTAAGAATGGATTGTTGGGAGGATGTCTGTTATGGCAATTTGCAATATGCTAATTGTTAATGTTTTGCCAGGTGTGAATTCTTTAATTATCAGGTATTAACGTCCCTTTTTCAGGGCATTAATACCTGAGTTATTGGATCTATATACCCAAGGCGCTGGATCTATATATCCACCACACTGGAGCTATATGCCCACCACATTGGATCTATATGTCCAATAAACGTTGTGAGACAGTGTTATAGATGTGGAGGAGGTGAAGGATGATTTCTCTTCTATATTTTGTGTTTTGTTTTACAGTGGCTGGACAGAATATGATTAATGTTTGCTTAGTATTAGCAAACTTTCCGGTCCCATATTGAACAGCAAGTCTATAATACTCAAGTTAGGCAGGAAGCCTAGTTTGGATTCAAAAACCTGGTAATAAGGCTGCGGAACGAACGCTGTATCGGCCGTCCGGAAGTCCTTTTTGGGATGAATGATTTCACGAAAGTCGGCTTCGTCGGCGGTAAACTCCATTTTATATTCGGCGGTACGTTCTATAACCGGATGAATATCTATCAGTTCGCAGACCAGTCGGCAGAGTTCTTCGTTGAAATCGAACAGAAACTCGTATTTCTTTTCGTAGAAGGGACGGAAATCGTCTTTGTAGTATTCGAAGAAAGGAGTATTGTTGTAGGCCGACTCAATAGCGTTCCAATGCAGGTGTCTCCAGTTGCCGTGGTCGGAAATCCGGATATCTTTCATTGGGCATTTCGGTGTATCGGGCTTTACGGTGGGGATAGAGAGAGCCAGTTCACCGTCCGGTCCGGTAATTGTGCATCGGTTACGGTAGGTTTGTTTCATATAGTGGTCGTGCTGTTCTATAAAAATCTTGTCGTATGCCAATAGTTTGGTGTAGTACTCGACAGGAGCGAGGTAGGCTGAAGATAAATAAGCTGTTTTCATTTCTTTCATTTTATACGTTTTGAGAGTCGTTTATGTTACTGTTCGGGGGATTGTCGTGCTGCCCGGAAGATCATTTCACCGTCCGGAAAAAACGATTCCAACGGTAGCCGTCAAACACTCCGGTGTCTTTTTCTTTGGAGAACCAGACAAGAGAGGCTTTGCCGATCAGATGGTCTTGCGGAACGAATCCGAACAAGCGCGAATCAGTCAGGTTAATGGTGTTGTTGGCTCCCACCCAATAATAATCTTTGGTGAAATAACAGTGTTGTGTTGGTTTGCCGTTCACATAAAGAGTGTCATTCTTGATTTCCGCCTGTTTACCTTCGTGCATCACGAGGGTGTTTCGCAGTAGTGTAATATTCCAGGGATGTACCCGGACGAACTTCCCTTTACCGGGGACGATAAGCGGTCGCAGCTCGGTGTCTTTCTTCCCCGCCAAAGGCTGAATCCAGTTATTCCCGTTTATGGCTTGTTCCAACAGGTAATATTCATAACGGCTGAAACTGCGTACATGGGTACTGTCACTGCTACCCATTAAACCGTCATCGTCAATGGAAAGGGTGTGCATGAGTAAAGTTATCAGATTCTCTTTGTCTACCGGATAAGCATAAAGCCGCTTCTTGTCCGGATTGAATTGTACCTCGGGAGAAATCACAGAAAAAAGGGAATCGATAAATAGAGTATCACCCGGAACACCGATACAACGGCCGATGTAGATCTCGCGGCGGTCGATAACCGGTTGCCGGATTCCGGCAGGATTGTTAAACACAACAATATCTTGTTCTCGTACCGGACGTTCGCGCCAACGGTGATAGGAGAATATCGACATGAAAGGAACCCGCAGGCCGTAACTCCATTTATTCACCAGAATACGTTCGCCTTGGAAAATAGAGTTTTCCATGCCGGTGGAAGGGATAAAACAAGACGTAAAAGCAAATCCCCGGAGCAGAAGCACAATGACTATTGCTCCGGCAAATACTAGTATCCATTTGAATTTACGAATGTTCACTTAATAGCTTCCTTTTTTAATCCACCCACTTAAAGAGGCGGTTCCAACGGATTTTTCCGTCAAACCAGCCACGGTCTTTATCGAGCGACAGCCATACAACGATCGGTTTGCCCACAACGTGGTCTTCGGGTACAAAGCCCCAATAACGGGAGTCGGCAGAATTATGACGATTGTCACCCATCATCCAGTAGTAATCCATTTTGAAGGTATATTCATTGGTCTTTTCACCGTTGATATAGATACCGTCCGACTTCACTTTCAGCTTGTTGCCTTCGTATGCCACGATGCAACGTTCGTAGATAGGCAGGTTGTCCGGAGTCAGCGTAATGGTAGCTCCCTTGGCCGGAATCCAGATTGGCCCGTAGTTGTTGCGGTCCCACTTGGTGTAAAGATTCAGCGGATACATTTGTCCGGCATAGGCTTCCGGTTCCATGATTATTTTGCTGATTAGCTTCTTGTTGCCCAGAAGAGTGTCATACATCTTTTTAGTCAGCGGGAGATGATATACAGGATTCAGTTTTCCTTGCGCATTCCGGCTGTCGAGTCCCATTTCCAATAGTCCGATTTCATAACCGGAGTCTTCCATTAGTGTCCTGTCAGCATTGCTGATTCCCAGTTCGCGGAACATTTCTTCCGGGATATATGGACCGGTTGTTTGCACGAAATAGTTGAATTGCAGATTCTCCGGATTCTGGATTGCCTTACCGTCAATCATGACTTGTCCGTCTACGATCTGGAGCGTGTCACCCGGCAGTCCTACACAGCGTTTTACATAATTCTCGCGGCGGTCTACCGGACGCCAGAGCACTTCTCCGTAGGTTCGCGGGTTATTTAGGATCTGTTTGCGTCCTGCGGCGTAATATAAGTCATACACGGCACGCTGTTGTTCGCGTGTCAGGCTATCCATATCTATCTGTTTGGAATATATGCGTTGGCCTTCGCCGTATGCCAATGTATAAAAGTCTGTCGTCTGTTGGTAATTGACGGCTACCGTATCTCCTGCAGGGAAGTTGAACACTACGATGTCATTCAATTTCACATTACCGAATCCCGGCACTCTTTTATATTTCCATTGTGGCCATTCGATATATGATTTAGTACCTACAATTGGTAATGTATGTTGCGCCAGCGGCATAGAAAGCGGTGTGTTCGGCACGCGGGGGCCGTAACTCATTTTGCTGACATATAGAAAGTCGCCTACCAGCAATGATTTCTCTAGAGAAGAAGAAGGAATCTGGTAGTTTTGGAAGATATAGATATTGACAAAGTAAACGGCTACCAATGCAAAGATAATAGCATCTACCCAGCTCATGACACTCCGAACTGCCGGATTCTTTGACCTTTTCCAGAACGACCAAGGTATTTTCTTTGTGATATAGATATCGAAAATGAAAGGTATGACGATTAATCCCCACCAGCTTCGCACCCAGATGAGGAAAACAAGATAGAGAAGAATAGCAATAGCACATTTAATCCATTGTGCACGTGTGGCTTGTCTCATAGTGGTATATTTATATTAGAACCTTTATTCGTTTAAGAACGGAAATAAGTTTTTCATTCCCAGGAAACCTTCGTGATGCGCGGTGTATTCGGCGGCCAATATAGCCCCGAGTACGAAACCGCCCCGGTTCTTGGCATCGTGAGTGATTGAAATGCTGTCAATATCAGACTCATAACGAACAGTATGAATACCGAAAACTTCACCTTCGCGGATAGAACTGATCGGAAGTTCGTCCGGAGCGCAGTCTGTTGTTCCGCTGATTGTTCCGTCCGGTGCCGTAAATGTCCCTTCCACCCATTTATCCTTACGGTCTATATTCTCTAGAATACCTTCTGCCAGCGTAATGGCAGTTCCGCTGGGAGCGTCGAGTTTGTGGATATGGTGTGTTTCGCTCATGGTGACGTCATACGCGGGGAATTGATTCATTATCTTGGCCAGATACTTGTTTACAGCAGAGAAAATGGCTACTCCCAAGCTGAAGTTGGACGACCAGAACAGCGTTTTTCCGCCTTCCGTACAGAGCTTCTTGATTTCTTCGCCATGTTCGGACATCCATCCGGTACTGCCTGATACGAGTTTGACTCCGGCTTTAAAGGCTTTCATATAGTTGCTGTAAGCCACTGTCGGATTTGTAAATTCTATGGCAACATCAGCCGATTTGAATGCTTCCGACTCGAAGTCTTCCTGGTTATTGATATCAATAATGCAGACAATTTCGTGTCCGCGACTCAGGGCAACCTTTTCTAACTCTTTGCCCATTTTTCCGTAACCGATCAATGCTATTTTCATTGTTTTCTGACTTATATTCAAAATAATAGTCGCAAAGATAAGATTTTTATTACATTTGCAGTGTACATTAACGTCTTGTTAACATGGAACACCTTCTCCACTACGTGTGGAAACATAAATTATTCTCCCTTGAAATCCTGCAAACCACCAAAGGCTTACCGGTAGAGGTTATTGATCCCGGTCTCCGGAATCCGAATTCCGGTCCTGATTTCTTCAATGCCAAATTAAAGATAAACAATACTTTATGGGTAGGAAACGTGGAAATCCATACCCGTTCTTCGGATTGGTTCCGTCACGGGCACGATGGTGATAAAGTCTATGACTCGGTGATCCTGCATATAGTGGGTGAAGCGGACGGAGAAGTGACCCGTACCAACGGGGAAGTCATTCCGCAAATGATAGTGAGCTGTCCCGAACGGATAAAAATGCATTATTATGAACTTTGCGTGTCCGACTGTTATCCGGCTTGTTATCCGATCCTCCGTTCTTTACCGAAGCTTACGGTTCATTCGTGGTTGTCTGCCTTGCAAACGGAACGGCTGGAACAAAAGGCGAAACTGATAGGAGCACGTCTCGAACATTGTAACAACAACTGGGAAGATGTTTTCTTCATCACTCTTGCCCGTAATTATGGTTTTGGCTTGAACGGTGATGCTTTTGAGGCATGGGCGGAGCTGCTTCCGTTTCGTGCGTTGGACAAGCACCGGAACGATCTGTTTCAGATAGAAGCTCTTTTCTATGGTATGGCGGGACTGTTTGAAGATACATTTCTGAAAGAAGAACAAAAGGATGAATACTGCCTGCGTCTTAGCAAAGAATTTCATTATTTGCAACGGAAGTTTGAGATATTTCGGGTAATGGACGCTACTCTCTGGCGTTTTCTCCGGCTTCGCCCGGATAATTTTCCTCATATCCGGCTGGCACAACTGGCTTATCTTTATCAGAAAGGGGACAAGTTGTTTTCCCGTTTATTGGAGGCGAAGACATTGGCGGAAGTGAGAATTTTGCTCTCCACCCGTACTTCTGTTTATTGGGAGAATCATTATATATTCGGTCGTACTTCTCCACAAAGGGAAAAATTGTTAGGAGAACAGTCGAAAGACCTGATTATCATCAATACCGTTGTCCCTTTCTTGTATACATATGGTTTGCACAAGGCCGATGAAGGAATGTGCGAACGTGCCGGACGCTTTCTGGAAGAACTGAAAGCGGAGAATAACCATATTATTCGCTCCTGGAGCGACGCCGGACTACCGGTAGCTTCTGCTGCGGATAGTCAGGCGCTGATACAGTTGCAAAAAGAATATTGTGATAAACGTAAATGTTTGTATTGTCGTTTCGGATATGAATATTTGCGGAAGAAGTAAGTTCCTCTTACTTCTCCAGTTCCTTATAGACTGCATTTAGAAGTTGGTTTTCCATTGTAGGTCTGGGAGCTTTGCGGTTTACAATGTTTCCTTCCTTATCTATTAACATATAGGTAGGGAAGGAATGGACTCCAAGATATTTTTCAATGGCAGACTGTTGCTTGTCGGGCAAATTGTAATGGACTGAACTTTTGCTTGTCAGACCGTACTCTTTGATAATGTTTTTCCATGACTTGTCTGTCGAATGATTGCAAAGGTAAAGGAACACGACTTCTTTTCCTGCAAATAGATTCTTAATGTTTCCCGCATATTGCATCATATCCTTGCACGGACCGCACCAAGTCCCCCAAATATCCAGATAAATCACTTTCCCTTTGTATGGCTCAATGATTTTGCGGAATAACTGTTCGCCGTCCGTTATTCCTTCCAGAGGGGCATTCGGCATCAGGCTTTCCGGATGTTCGATGGTTTTATGTGATACTTTATCATATTTCTGTTGCTGGACCAAAACATAAGATTGCAAAGAAGGATTCGTAACTTCCTTTTTAAATTTACTGATAAGGCTGTCGGGCAATTCCTTATGGGTATATTGAAGCACTTCATAATAGCACTTTGTTTTTAGAATCTCTCTCAGGTCCTTATCCATTTGAAGGGAGTCGATAATTGCCATGCTGTTGTTGATTGCATTAACGTACATCTGTCCTGTCATATATTCATTGAGAAGACCGTCTCTGGCAATGAGTTGCTCTATTATTTCTATCTGGGGTTTGATGACAGTTTCCTGTTCCTTGGTGTAAGCCTTAATGGTTGCTGAATCGGCTTTGGCAGTCTGCAACTTTTCAATTTCTTCTTGATATTTGCTGAAACTGCGTAGTGCGTTCTTTTCTTCTTCGGATAGCCGGACTTTACCTTCGGCTTCAAAGGCAAAGTAAAGTCTCTCCATATTTTGAGGTGTTAAGGTTAGGCTGTTGGATGATGGAGTTGTGTCGTCGATATAACCAATGTAATCTCTCATGAATGAATTATACCCTCTGAGAAGAGTATAAGGATGTACTGGATGTGGGTAAAAAGCAGAATCTATATAGTTCATGAATTCGTCTTCCAAATGTTCCTGTTTGTTACGGTCTACTGAGAAACGTCGTTGCATCAGGGTAGATGCCGCATCGTATCGTAGTTCCTGTTCGGTGTAGTAGCGGTATTTGTCAGAAAGTAACGGATGTTCTTGGAGTGTTTTCTTCCGGAACTCCAGTTGGCGATGAAGCCTTTCCTGTGTCTTGTGCAGACACTCCAGATTACTTCTTTTTTGTTCTTCATTATAATCGAGTGATTCCCTCAGTCCTTCATGGGAGAGAAGTTCGTTGAGTACACGTGCTTTCTTTCCCATGAATAACTTTTGTTGTTGGGCATAATCTACGTATAAGAAATAAGTTTCTCCGGGTTCTACCGCCGACCAGATGGTCGTACGTCCCCAGTCGATAAAGACATTATGACTGTTCAGTACGGGAAATCGCAGGGTAAACCGTCCTAGCGAGTCGATGTCAGTCTGGTATTTTTCTTCTTTGCCTGTAATCATGTCAGGTATGCTAACGTCGAAAGGGCGTGAAGAAGGAAGATTGCGCAGGTATCCGGTGAGGGTGACGCTGTCTGTCCGGTACCCGTTGTCGATGAACGGTGTAGTATCGGTTAACGGGTAGTCCGGTAGATGTTTGCCGTTACAGAGGATATATTTTTGTGGATTATCTTTTCCGAATGCAATGTTGCAAGAAGCTCTGTTCTTATGTTTCAGAGATAGAGTCAGGCGGGTTGTATTGTTTTTTAGTTTGACGACGGTTTCATCCTTTTTAATTTGTATGGATTCGTAGTCCCAGAACCGGCATTGGTATACGGCGAAGTTTTCAAAGAAACCAATAGTCCATTCGCCGGTTGCCTGATTTACCCAACATCCGGTGATGATATATACTTCAGGGCGGGAAGTTGCGATGGGAAATACTGTCTTATTCTGTAATTCGGCTGCAACCTTCATTGAGTTGGGAAAAGGAAAGCTAAGGTAAAGCAGTTTGTACCGTTCTCCGTTTTTGGCGAGCAGACGATACTCTTTATTAAGGAAATGTCCGGCAGATACGATATCCCATGTTTTTCCGTCATATATAAATTTACCATCGCGTGTAAATTCGTATATAACATTGCCGGACAATCCTTCCACCCATTTCTTGTAAATGATGTCAGGCAGTGTAGTGGGAGTGAGCATTTCCGTGTGGTCGGGAATTTGCTTGCGGACACAGTGTTTAGGTTCTTTCCAGCCTTGATAGAAGATGATAGCACTATCTTCGCTGATAGGGGTGAAACGGAAATCCATTTTATTTCCATTTTGGTTCCGCAGGTGGAAGAGATAGCTTCCATCGGTTTTCTTTTCCATTTGTTCGACCTGGAAAACGGTATAGAGAGCTTCTACAAAATTCTCTCCAATGAGAGGCCCGTTCCAGTCGGATACGTTCTCTGTTTTGTATTGCCAATAACCCCGCAAAGATTCGGGTATTGTCTGGTAACTGTCGGATTGGGCGAATGTGATAACTCGTGTACAGCATAGTAATAAAAAGACGAAAAGACGGAATGGATGAATGTGTGTCATAAGTATGTCTGATTTAAAGTGATACTAGTTACAGTAAATACCCCCTAAAGATAGTCATCCCCACATCTAATATATGTAATTTATAGTTGTTTAACGGTAATTTTTCTATTTCGCGGCTCTCGTGTATGAAGATGTTGAACTTGTGATTATCTTTGTGCCTTGAATGATAGCATTTGTATTATGGGAATGAATCACTAATATTATATATTTATGAACGTGAAAAGGTTTGTATGTTGTCTGTTAGCCAGTGTGTTGCTGTTGGGAGTGTCTTTGATTTCTTGCGGTAATAGTTCCAGGGCTAAAGCGAAGAATGAGATAGCACAGTCCGGCGAGGATTTTAAATCATTCCTTGATAAGTTTACGTCCAGTGCAGCATTCCAATATACCCGTATCAAGTTTCCATTAAAGACACCGATTACTTTATTGGCCGATGACGGAGAAACTGAGAAAACGTTTCCGTTCACCAAAGAAAAATGGCCGTTGCTGGATAGTGAAACGATGAAGGAAGAACGCATTGAGCAGGAAGAAGGTGGTATTTATGTTTCTAAGTTCACTCTCAATGAGTCGGTTCATAAAGTGTTCGAAGCAGGTTATGAGGAATCAGAAATCGACTTGCGTGTCGAATTTGAACAGGCTGTCGATGGGAAATGGTATGTAGTGGACTGTTATACAGGCTGGTATGGATATGATTTGCCGATCGGGGAATTGAAGCAGACCATTCAGCAAGTAAAAGAGGAAAATGCAGCTTTCAAAGAGATACATCCTTGAAAAAGCTTACTACTCTCTTAAGATTCTCCTACATAATATCCTAGTTCTGACTCTTTTTCATCTACCATTTCTCTGACGATACATTATTTGAGATATTTTGTACAATTTGAACCCCTCTTTTTTCAAAAAGAGGGGTTTCTTTGTATCCGAAAAGAATGTCTTTAAACTAATGCCATTGATGATGAAACGATTCTCTACAAGCTGCTGTCTGATTACTTTTTTTCTTTTGAATAGTGTCATGCTGTATGCACAACATGAAAACACCTCTGTGCAACAGTGGAAGATTGAAGATGAATCCCGTGCCTTGCAGATGATAGAGCGTGCGGATACAGTAGAACTAATCGTGCCCGGTGGGCTAACGATGTGGTATCAGCAACGCCTGACGGGTGATTATGAGATAAACTATCGCATTTGTATGGTGATGAAAGGCGGGAAATATGACCGTCTGAGTGATTTAAACTGCTTTTGGGCTGCCAATGATCCTAAAAAACTTGATAATCTTTTTGCCCGTAGCGAGTGGCGTAATGGTGTCTTTAAAAACTATAATACATTAGATCTTTTTTACGTTGGATACGGGGGAAATGATAATTCCACCACCCGTTTCCGCCGGTATAACGGCAAGTACTACGGAGTAGCGGATGATAAAGTGAAACCATTACTTCGAGAATATACGGATACCCCGCATTTACTTGTTCCGAATCAATGGTATCAGATTAGTATTCGTGTACAAAAGGGAGTGACCACTTATTCCGTTAACGGTGAAGAACTGTTCCGTTATTCTATTACAGGCAGTGAGGGAGACGGGCATTTTGGTTTGCGCCTTTTACAGAATCATGTGCTGTTTACAGATTTCAAGGTGACGATATTTTAAAACCGAATTAATAGAAATAAATCTAACTAAGACCATAAATCCATGATGAAACAAGCTTTTACGAAATTAGGAGTATTCACTCTGCTATCTCTCTTATGTCCGGCATTTCTTTATGCGCAAGTCGTGACGGACGAGCGGATGTTCTCTTTTGAAGATCCGCAAGTACCGGAATGTATTTCCGCCACCCAGTCTCAATTATCTATCTCCGATACACATTATAAAGACGGAAAACATTCGATGGAATGGGCGTTTAATCCCGGTGCCGTATTGGAACTCAAGAAAGATCTGAAGTTTGAAAAGAAAGACCCTACGGGCAAGGACTTGTATCTTTCGGCATTTATCGTGTGGATATACAATGAAGAACCGCAGAAAGCAACCATTGAATTTGAATTTTTGAAAGACGGAAAGAAATGCACCTCCTTCCCTTTCGGAATCAACTTTAAAGGTTGGCGTGCCGCATGGGTTTGTTATGAGCGTGATATGCAAGGCACACCGGAAGAAGGTATGAATGAACTTCGTATTGTCGCCCCAAATGCAAAAGGGCGCCTTTTCATCGATCATTTGATTACTGCAACGAAGGTTGATGCACGTCAGCAGACAGCCGATTTGCAAGTACCTTTTGTTAATCCCGAAACAAAAAATCACTGGCTGGTTATTTATAAGCACTCTCTTCTGAAGCCGGATATCGAGTTGACTCCTGTCAGCGACAAGCAAAAAGAAGAAATGCAACTGTTGGAGAAACGTTTCCGCGACATGAATTATACAAAAGGCAAGCTCTCGGACAAGGAAGTGGAGACTATCCGCAAGAAATATGATTTCTACCAGATTACTTACAAGAACGGGCAGGTATCGGGCGTACCTATTTATATGGTACGTGCTGCCGAGGCCTATGAACGGATTATTCCAGATTGGAATAAAGATATGCTGACTAAACTCGGCATAGAAATGCGTGCTTACTTTGATTTGATGCGGCGGATTGCCGTAGCCTATAATAATAGTGCTGCAAAGTCGGAAATCCGGGAAGAAATGAAGCAGAAGTTTCTGGCGATGTATGACCATATAACCGACCAGGGAGTGGCTTATGGTAGCTGTTGGGGGAATATTCACCATTACGGATATAGTGTTCGCGGGTTATACCTGGCTTATTTCCTGATGAAAGACGTACTTCGGGAAGCCGGAAAGTTGCCGGAAGCCGAACAGACATTGCGTTGGTATGCGATAACCAACGAGGTGTATCCCAGACCTGAGGGCAACGGAATTGATATGGATTCCTTTAACACGCAAACTACCGGTCGCATTGCAAGTATCCTGATGATGGAAGATACCCCGGAGAAGCTGCAATACCTGAAATCCTTCTCCCGTTGGATTGATTACGGTTGCCGTCCGGCTCCCGGATTGTTTGGGTCGTTCAAGAGCGATGGCGGCGTTTTTCATCACCGCAATCACTACCCGGCTTATGCTGTCGGCGGTTTGGACGGAGCAACAAATATGATCTACCTCTTTAATCATACAGAGTTTGCCGTATCCGAGTTGGCGCACGAAACAGTGAAAAATGCATTACTTGCCATGCGTTTCTATTGTAATAAGTTGAACTTCCCGTTGTCGATGTCCGGCCGTCATCCCGATGGAAAGGGGAAATTAGTCCCGATGCATTATGCAGTGATGGCTATGGCGGGAACTCCGGACGGAAAATCGGAGTTTGACAAGGAAATGGCGTCCGCTTACCTGCGTCTTGTTTCAGACACTTCCGCTGATGGGCAGGAACCGGAATATATGCCGAAAGTATCGAATGCACAGGAGCGGAAGATGGCAAAACGGCTTGTGGAGAAAGGATTCCGTGCCGAACCTGACCCACAGGGAAATCTGTCATTGGGCTATGGCTGTGCATCCGTTCAGCGTCGTGGCAACTGGTCGGCGGTGGCCCGCGGTCACTCCCGCTATCTTTGGGCGGCGGAACATTATTTGGGACATAACCTTTATGGCCGTTATCTGGCGCATGGCAGTTTACAGATTCTGACGGCTGCTCCGGGGCAAATGGTGACTCCCGCAACAAGCGGCTGGCAACAGGAAGGCTTCGATTGGAACCGTATCCCGGGTGTAACTTCCATACATCTTCCGTTGGAACAGTTGAAAGCTAAAGTCATGAATGTAGATACATTCTCTGGCATGGAAGAAATGCTTTACTCCGATGAAGCATTTGCCGGCGGATTGTCACAAAAGAGAGAAAACGGCAATTTTGGAATGAAACTGCATGAGCATGATAAATATAACGGTTCTCACCGGGCGCGAAAATCCTTTCATTTCATCGATGGAATGATTGTTTGCCTGGGCTCCGATATTGAAAATACCAATACCGCTTACCCGACGGAAACAACGATTTTCCAGTTGGCGGTAACGGATAAGGCGGGACATGATTATTGGAACGACTACCGTGGCGAAGGTAAGATATGGATCGATCATTTGAATACCGGTTATTATGTACCCGTTTCCGCCAGATTTGAGAAGAACTTCCCGCAGTATTCCCGTTTGCAGGATACGGGCAAAGAAACGAAAGGGGACTGGGTCTCATTGGTAGTCGATCATGGCAAAGCCCCCAAGAACGGCAGCTATGAATACGCTGTGTTGCCGCAGACAACTGAATCTACCATGAAGGCCTTTGCCAAGAAACCGGGATATAAGGTTTTGAAGCAGGACCGTAATGCTCATATTGTGCAGTCGTTAACTGACAACTTATATTCTTATGTACTTTTTGAAACCCCACAAACGTTACTTCCCGGTGATTTGTTGCAGCGTGCGGATACTTCTTGTCTGGTGATGATTCGTAAAGAATCGTCCGACAAGTTGTTGCTTACCGTAGCTCAACCGGACTTGGCACTATATCGCGGACCGAGTGACGAAGCCTTTGATGAAGACGGAAAACGAGTGGAACGCAGCATTTATTCCCGTCCGTGGATTAATGACGAAAGTAAAGAGATTCCGGTGACGGTAACTGTGAAAGGATATTGGAAGATTAAGGAGACTCCTTTCTGTAAAGTGGTTTCAGCAGATAAAAAGCAGACTGTACTTTGCTTTACTTGTAAGGACGGAGCTAGTTTTGAAGTGGAGTTAAGGAGGTAAGAAGCGAATAAGCCGCTGCATATTTTATTCTTGTATTGACGGTTTTAGATGGTTCCACCTGCTTGAAACTACAGTTTCCCCATAGAGAAACTTTGGTTTCATCGGTAAGAAACCAATGGTTCCAAGCCTTTGAAACTTTAGTTTCAAGCTGATGAAACTATAGTTTCGCATGGGTAAACCAAAAGTTTCAAGGCGCGAAACTTTTAATCTTATTACTTCTGTTGTCTTTTAGCTCCGGTGACAGCAATATTGCCTTCACAATGCTGTCACCTGTTGCCGTCACAGCCTTATCCGTTTATAACCAAAACGTTAAACTGCAATCGGTGACAGGTGGCAGATATATGATTAAAATAAATTAGTGGGAGAGATTAGAACATAAACATGGCAACTGCAACAATGCGGTTGTTGCATACGGCATGAGTATCTTTGATTTTACCGCTGGATGTATTAAGAGAACCATACCATGCAGAGCTTAGCGTATATTCTAAACCGAATTTCCAATGAGGGACATTATAAGTAAGTTCTGCTCCGGCAGTGACAAGTTGGTCGAGATTTGTACCTGTACCATATAATTGTGCTTTTCCATCAGGGGCATATAATTCGTCACTTGTCCCCAAGTTTTTAGCATAACCGACAAAAACGCCCGGTTTCCATTTCTGTCCATAAACAACGTTCAGCCAAGAACTGGAAAAGCGTATCGGGGTGTACTTTTGTTCTCCGGTACGTTCGTTGACAGACTTCACTCCGAATCCTCCCAGACCGGAAGCCTGTGTGAGATTGGAACCCAGAACACTTTTTGCTCCAACAAACCAGTCTTTATTGGTATATTTAACGTGAGCTTCATAGGAAAGAGTGGTGATACGCTCGTCTACTTGAAATTTCTTATTGTTTTCTCCGGTAGCTTCTGTCCGTGGCTTCAATGATAACATTTCGATTCCTACACCAGCCAATAAACCTCCGTTCTTATAATCGGCACCGATGTAGATTTCGGGAATACAGCTTTTCTTTATGTATTCTTGGCTCTTTCCGGCAGGACCTTGCGACAGATATTGCGACTGCCATATGGCAGCTCCCGTAAGTTGGAAGTTCTTTTCAGTGTAGCGATAGCGGATTTGCGGCGCACGGCTGAACGGTTGGAAAGGCGCTCCCACGGAAAGGTTCAGAATCTGAGGGGAGACATTTCCGAACAGCGGATGCCATGTCTGTCCCAGCAATAAGGCGGACTTGCCCCAATCCAGATTCAAATAAGCATGGCGGAGGCGGATTACCGAGTATGAGGTACCTGTACCGCGAAAATCAATTTCTACTTTGGCGGAAGTTTTGGCGGTTCCCAGTTTCGGACCGGCCACATCTACGCCCAAGCGTGAATACAAGGTATAAAAGTTGCTGTTCGGTGTTGAGTTCAAGTCGTTTCCGTCCTCATCGCGTACCTTATCTTTGGGGTACATATAAAATAATCCGTCTACGGTTTCTTCGTTAGCACGACTATTATAATAGAAGTCGGTACGGATCTGCCCATAGAATTTAAACTTGAAATCCTTGTTCTGTGCGAAGCTGCCTGCGGCCGTTAGCAGGCAAAGCGAGATTAAAATGTATTTTTTCATAATGTGCTTGTTTATAAACGGGCGCAAAATTACACAAAATAACTGGTAATCAGTTTATCGTTGACTAAAAAAGGCTTGGATAGCCTGATTATATTTGCTGAGGCTTGTGCTTTTATGGATTGCTTTCATTAGTTTTCTGTCCGCATTCGGTGCGAGATATTCCCAAAACGTTTTCATCTTGTTCAGAAGCTGCCCGTCGCCTCCTTCCAGTTGTGCGGTGTACTGATTGTAGACGGAAGTATGCATGATATGCAGTTTCTCTTTCATCTCGTCGGGTGTCAGCGTACGGTTTTCCTTATACTCCAAAGCTAATGCCGGGTTTGCGAGCAGTCCGCGTCCGATCATCACTCCTGCCAATGCGGGGAATTGTTGCCGGATGCGGTGAACGTCATCCGGGCAATTAATGTCGCCATTATATATGAGCGGATGTTGGCAGACATTCAGGAAAGCGTCGAACCCATTGAGGTCTACACTTCCTTTATATTGCTGTTTTCCCAGACGAGGATGCATCGTGATGTGGCGTAGCGGCAGGTCATTTAATATAGGAGCGAGTTGCAGGCATTCGTCGGGATTCTCCCAGCCCAGTCTCATCTTTACGGAAAAACTGATTTGCGGATATTTCAGAGTCAGTCCCAATAATGTTTTCACTTCGTCCGGATAAGGCAGAATGCCGGAACCGTTGTGCCGTTTAGCCAGAAGCGGAAACGGGCAGCCCAGATTAATATCCGCCTCCTTATATCCTTTTTCTATAAAAAGGGATAAGATTGTCTCCGCCTTTTCTATGGACGGAGCTATGAGTTGAGGAACTAAATGAGGCACCTGATTACTTTCCGGAGCGATCTCACGGACATCTTTATTCCGGAAACCGTCTTTTTCCAGTCGTACGAACGGAGTATAATAACTGTCTATGCCACCGAAACAGGCAGCGTGTGCATTACGGTAAAAAGCCTCCGTATAGCCTTGCAATGGAGCGAAGTGAATGGATAGAATGTCTTGCATTACGTTATTTTTGTGCAAAGATACATTGAATATACTTTGGTATATGTATGTTTTTGTATCATAATTGAATAATTTTGGCCTGTAAATTAGGGTATCAGTACTTAATTTTGCGCATTGACAAATCTAATTAAAAATGTAAAACTAATAGTATGCAAACCGGATTCCGAACAAATTTTTCATGGAAGAGAGGCTTCAGTATGATGCTGTTAACCTTATTTTCTTTCTCTGTGGCAGTAGCCCAAGTACTTGTACGGGGTACAGTCGTTGATCAAACCGGGGAGTCGGTCCCAGGTGCCAGTATTCAGATCAAGGGCGGTACTCAGGGTACGATAACAGATCTTGATGGTAAGTTCTCGTTGAATGCTCCTAATAAGAAGTCTATTCTTATAGTCTCTTTTATCGGTTATGTAACCCAGGAATTGCCGGTCGAGACGGCCAAGCCCATGTCTATCATCTTGAAGGAAGATACGAAGACATTGGACGAAGTCGTTATCGTAGGCTATCAGGAGGTGAAGAAGAAAGACCTGACCGGTGCAGTGGCGAAAGTAAATATGGAAGATTTGCTGAAAACGCCTGCTTCTTCATTCGACCAGACTTTGGGTGGACGTATTGCCGGAGTAAACGTAAGTTCGGGCGAGGGTATGCCGGGCGGAACGATGAATATTGTTATCCGTGGTAACAACTCTCTGACCCAGGATAATTCACCTTTATATGTTATTGACGGGTTTCCGGTAGAAGATCCTGCTATTGCGGCTACCATTAACCCTTCCGACGCTGAATCCGTTGAAGTGTTGAAAGATGCTTCGGCCACTGCCATTTATGGTGCCCGTGGTGCTAACGGTGTCGTTATTATCACGACCAAGAAAGGAAAGGTTGGAAAACCTCAACTCAAGTATGACGGAAGTTTCGGATTTCAGCAGGTCACCAATACAATTCCAATGCTGGATGCGTATGAGTTTGTGAAGTTGCAGAATGAACTGTTTCCGGCAGATACCCAAAAGAACTATCTGATTGAACATGAAGGCAAGCAGTGGACGGTGGAAGATTACCGGGGTGTTCCGCAGTATGACTGGCAGGACGAGATTTTCCGCACAGCTTGGCAGCAAAGCCATAACGTCAGCCTGATGGGCGGAACGGAAGGGGTACGTTACAATGCGTCGGCTTCTTATTTCGATCAGGACGGTATCGTGCTCAACTCCAACTACAAACGTTTCCAAACTCGTATGAATACCGTTGTCCGCCGTGGCAAACTGAATATGAGTGTTACTGCCAACTATGCACGTGCCATTCAGACCGGTAGCTCTACCTCTTTATATTCATCCAGCGGTATGAATAACTTATTTTATAGTGTATGGGGTTACCGCCCTGTTACCGAACCGGATGTTCCGTTGAGCACCTTAATGGACAATGCGCTGGATTCATCAGTAGAACCGACTAATGACTATCGTTTCAACCCGATTATGTCATTGAAGAACGAATATCGTAAGAACTATACGAATAACCTTCAGTTGAACGGTTTTGTAGAATATGAATTTATCAAGGGATTGAAGCTGAAGGTATCCGGCGGTTACACGTACGATGCCCGTAGCAATGATACGTTTAATAACTCAAAGACCCGTTATGGTAGCCCGATCTCAACGGATAAGGTGAATGCACAGGTAGTCCGCCAGCAACGTCTGACCTGGTTGAACGAAAATGTATTGACCTATCAGGTTAACATTAACAAGAAGCATTTCTTTAATTCGTTGCTTGGTATTACTTTGCAGAATTCCGACTATGAATACTATTCTTTCAAGACCACCAATATCCCCAATGAATCTTTGGGCATGGCCGGCATGAGCGAAGGTATCCCAAGTACGACAAGCTCTGAAAAGTCCTCATGGTCTATGATGTCTTATCTCGGACGTGTGAACTATAATTATATGTCAAAGTACTATGCAACGGCTTCTTTCCGTGTCGACGGTTCTTCCAAGTTTGCCAAAAAGAATCGGTATGGGTTATTCCCTTCGGCTTCTCTGGCGTGGAACTTCAGCGAAGAAGACTTCATGAAGGAATATAAGTCCATTCTTTCCAATGGTAAGTTGCGTGCCAGTTGGGGGTTGACTGGTAACAACCGTGTAGGTGAATATGAAGCCTATGCTTTGTTGAAAATGGCGAAAGCGGCATCGAACAATCTTCCTTCGGGAGTTTATCCGTTCGAGAACAATCAGAACAGCATCGGTATGGTACCTATCTCGCTGGCGAATAAAGATTTGAAGTGGGAAACGACGGAACAGTGGAACGTCGGTCTTGACCTGGGCTTCTTTGACGAACGAATTGGCATTAATGTAGACTGGTACATGAAAACGACCCGCGATCTGCTTCTTGATGCAAGCTTGCCTTATTCTACCGGTTATTATAGCGCAATGAAGAATGTAGGTAAAGTGCGTAACTCCGGTTTGGAATTTACCCTGAATACAATAAATATAAATAGAAACGGTTTCCGTTGGAGCACAAATTTCAATATTGCCTTTAATAAGAATAAGGTATTGGAGTTGGCGGAGAATCAGACTTCCTTGTTGACCTCCGCTTATTTCGACCAGACGTACAATTCACAGCCTACTTACATTGCGAAGAAAGGCTATTCAATGGGTATGATGTACGGCTATATGTATGAAGGTACTTACAAATACGAAGATTTTTATAAGTCCGGCGATACGTATGTGTTGCGTCCGGGAGTTCCTTACTTCTCCAGCGAGAACAACACTCAGCCGGGTATGCCTAAATATAAAGACCTGAATGGCGACGGTATAATCGACACGAACGACCGCACGATGATCGGACGTGGCTTGCCTATCCATACAGGTGGTTTCACGAATGATTTTGAATATAAAGGATTTGATTTGAGTATCTTCTTCCAATGGTCTTACGGAAATGATGTGTTGAATGCGAACCGCTTGTTCTTTGAAAACGTCAACAATTCACGTAACCTGAACCAGTATGCGACTTATGCCGACCGTTGGACACCGGAAAACCCGACAAGCAATATACCGGTAGCCAAGAACTCAAGTTCCAACAAGGTTGTATCTTCACGTGTGATCGAAGATGGTTCTTTCCTGCGTCTGAAGACATTGACGCTGGGTTATACTTTGCCGAAGAAAGCGCTTAGGAAATGGGGAATCTCTACTGCCCGTGTTTACGTAGCAGGACAGAATCTCTGGACAATATCCGGCTATTCCGGCTATGATCCTGAAGTGTCTATCCGTAACAGTGCCCTGACACCGGGACTTGACTATTCCGCTTATCCGAGGGCTTATGCTGTCAACTTCGGAATTAATCTTGGGTTTTAGTATTTAGTTGAAATCATATAAAAATAGAGAAGATATGAAAAAGATAAAAATAGCATTCCTTTCTTTGTTGGCTACATGTACGATAGCGTCATGTGACTTTTTGGAGAAGGAACCATATAAAATAGTACCGGAAAACTATTTCCAGAATGAGGCGGAAGCACAATCATTCCTGACCGGTATCTATTCGAACTTAGGACAGTCAACTTTCTACGGAGGTGATTACATGGTTCTTGCAGGCGGTGACGACCTGGAGTTTTATGGAGGGTCTACCGGACGTATTTCCAATACAGGATTGATTTGTAATAACACTACCACCAGTGATGCGGCGGTTACCAACCTCTGGCTCAATTTGTATAACGGCATCGAGCGTGCCAATATGTTTCTGGAACAGATAGACAATGTCCCCGGAATGAGTGATAAGAGTCGTTTGCAATACAAATCGGAAGCTCGTTTCTTACGTGCGTTTTATTACTTTACGTTGGTGCAGTGCTGGGGAGATGTGCCGTTCAAGACGGAGTCTACCTATTCGTCCGGGACGGTGACTAATAAGGATATAGCACGTACGGATAAGAACGTGATTTATAAGTTTATCGTGAAAGAAATGGAAGAGGCTGCCGATGAAGAAACCGGAGGGCTGCTCTCTGCCAGAGAGTTAAGCTATAAGCCGGGACGTATCTCCAAATCGACGGCATGGGGTATGTTGGCACGTGTCTATTTATTCTGGGCCGGTGAACATAAGCGCGACGGTAAACCGGCCGATGCGGAAAACAAGTCGTATTTCGAGCGTGCCAGCTATTTCGGCCAGAAAGTGCGGACACAGGGGCATACGCTTGCCGCTAATTACTGGGACCCGTTTATTGATATGTGTTCCGACAAATACAATACGACTGCCAATGAAAGTATCTGGGAAGTTGAGTTTGCCGGAGACGGAACGGGAGACGTGCGTTCGGAAGGCCGTATCGGAAATACGATCGGGCTTCAGTGTTCGGACTTTTCTTCTTTATCTAATGTTGTAGGCAAGGCTGACCCGGGATATTCTTATGGCTTTATTTGGGCAACTCCGAAACTTTATGATTTGTATGTGGCGAATGGTGATAATGAACGTTTCACCTGGAACATTGCCCCTTTTACATATCGTAGAATTGCGGACCGTACTGACTTGGGAATTGTAGGAAGAACTTTTGAAAACAAGGCGTTGTATGATCTGGTGAAAGGTGCCGGCTGGTACGGAGACAGATCGTATAATTATGAGGGAGCCAATGAGGGTGAAGAATATAACAGTAAGGTGGAGCAGATTGGAGATGTTTACAAAAAAGCGGTTGCTGCCGGTAAGGAAAGGAAAGATTTGTGTTGTGCCAAGTTCCGCCGGGAATATGAGCCTGCTGCAAAGAAGGACAAGAACCGTACTTCTATCAATTTCCCTATACTTCGTTACTCGGATGTGTTGCTGATGATTGCGGAAGCGGAGAATGAATATAACGGTGCCCCGACGCCCTTGGCCGAAGAATGCCTGAAAGAGGTACGTGACCGTGCCGGAATCTCAGATCTTACAGGTCAGATTACTTCAGGTGAGGACTTTCTTACTATTATAAAGGATGAGCGTGCAATGGAGCTTTGTTTTGAATATCTCCGTCGTTTCGACCTGATTCGTTGGGGAGACTTTGTAGATAAGATGAACGAGCAGGCAGTGCTGGCACAGAGTGGAAACAACTGGACTCAGGGAGGGCAGGCTGCACCTTTCTTCCGGGTATCTTCCGCTTATCAGTACTTCCCGATTCCGGATGCCGAGAAAGCTGTCAACAAACTGATTACGGGCAATAACCCCGGTTGGTAATCCGCTTTAATCCAATTAATAATTTTTGAAGAGAATACAACGATGAAAACATATAAATTCTTAATACTAACTCTGGGAACTCTCTTGTTTGCTTCATGCGAAAAAGAGTTGGACCGGGATCTGACTGATGTCAGTGTAACTGTGGCTACCAATGAGAATGTACGGTACGAAGGCAACATCCTGACTGTAAAGAAGGGGACTCCTGTCGAGTTTCTCTTTCACGGTGATCCTGATTACATTTCTTTCTTCAGTGGCGAAATCGGTCATCAGTATATTTATCGTGACCGGAAGGAGATTTCGGTAGAAGATATTGTGTCATGCGACTTTAAGTTTTCGATTTGGGCTCAATACGGGGTAGCCAATTCATGCAAAGACCAGTTTGATGTGTTGTATCTGGCGGAAGAAGAAGATCCTGATAATCCGGGAAATACGATCTTTTTCCCGGGAATGAGCAAGAATAATTTCGAGGCTGATTCTGTACTTGTGGAGAAGAATACTCCCTGGAAGGAACTTATCACACGTGCGCAACTGCCGCAAGCACCTGTGACCAGTGCAGCCGGAGCTTTGAGTTTCAGTAAATCGGTCAAAGAATATATTGGCAAGAAACTGACGCTGGCTTTAGTGCTGAACAGAGATCAGAAAGAAGCAATAAGTGCCAATAATCCGGAAGATCCGGAGGCTACTATTGTTCAGTCTACATTCAATATTCTGAATATGTGTGTGGAAACCAAATGGAAGAACGGACGTGTCACTACTGCTTATGCAAGTTCTTTCGGCTTTACTCCATTGAACATGAAGAATAAGACGAAGTATGAAGAACAGGCTCCGGAAAATATGCCTAAAGATCTTGAATATGGTTCTGTTTCAACGGGAGTGACTGGCATGTGGAACTTGAGTAGTATAAAAAGCGGCGGATTTACTATTAACGGTACGGCTGCCAATAATCCTTGGAAGTATAATTGGCTTGTTTCCGATTATCTGAATCTGGCGGAATGTCCCGAACCGGATTCGGGAGTGAAGGTAAAAGACATTTCTCTGGATCTGGAGTCTTACTCTTATACTTATAATCAGGTGGGTACATATACTGCTACGTTTCTGATGAATAACGCAAATTATTCACATGTGGCGTCCAAGACTTGTGAATTGATAATCAATGTAACAGAATAACTTTAAATACTAATAGATTATGAAGTACATAAAATCGTATATACTTTTCGTTATCATGGGCTTTGCGGTTGCGGGGTGTACTATAGACGACCTGAAAGACGATGTAAACGACCTGAAAGATAGGGTGACGCTTATCGAGCAGCAGGTGAAACTGTTGAATGATAATCTGGCTGTGATCGGCTACATCCTTGATCCTCAGAATAAGACAGTCAGTAAAGTGGAGACTGTTAAAGAGAATGGGGTTGCTGCGAAATATGTCATAACTTTAAGTGATAATACCCAACTGACATTGACTATCGGCAAGGAAGGAACAGTCAACGAACCGGAGATTACGATAGGAGATGATGGGAAATGGTATATCAACGGTACTTCTACCGGCGTAGTAGCCGTAGGAGAGAACGGTAAGAATGGGGAGGGCTATCCCGAATTTCGTGTACAGAATGGAAATTGGCAGATACGTTTCGGTGACGGTGAGTGGGCGAATGTTCCCGGTGGAGAGGGGATTGCCGGTGGCAGTTCTTTAGGCGACCAGATCTTTGAATCTGCCAAAGTAGACGGTAGCAACTTTGTTGTGACTCTTAAAGATGGGACTGTGCATACACTTCCTATCGTGGCAACTTTGGTTTGTGCTATTGATAGAACAGGTCTTGCATTTGATGATGAGGACTTCCTGATTATCAATAAAGGAGAAAGAGTGGTGATTCCTGCTAAGATTGAAGGTGAGAATCCGCAGGTTACTTATCCGCAAGGTTGGAGAGCTACTTTGAACAAACTGGATGTTGCCGATGAAAAAGGAAATAATTATCAGTTGTTGATCTTTGCTCCGGCTGCTGAGAATAAAACGTTAACGAGAGCCGCGGCGGATAATACTGCCGATGTAACTGTTCAGGTACAGGAAGGCTTGTTCTGGGCAGTTGACAAGATAAAAGTGAAGAATCCGAAAGGACTTGCTTCTAATCTGGATATGTATAATGAAGGACAGGCTGTTATTGTAGGCGGGCTGGAGATTACAAAAGAAAAGTATGGTGAAGCACAAGAGATTACTACTAATGGGGCGATAGCCGGTGGTGTTTATTTCGTGTCTGCAAACGATTTGACATTGACATATAACCAAGGAACCTCAGTTGTGGAAAATCTAATTATTATTCCTAATTCAGATGAGGTTACTTCAATAAACCTGAACATAGATAAGTCTATTTATCTTGGTAATGCCTTGATTTGTAAAAATACAAATATAAAGTATACAGCAACAGCAACTTATCCTGTACGTGTTCAATCTAAGGAAGCTAGTATTATAATCGACCGGTGTACAATAAGCGGCTTATTATTTGGATCGGGTTTTGCTATGCCGGAGGTGAAAGATGAGGCTAGTATTGGCTATTTTGGAATGACTGATACTAATATAAAGGTTGAAAATACTGGAACTAATTTGTACTTGGTTACTAATATGAACTGTAATGAACTTCGATTTGAAAATAATATTGTATATTATTCAGGAGTTCCGGAAGCCACTTCTAACGTGGAGAATTTTAAGGTGTTCCAAGGGCCAAGTTATAGTGTGAATAAACTAACATTAACTTCCAATACCTTTATTGATATTGAATCAGGGTATTCAAATGGGAAAACTTCCGCTATTGTTTATCCTTCGAAAATTGGTGATATCACAGTCAATAAGAACATTTATTATTTTACTTATCGTGAATATCCGGCATTCCTTATAAGAGTGGCATCTGCGGCAAAATCTAAGGTAACAATAGCCGAGAACAATTATGCTTATCTTTTTGAAACCGGATTGAATCTGAATGTTTTCCAAAATAAGATAGGTGATACTTCAGTTGGTTTTACAAGTAATGATGTTGATCTTTATGATACCACTGATCCGGTTACTTTTAACAAATCTACAGGGACATTCATTCCCAAAGAAGGTTACACTCAATATGGTGCACAACGCTAAAACTAAGAATTATGAAAAAGATATTGATACTATTAGTTTGCTTATTGCCTGTCATTACCTTTACCTCCTGTGATGATAAGGATGATATACGTAAAGACATCGACGATCTGAATGCTCGTTTGGATGCTTTGACAGATGATCTCGAAAATTTGAATACGAGCATCAAATCTTTCCAAGATGCAGTGAAAGGACTTGTTCTTGTAACCGGATATACAATGGATGAAAAGGGTAACTATACACTTTCACTGAGTGACGGTACGGAATTGGTTGTTTATGGCGGACAGCCTGCGGGAGATATTCCTACACTTGGCATTAATGAAGCCGGAAATTGGACATATACCCTTGACGGTAGAACCGTTGAATTGAAAGATAAAGAAGGCAATCCTTGTCCTGCTGTTCCCGTAGACGGTTCCGACGGACAAACTCCAACCATCTCGATTGATGCGGACGGTTACTGGTGTTATGCAGTTGGCGGTGGAGAACCTCAACGTATAGACGGGCGTTACAACATTGCCAATATTGGAGAGATTCCGGGAGGTATATTTGCCGATGTAACGGTGAACGGTAATATCGTGACCTTTGAATTTACAGACGGCTCGAAAACCGAGATCCCTTTATTGGGAGGATTGGATATGACTTTTTCTCAAGGTGGTTCATCGAATATTACTTCTGTAAATGTAGCGAAGGGGGGGTCAGCGGTATTGACGGCAAAACAGACGAATGTAGCCAGAGTGATTATAGATCCCACACCTGTACAGGTAGTCTTGACTGATGACGCTTCCGATAATCTGACGATTAAAACAAAAGGACTGGCTTCCGGCAAATATACTGTTTATTTCCAGATATTCTCTAAGGAAGGATA
The DNA here is from genome assembly GCA_900556625.1 of uncultured Bacteroides sp. Lineage (GTDB taxonomy): Bacteria > Bacteroidota > Bacteroidia > Bacteroidales > Bacteroidaceae > Bacteroides. Next base: position 44,497 of record USPQ01000004.1, on the reverse strand, counting down.
TCGTCTGATTAAATCATTAGAGGTGACGGTTGCTGAATAAGTTGAATTAATAATTAAGCGAAGAAATCATTATGAAATACTATAAATCATTCATATTATTCAGTTTGTTTGCATTGGCTTTTGTGTCATGTAATACAGACGATTTGGAAAGAGACATTGATGCCTTGAAAGATCGTGTGACGAATGTTGAGGCACAGGTACAGCAGTTGAACGATGAGATGAACATTATCCGTGTGCTGTTGGACGGCAACAAGACTATTACCGATTACTCTATCAATGGTGATACTTATACCTTGACCTTAAGCAATGGCGAAACATTGACTTTGACTCCGGGAGTGACCGGAGGCAACTATCCTTCTATTGAGATCGGTGCAAATGGTAATTGGTTTATTGGCGGTACAGATACAGGCTGGCGTGCTCAAGCGGAGAATGGGGAAGATGCTACCATTACTCCCGAATTTAAGATTGCACCCAATCCGGCCGATGGAGATAAAAAGTATTGGTATGTGAGTTATGACAACGGTTCAACCTGGAAAGTATTGGAAAACGGTCTGGCTGAAGGTATAAATACAGGTTCGAATCCTATCAGCAACGCAACTGTTGACGGAGATAATTTTAAAGTTACTTTTGGCGGAAAGGAGTATCTGATTCCTATTGTGAAAGGATTGGAATGTGCAATTAATGTTCCCGAAGGTGTAACAGATGATCTTTGGTTGGTAGCCGGAGGAGGTGCGTCTTCCTTTACTGTGAAAGTAAATTTGGCTGAAGGTGATTTAGTAAGAGTAAAAGCACCTGCTGATTGGAATGCAAAACTGTCGGAATATGTGGCTGGAACAACGGAAGTAACAGTGACTGTGACACCTCCTGCAACTCCGAGCGAGTGTACGATTATTGTAGAAGTGACTCATGGAGTAAATTCAGCAACAGATCAGATAAAGGCAAAAACTTCCAGTGATAGTTACTGGGCTGAATATCAGGCTGGATTTGATATCAGGATCGGTGATGTAGTACTTAATAAATATGATAACCCGAATGGAGTATTGGTAAAAGAAGGTGAATCAATCTCCGAAAGCGGTATTTACTTTATTGCCGAAGGTGCTACGGCTTATTGGACTGGTGCAGTGAGTGACCTGATTCTGATAGGAGAGAAAAAGAATAGTAATTATTCTTCAAAAGTAATGACCAAAGGGATTGTCTCTTTGGAAAATGTGGAGTCGAAAATTGGAATGTTATGTAAGGAGATTACTTTATCTCCTGATGAGTTAACCGCAAATTATTGGTTTAACTTTCCTAGTTCAAGTAAAGATGTAATAGAAAGACTGTATTTAGATCATTGTAAGATTGAGATGATGGCGGACAAGATGTTCTCTTATTTTAATAATGCATCGTCAGGTATATCAAAATTGTTGGTTGAATCTTGTTATATTGCAGTGCCGGCTCCATCGGCAACTACTAAAGTTATTAATTTCTTGAATTTTAATAATGGGAATTATGGAGATATAATGATTCATAATAATGTTTTCTATTGCTCTACACAGGATCGCTCTGTTCTATTTGTGGCATTACTGAAAGGAACGAATGCAAAGTTCTCTGATAATGTGAGTATTGAAAATAACACGGTTATTAATATTCTAAGTAATCATGGAAATAGCTCCGGCTTTTTTAAAGTAACCGCTGAAGAAGGATGGACGATGAAAAATAATCTATTCTGGTATGATACGGATTGTGCAGCTAGTGGGACTTTCCCAATGTTATCTACTTTAATGATTGGTGCAGCTACTTTCAATGAAACAGACTTTTCTAATAATAGAATATTTACCTCTCTTGAAAATACTCAGATGACTTGGCAGTATTTTAGAACCGCGCCGGTAGGTTTTAAGGATAATGTAATAACCATAGAAAAAGAGACTCCTTTTGAAACGTTGGTTGACATTGAAGGAAAATATACTCTTAAACCGGAATATCAAGGTATAGGTGCAGTTATCGAATAGTTGCTGCAATTAAATTTGATAAAGGCGAAGAATCTATTAATGCTAATATTGGGTTTAACGGATTCTTCGCCTTTATAACATTATTAGACTTTAGAAATATGAAAAACATGAAACTTGATTTACATAGTATAGCGACAACTTGTATGATGGTTGCTGTCATAGTTTTCACTTCCTGTTCGGACGATGAAGCAATAAATAACCCAACTATTCCCGAGCAACCGGAACAATTAACAGAACTCACTGCGCAATACAATACTAATATTGCGGCTTATCAGGCCATGATGAATGGCAAAGCCGAGATTGTAGACTACACCTCTGACGAGAAGGGTAACTACAAACTTCAATTGAGTAACCGACAGATAGCGGATGTTTATATCCAAACTGCCGACGATAAAGATATTCCCCTTCTTGGAATTGATAAAGAAGGTTACTGGAATTATCAATTGGAAGGTACTTCACGCATTCTGACAGATACGCATGGCAATCCGGCTCCTGCTTTAAACAAGACAGGAAAAGGTATTCTTACTCCTCAAATTGCATTGGGGGAGGACGGCTGTTGGCAAGTTTCTTACAATGGCTATCAGTGGCAACGTTTGAGTGACACTCCGGCTCCGTCATTGGAAGGAAAAACGGCTGTTGATTTCTCTCTTTACCGTTCGGTTGTTTTAGATGAACAGACGAATACAATCACTTTGGAATCCCGTACAAGCGGGAGTGTGCTTAAACTGGATACCCGCAATAACGGCACAGCACAAGCGTGGAAAAAGTTCCTGATGAATAGTGATGACAATGTATTGTTGGATTATTCGTATGCCGGATATAAACATGGAGAAGTGACACCTCCGGAGGCTTTCTCATTAGGATATAAAGTTTTCAATGTGAAAGAACGTATGGAAACCCGTGGCATGACTGCCCGTGAAGCCTTGATAACCATATTGCAGGAGAATAACATGACCCGTAAGGACGGTAAGAATTACAACAATGCAAATGCCCGGATTGTCATTTATTTCCCGGAAGGAGAATACGTATTGCATAATGACGATGACAATACAATAGAGCCGGGCAAGCCGGTATTGGGAAAGGAAGGTGATGAAGCATATTCTTTGGATAGTAAAGGAAATAATAAAAGTTCCAGTATCTATATATTCGCAGGCCATTTTGTAATTAAGGGAGATGGCGCAGGAAGAACAAAGCTGATAATGGATACTCCGAACTTGCCGGATGATATTACTACCATGTATTCGTCGCCGGTAATGATTGATATTAAACATAACTCCGGGTTGTCGAAACTCTGTGATGTCACGGGTAACGCAGCTAAAGGTACTTTTAGCGTGGAAGTATCCGATGCGGCCTCGCTGAGTAAAGGTGACTGGGTATGCCTATATTTACAGAACAATGACCCGGAACTGGTACGCAACGAGTTGTCTCCCTATGCACCCGAGCCGACAATGGAGAATATTATAAATGTAGGTGTGCAGGTGCAGGACTTCCACCAAATTGTGGCAAAAAGCGGGAATGTAATCACTTTTAAAGAACCTATAATGCACGAAGTTGATTCTCGTTGGGGTTGGGCGATCCACAAATATCCGCATTATGAGGAAGTCGGTATAGAAGACGTGACTTTCGTAGGACATGCCACCGATGATTTTCAGCATCACAGAAACTGGGCGCATGACGGTGCTTATAAACCGATAAAGATGACACGCCTGACAAACTCGTGGATGCGCCGGGTGAACTTTATAAGTGTTAGTGAGGCCAACTCGATTACGTCTTCCGCTAACGTGTCCGCCTACGATATTAAGATAGACGGTAATCGTGGCCATGCCGCCATTCGGTCGCAAGGGTCGTCGCGGGTGTTTATCGGCAAAGTGACCGATCGTACCAACGGACCTCTAATAGATAATAGAGGCGTCATACAGCAGGGGGCAGGACAATATCATGCTTGCGGAGTCTCAAAACCGAGTATGGGTGCTGTCATTTGGCGGGTACATTGGGGATTGGATGCCTGCTTTGAGTCTCATGCCACGCAGCCGCGTGCTACGCTGATTGATAATTGTACGGGTGGATTCATGCAGTCTCGTCAGGGAGGTGATTACAACCAACTTCCCAATCACCTCGATGACCTCACTATTTGGAATATGTATTCGGAAAGATCGCGCACGGCAAGCGGTAATTCGGCTCCTGCCGGTGTATTCGACTGGTGGCGTATCGGCTTTAAAGGTTGGAAGTTCCTTCCGCCCGTTATTGTCGGTTTTCATGGCGAACCGTTGAATTTTGTGCAGGAGCAAGTAAAACTGGACGAAAGTAATGGAACTCCGGTAGAGCCGCAGTCTCTTTACGAAGCACAGCTGGAGAAACGCCTGGGCTTTGTGCCTGCCTGGTTGAAGGCATTGAAATAAGAGGATACGAGAAATATCAACTAAAGAAAGAGAGGGGCTCGAAGGGCCTCTCTCTTTTGGGGGTAAATTGATCAAAGTCTGATTTTTATATAAATCTGTTGATAAAGGTTAGAAGAATTGTGCAGTATATTACTTTGGTTGTAATGTGACTTTATCGTTTCTCTGTTACAAATGTATGCAATTTACGCTCTCTCCTGTGGATAGAATGATTCAGGATTGGTATAAAATCATACAATTCTGTTATTCCGGTATATTTATTTCTCTTTTACAGATTCCAATAATTCAGCTAATTCTTTTACGATGTCAGGATGCTGTTTCGCCACATTCGTTTTCTCCGAAGGATCGGACGATAAATCGTAGAGCTGAGGCTGTTGGTCGTTGCCAAGTTCCATTTTCGTCCAGAACTCAATGGCGGGAGCATCGCTGGGCTCGATATATTTCCACTGCCCTTTTACAATGGCAAGCGTATTATTAAGATTCTGTTGGACGATGTATTCGCGACCGGTATTGTTCCTGCCTAAGAACGTGTTCAGGTGTTCCTGGCTGTCGGGGGCTGCACCTTTGCGCAAAGGCTGATTCAGCAGTGAGGCGAGTGAGGCGTATACATCAATCTGTGAGAAAAGAGACTGTTGCTTGCTCGGTTTTACTTTGGCAGGCCAGCGGACAATGAACGGGATACGTGTGCCCGCTTCATAAGCGCTGTATTTCCCTCCCCGGTAGATTCCCATTGGGGTATGACCGTTGAGAAGCTCGTAGGCATGGTCCTGATAGCCGTCGTCGATGACGGGACCGTTGTCGCTGGTAAAGACCAGAATGGTATTGTCGGCGATGTTGAGGCTATCCAACGTGTTCATAATTTCACCGATGGTCCAGTCCAGTTGGAGGATAACGTCACCACGGGTGCCGAGTCCGCTTTTTCCTGCAAAACGCGGGTGGGGGATACGTGGCACGTGTACATCCTGCGTACCCATATACAAGAAGAAAGGTTCTTCTTTATGGGAAGTGATGAACTTCTTCGCTTTATGGGTGATGATGTCGGCTATATCCTCGTCTTTCCAGAGAGCGGACTTGCCGCCTGTCATCCAACCGATGCGGGGGATACCGTTGATAATGGTATTGTTATGCCCTTGGCTGGGTTTTAATGTTACGAGTTCCGGATTTTCTTCTCCGGTGGGCCAGTCGCCTACTTTATGCTCATAGTTGACGGTGATTGGGTCATTAGGATCGAGACCCACTACGCGGCCGTTCTCCACAAACACGCATGGCACACGGTCTACGGTTGCCGGAATGATAAATTCATAATCGAAGCCGATACTTTGTGCATTCGGAGTGATCTGTTTGTTGAAATCTGTCCCTCCTTTCGGTCCCAGTCCCAAATGCCACTTGCCAACGGCACCGGTGGCGTATCCTGCATCTTTCAGCATATCCGCCATAGTGACACAGGCAGTATCAATGATAAGTTCCGAGTTGCCGGGAGCGATACCTGTGTTCTTTTGACGCCAGGGATACATACCCGTGAGGAGCCCGAAACGGGAAGGAGTGCTGGTGGCGGAAGTTGCGTAAGCATTCGTGAATTGCACGCCTTGTCCGGCCAGACGGTCGATATTGGGTGTGCTCACTTTGGTTGCTCCGTAGCAACTCAAATCACCGATACCAAGATCGTCGGCGAATATGTAAATAATGTTAGGCTTCTGGTCGTTTTGTCCGTTACTCTTTTGAGCGGCATTATTACATCCTGACAACATTGCGATGCCGGGCAATAGCGGAAGTATACGTGATACGTTTCTCATGAAGTTGATTTTTAAGGGATGAATTATTGGAAGCAAAGGTAAATGATTGAAAGGAAAAGAAGGAGCAGGAATGTACAAGTGAAGTACAAAATAGTACACGAAAGGCTTTACTCTGTGATGTGAAGTGTGAAGATTCTACGCTTGTTCTCCTTAATAACCTTGCTTGTTTTTCGAAGTTATCTTGCTGACCTTGTGCCAACGTATTGGCACGACCCTGCCAAGCCTTTGGCACAACTGTGCCAGTGCGTTGGCACAAGCGTGCCAATAGGGTGGCACACTTGTGGCACAAAAGGTCCTGTTTTATGGCTGCAAGAGCGAATCGGCAGTATCTTTAATTCTCCTCCTTCGGGAAGGAGGAGTACCCGTAGGGGGAGGTGGTAGGTGAATACATAAATTAATTATTATCACCATTATACAAATTGTCCGTTTCTTCCCCGTCTCCTTCTTCTTTCTCTTCTCCCTTGCGGTAAGCCAACGGGCTGACATGATAAATCTCCTTGAAACACTTACTAAAGTAGCGTGAAGAAGAAAAGCCAATCCGGTCGGAAATCTCCGTAATATTCAGTTCGGGGTTATTCCGTAGCATGACAGCCCCTTTCTTCAGGCGAATGTTCAGAATAAAGTCATTCGGCGTTTGTCCCGTCACCGCTTTCAGTTTGGTGAACAGATTGGTGCGGGCCATACCCATTTCACGGGCAAAGATGTTGACATTGAAATCTGTATCATCCAAGTGGCGTTCGATAATATCCATTGCTCGGTCGAGCATCTCTTTATCCATTGGATTGGTAGCCAGCATTTGTGCAAAAGTCTGCGGCTGCTTACTGAATTTCTCTTGCAGCAGTCTGCGGGAGTTCACGAGGTTATTACAACGCGAAATCAGCAGGTTTGTATTAAATGGTTTAGTGATATAATCGTCCGCACCGATCTTCAGTCCTTCGATATTGTGCTCTATGGCCGTGCGTGCAGTCAACAGCACAACCGGGATATGGCAAGTGTTGAAATCCGTCTTGATCCGTTTACAAAGTTCCGTACCGGACATACGAGGCATGACGACATCGCTCAGTATAATGCTCGGCATCTCTTTTTGTATCATTTCCAAAGCTTCTTCTCCGTCCGAAGCGGTACTGACCTGATAGAACGTTTCGAAGATACCTGCCAACATCTGCTTGATAGATTCATTATCTTCCACAATCAGCATCTTGGCGCCTTCAATCCGTTTATTTTCTTCCTCTTTCCATTCCGAATCAGGTATTATCTCCACTGAAGGAACAATCGTTTCCGTTTGCCGGATCGTTGATTCTGTGCTTTCTTGTGCTATCTCTTCCTCCGTGAAGTGCTTTTTGTACAGTTTGAGGGTGATAATGAAGCTGCTTCCTTTGCCCGGTTCGCTTTCTACGCGGATGGTGCCTTGGTGAAGCTCAATGATACCTTTCGTCAGTGCCAGCCCGATGCCTGTACCGGCTCCGGTATTCAACGAGTTGAGGTGCTCGGTCTGGTAGAAGCGGTCGAATATCTTATCAATCTCCGCGGCGGCAATGCCCGAGCCGGTGTCTTTTATTTCGATTATGGCATAGTCTTCCTCTTGCGATACATTGATAGAGATAGTATCCTCAGCTTTAGTATGCTTTAATGCATTCGATAACAGGTTATTGATTACTTTCTGCATCTGCTTTTGGTCATACCACACTTCAATATCGTCTTTCTGTTTATTGAACTTGAAGTTGATTTGCTTGCTGCTGGCGTATTCGAGAAAGAGCAGATAATTCTCATACAGGAAATTCACCAGGTTGTGCCGGCTTACTTTGATTTTCATGTGTCCCTGTTCCTGCTTCCGGAAATCGAGTAACTCGGTAATCAGTTCCCGCAACTGGAGACTGTTCTTGTAAATTCCCAATACCTTATTATATATATTGGGTGTGAACGTCTGTACCTGCAACAACGTCTCCACCTGTCCGACGATTAGTGTCAACGGAGTACGGAACTCGTGCGAGATATTCGTAAAGAAGCGGAGTTTCGACTGGTTCAGTGCTTCCAGGTCTTCGATATGCTTCTTTTCGTACTTCAATGACTCGCGGAGTTTGATTCTTGAATTATAGTTCTGGATAAGATACCACAACAGGCTGATAGTGACGATGGTATAAATCAGATAAGCCCACCATGTCTCATACCAGGACGGAAGGACGATAATCAGCAGTTTGGCTTCTTTGATCCCGTCCCGCTGTGATTTGATGACAAGTGTGTACTTGCCCGGATTCAGATTTGTATAAGTGATAAGCGTCTGTTTGCGATACGTATGATTCCATTCGTCGGAGAAGCCTTCCAGACGATAAAGAATTTCGTCCCTGTTGGCGGGGATGAAGTTGGAAGTGGCGTACTCAATGCTGAACATTGATTGGTTCGCCCTCAATTTAATCTCCGGTGTATGGCAGATTGACTGTTCCAGAATCCCGGTTTCATCTCCGGGGGTTACTTCCTTACCGTTGACCAGCAAACGGGAAAGAAGTATGTTGTAAGATTTGGGAGAAAAATGCAGTTTCTTCTCCCAGAAAGAAATCATTCCCTGGATACCACCCAAAAACACTTCTCCGTCGTGTGTCACAAACAGCGCATTCTCATTGACGGCGGTCAACGGGAATCCGTTTTCCGTGCCATAATTATAGAACTTCTGGTTCGGATAGTCAAATTCTGAAAATCCCTGGTTAGTAATCAACAACAGATGTCCTTTTTGTATCGATGATTCGAATACCTCGTAAATGCAGTCACTGGATAAACCGTCTTTCTGCATATCAAAGTTCTCGAAATCATCGCTTTCCTTGCGGTAACGGTCAAGCCCGCTGCCGGAAGTGGAGAACCACAGGTTGCCGTTACTATCCTGCATAATGTTGTTAATGTTGTTGTTGCTGAGACTGTTCGGATTGGCAGGGTTATGCGGATAATTGGTCAGCTTGCCAGTGTCGAACCGATAAGAGTAAACACCCTCTCCGGTGGCGGCAACCCATAGGGTACCGTCATTGTCTATACAAAGGCTGGCCACCATGTCAATTCCTCTTCCTTCTTTTGTTTCTTGAAAAAGCTGCTCACAACTACCTGTTGCCGGACTGAACAGGCAGACACCTTTCTGTGTGGCAACTACCAGCTTATCCTTATATGGTATAATATCGCGAACAATATCCGAGGGTAACGAGGTCGGATCTCCCGCCTTCATCCGGTAGACTGTAAAACGGTTGGTACGCAGGTCGAGCTTGTTTAATCCTCCCAAATGGGTACCTATCCACATGATCTCGTTAGCACGGTCGTAATAGATGGCTTTTACATTATTGTGCGAAATACTGTTTCTCCCTTCCTCATGGCGATACCAACGGTATGTATTATTGATCCGGTCGTATACGTTTACACCACCACCTTCGGTACAAATCCATAAATTACCGTCCTTGTCCTCCGTCATTCTGCCTACAATCGGGCTGCTCAAACCTGCTTTCTCCGTGTCTCCCACTTTATAGCGGGTATAGATTTCATATTCAGGATTGAAGTAATTCACTCCGCCGAAGTAAGTTCCCAGCCAGATTGTTCCCTGCCCGTCTTTTACGATGCACCAGATAGAAGAATGGGTAAGCCCGTCGGGACTGTTTCCATTGGCGGTGTAAAGGTGAAACTGACCTGTTTCTCTGTCATATCGGTTCAGTCCGTTGAATGTTCCTATCCATAAATCCCCGGAGTTATCTTCGCAGCAACTTCTGACAAAATTGGAGCATAGACTGTTCGTATTCATCGGATTATGGCGAAGATTTTCAATGTTGCCGTCTGTTTTTACACGGTAAAGTCCTTCTTCCCAACTCCCTATCCACAGTTCGTTGGAAGAATCCTCATAGATACTGGTTATATTGCCTTTTGTGACAGGCCGGGAAAGGTTTTTATCTTCCGACAGGCAGTATATGCCATTGCTGGTAGTCCCCAACCACAGATTTTTGTTTTTATCCAGGTGCAGGCAGGATAGAGTGATGTTTTTTCCCGCGAGATGATAGAAAAGATCGAAGTTGCCCGTACTTTCATTGTATACAAAGACTTCCTCCCTCTTTCCGATATATAACTTCTCATTAAAGTAAATAGCGTCTACATTCCCTTGCAACAATGTTTTAAACCTTTGAGTCGCCAGATCGAATTCCGCCACACCGTCGGTACAGAGCAGGTACACTTTACCATTTCTATTTCCGGTGATGCGTAGTACGGTATTACTGAACAGACTGTTCGGGTCGTTCTTTTTAAGTTTGAAACTCTTGATATCATTACCGTTATACCGGTTTAGTCCCTCGCGCGTACCGATCCATATAATTCCCTGTTCATCAATATACATGCTGTTGACAGAAAACTGAGAAAGTCCATCATCAGTGGTCAAATGGCTGAAAGTGATGTTCTGTCCTTGTGTACGGACGGTGTCTACGCTTAAAAAAAGCAGAAATAAAAGGATTACTTTTCTCACTAATTCGTTTTTTAAGGTATTACTACTGGCAAATATATTGTTTTTATTCGAAAGAGGCAAAATTAGTCAGAAGTTTTATGAAGGGCACTGGATATCAGTATTCTATTTGAGAAAAGAGTAATTTTAACCCTAAAAAACAACCATGATAATTAATCATAAAAACTAATCATGGAGGTGAATCAAGAGCAAATTTTTTTAAATTTGAGTTGAATTTTAACTTGCCCAATTTGGATACAAAGAAAGCAATTACAACCTATGTTGTAGTTTACTACAAACGAAAATAGTCTCTGCTACCCTCTTTGTTTCACCAGGCTTTGGAACAAAGAGGGTAGCAGAGACTATTATTTCAATATGGAAAAGTTATAAGTCTCCCCTTTTACAGTAGAAAAGGAGATTACATCTTTATCAATAGAAGAAATCGTAATTTTTTCTCCCTTGCTATTTTTGACTTTCAACCAACGGGTAGCAGGGCAATATATCCGACATTCTCCACCATGACCGGAAGTAACGGCACATTGTGTTAGCCGTCCGGCATTCCATTCCATTGTAAAGGTAAAGTCTCCTTCCGCACGTAATCCCGTCACACTGCCATTTGCCCAAACAGAAGGTAAGGCAGGCAACAGGTGGATAAATCCCTGATGACTCTGCAGTAACATTTCGGCAATGCCTGCCGTAGCTCCGAAATTACCGTCGATTTGGAAAGGTGGATGCGAATCAAAAAGATTTTCATAAACTCCACCTTGGTCGTTATCCATGCTAATAACTGTAAGTGTAGAAAAGTCAAGAGCAGATTTTAGCAAACGGTAAGCATGTTCGCCATCCTGCAAGCGTGCCCAGGCAGCGATTTTCCAGGCACGGCTCCACCCCGTCCCCAAGTCTCCACGTGATTCTAACGTTCTTTTTGCCGCATCTGCATATTTTGCGTCTTTATAGTAAGATATCTGATTACCCGGATAAAGAGCTATCAATTGGGAGAGATGCCGATGGGGATTTCCCAAGGTATCAAGTTTCTGACTATCTTCCCGCCACTCACGTATTTGCCCCCAGGCACCTAGTGTGACACCATTGTCCAAGCGTTTCAACTTCTCCGACAGCTTCCTTACAAAATCTGCATCCAACGGAATGCCTGCTCCTCGCAGGACACGTACAGCCTGCATGGTTTCGCTGAAAAGTTGCCAAACCAGTTGTTGGGCATATGCCACTCCATCTTCCCAAGGTCCATGTTCAGGCGACCACTCTGCCGGAGCAAGCAGTACGCCGTCAGCCGTTAATTGAAGCCTGTCAAACCAATATTCACAGGTACTGCGCATGACCGGATAGGCCACAGAACGCAGATAGTTGATATCTTGTGTGTAAGCATAATGCTTCCACAGATGCATGCAGTACCACGCATTCGCAGGACGGTTGATATTCCAATCCGTGTAGCCGAATATATTGTTTTGTGTGTTTACAGTCCATCCTCTGAGTCCTTCACTTCGTGCTAATTGTTGCCAGCTACCACCCGGGCGAAGAGCTTCAGTGGCAATATACCGGATGAAAGGTTCGTGACATTCGGAAAGATTACAGACCTCAGCAGGCCAATAATTCATCTGTATATTGATGTTGCTATGAATATCACATTCCCAGGGCGGAGCATTATCTCCATTCCATATCCCTTGTAGATTATTCGGCAAATTCATTCCACGAGACGAAGCGATCATCAGGTATCGTCCATATTGAAAATACAACATATCCAAATAAAGAGCTTCTTTATGCAGGCGTACCAGTTCATTCGTGGGAACAGAGGGGATTTCTGTTTTCATTCCTATTTTTCCCCCTGTCTTTGCTGCTGTCCTCAAATCAAACCGGACGCGGTTGAAAAGAGATTGATAATCATTCAGGTGAGTGGATTTCAGCTGATCATAACCTTTTGCAGATGCCCGTGCGAGCCGGTCTGTCAGGCGCTTATGCAGTTGTCCGGAAGTTTCTCCCACATAGGTAGCAGAAGATAAATCATAATTGGTCGCTGCTGTCAATAGAATAAGGACGGAATTGGCTGCATTCACACATAGTTTATTGCTATCCGCCACCAATGTGCCGCCTTCATTAATGACCTTTAATTGAGCTTCATAAGATAATAAATCCAGTTTTCTACGGAACAGGATACCATCTTTGGTGATTTCTTGCCGGGTGCCCGGACGTCCATCGGCAAGGCTGACGGAAAAATTAAGTTTCTTCCCGGCTTTCGGTGTACTTAGTCTGAGCACAATTACCTCATCGGGACGACTGGCGAAATACTCCCGTAAATAATGCGTTCCAGCCGACGTATAACTCACTTTGCCTATAGCTTCATCCAAAGAAAGTTCGCGACGATATTCCCGGACATCTTCCTGCCCATCAAAATGAATCCATACATCACCAAATTTCTGATAAGCCCCACGGGTGGTAGTGCTTCCTGTCCACAAAGTCTTTTCGTTAAAGAGTATCTGCTCGGACTCTACACCACCAAAGAACAAAGCTCCCAATTCTCCATTACCAATAGGCAAGGCAGAGGTCATCCAGTTCGTTGCGGGACGGTCATACCATAGTCGCATGGGAACGGTTTCTGTCTTTTGTTCAACACCCGCAACCGGCCCGGCAAAAAGCAAAAGCACACAAATACTCTTGATAAAATTTCTTCTCAATAACATAAGCTATATAACGATTACTATAACAATTTTATTTTATTCGCATACAATTCCCCTTACTGTAACCTCTGCAATAACTGCCGGTGACTTCTTCACAAACCGGATACGTACAAAGCGTGCACGAACCCCGGCATCAGGAAAATCCATAGCAATATGCGATTCTTTTCTCCTATTAGCCTGTTTGTCTGACACGACTGTCCAATGTACTTTATCTCCCGACACTTCAAGGACATAGCGATAGATGCTTTCCTTCGGAAATCGAACCTGAATATTCTTCAATTCAAGCTCTTTCTCCGTATCCAATATCCAAAAAGGAGCGGGATCATTTTTGGATGCCTGCCAATAGGTTTGCAAATTACCGTCCGCAGCAAATCCCGCTACTTGATTTTCGTGATGGCTACTGGAAAAAGTAGGATTGTTCCGACCGAACTCCTGTACCGCTTTCTCCTTCTTCTCTCTTACAAAACGTACATAAGAACGCTCTCTCACTTCAGGAGTCAGCCCTTTTTTGTAAGCCTCATTTCCCTGAAAAACAATCTCTATACGTGCCGGTTTCAGTCCCGGAGAGGTGGCTTCGAGTACAGAGGTTCCCGCATAATAGGAGCGAAAAGCAATAGCCGCTTTCCCGTCCATGATACGGATATCACTGTCCGGTTCAAAACGAATCATATTTCCCGTTGGAAATTCCCCCGGACCGGAAACTAATCTCAGTTCTACTGCAGGGGAATTACTAACAGGTTTTCCCGCTGCATTCAGGACCGTAACCATTAATTGCACATCGTCCGTGCCGTCAGTAAGGATATTATCAGTGCGAGATGCTTCTAATCGCAGTTGCGCAGGAACGCCTTCTCCCGCCCATTCCGGTGGTGCCACCCGGGTATATTCGTTCCGATACCAATACCAGGAGCGTTTGGGAATACGGAAATAGTCTACAATTCCCATCTTTCCCAATTGACTGCCGGCAATACTTCCATGATCAAAGCCACACCATATCGCTTGCCCGCTGCGCCATGGAGTTCCTTTCCACCCATCGTTCATTTGCAAATCGCCCCATCCAGGATTATATTCCCCCGGACGTTCGGCAGTCACACTGCCATATTCGGATACCACATTCGGAATACCCGGATTCTGAAAATCCGGTTGCGTTGCTCCATCTCCGTTGTATCCTCCGATATCACCTATCTTATCTATTCTCTCATCCCCTAACGGACGTTGCGCTCCTCCAATGGCTGCGGGACGTGACGGATCGAGCTGATGAGTCAAATCAACCATTCTCTTTAATAGGCGACGTACCCCTTTCATCGCCTCCGGTGCAGAAAAAAAGGCTTCGTTACACATGCTCCACGCCACGATAGAAGGATGATTACGATGAATACGTATCATCTCCTCCAACTGCTGCAAAGCGCTTGCTTCGAATGCTTGTGCATCTTTCTTGTCCACCGGATAAGCACTTGAGTCCCAGTAACCATCTGGTCTGAAACCTCCGATTCCCCAAAAAGGCGCTTCCGACCAGAATAACATACCTTCCTCATCGCAAGCTTGCGAAAAAGCAGGCGCATGAGGATAATGCGAACCACGAATGAGATCAAAGCCAGCCTCTTTCATCAACAGGATATCTCGCCGCATGGCTGCTTCCGTCACGGCATCTCCCCAGCCTGCCTGATCCTGATGTACATTTACTCCTTTGAAAAACAAGTGTTCTCCGTTCAGGAAAAAACCTTTGTCGGCAGTCCACTCAAACCAACGAAATCCGAAAGGTGTTTCTACTCGGTCTATCAACATTTGCCCCTGATAGACTGAACTGACTACTTTATACAGATAAGGATGGCGAGGATGCCATAAGGTAGGATGATTGACCGCTTCAGTGATTTGTTCAAGCTTCTTCATAGAATTAGCTTCCACTTTCTCCTCATTCTCCACAGAAACAAGTATTCGGCCTTCGGCATCTTTTACTTCCGTCAAGAGTTTGAATTCCATCGTTTTATTCGTTTTGTTACAGATATCCGTGCAAACCCTGACTACCGAGGATTTGCCTTGATGCGCTGCCAAATCCGGTGTCGTCGCAAATATACCGTACCAGTCAATATGTACAGGCGACTTTCTCACCAGCCGGACATTACGATATATACCTCCGCTAAACACATGTTCACCCGCCCTGGGCGCTACATTGGCTTTCCAAATATTATTTACGCGTACGGCAATCACATTATTTCCCATGCGGACTGCTGAAGATATGTCAAAATAGAAACCTGTATAACCACCGGTATGTGTACCTGCCTTCTTTCCGTTAACAAAGACTTCCGCTTCCTGAAATACTCCGTCAAACTCCACGAAAAGCTGTTGTTTCAAATCTTTCGCAGTTAATTCAAAAGACTTCCTGTACCAGCCATAGCCTGTATAAAAGTCTTTCGACATAAAATAAGGAATACTGAAGGAATGAGGTATTCCAATTGTTTCCCAACTACTATCATCATAGTCCGTCCGTTCAGCGCCTGTGTAATCACCTTGCATATACTTCCAATTCCGGTTGAAATTGATACTCTGCCGGCATAGTTCGTCTGTCTGAACTTTAGCACACAGGGTATCACTTAATAAACACAGCAAAAAAAGAAGAATTAATTTCTCTTGTTTCATATCCAATTCTTATTATAATATTCTATCCAAATCCGATTATAAATACAGATGTTATCTCATTCCTTTATCCAACCCATATATTGGCAGTCCTTATACACACGCTCTCTATCAAGAGGGTAAACCTTATCAATTAACAATACCCCCTCCAAATCATTCGCTACCCGAACCGACTTGTCACTATTTGGGACAGGTAAGTATTCCGAATGTTTATAGGAAACAGGACCTCCCAGAATCACTGCACCCAATCGTTCCCTCAACTGTTTACGGAATTTCCGTACATACAAGCCGGACTCACTTTCCGAAAGATGGTTGAGATTCAAAGCTATCCCGATATTACTTTCTCCTATCTCGCGTATCATTTTTATCTGTTTATCTACTGTATCTGCAATCCTGAACCGTGTGTTAGTCAGCAGTAACCGAACTCCCCTTTTCTCACCATATTCCGACAAATAACGAAAGGTCTTTTTCATCCCAACATATACCTTTTGCGCAGGATACTTGTCACTCTCAACCCGACCATGCGTCGTAAATAATGCCACACCTATTTGTAATTCCCCCATTTTATCCAGTATCCTCTTATAATAATCCATGCTTTTCTCATAATATTCGGGAACGGCATCACATAAAGTCAAGCCCGGGAAATGGTTTATCTCTTCTATGAAACTAACCACCATAGATATACCACGCTCATCAAGTAACTTCTTCTCTTCACGAAGTGCGTCTAATGAATAATTTGCCAAGTATTCCGCGCTCACACAGACTCCGCCGAATGCGTTATAGAAGCAATCAATTTCATCTATATCTTTAAGAATCCCTTTGGAGTATCTGTCCAACGCCAGAATATGATTTCTATTATCGGGCAATACATGCTGTTGAGACGATTGCTGTCCACCGGATATATGCTGTGCGGCAGGTAACTTATTTTTCAGAAGTCCATAAACTGTTTCCCAATCCAAACTCGGTGTATCAAGCAATTCATAACCATCGCCAGCTGACTTGAGCATACCTTGTCCTGGACTTTTCACTAGTTGAAAATTTAAACCTGCTAATTCAGAGGGAATGGAAAAACCTATCGGCGTTGACGGTATAAACAGTACATCTTCTCCATAAAGAAGCGAGAGTTTATCTGCTATTTCCTTCAGCTCAATCAAGGTTTGCTTATACTGCGGCAGACTACTGTCGAACGTCCAGCGTCCTGAAGCAAATCCTTTCCGCAAATCCGCAGTAATCTGTAATTTCTGCAAGCAGAACCACTTATTCTGTTCTTTCAAAGCGTAGCTGTCTGCCTGTAACAACTTATCGCCCTCAACGGATATTCCGCTAAAATAATCGAAAAAGGTAGGCATATATCTGATTGTTTCTTTGGTGAACAAGATATCGTCAAATACCAACAGCCGGTGACTCACAGATTTCGCCTGCTGTATCTTCTCTGCCAATTCTACTCTCTCTTCATCAACGGATACGTCGAACAAACGTATATCCCCTCCAAAAATATACGAATCATTATCTTTTCCATTCATATCTCCCCGTATCCCATTCGGCCAATATCCTTGAGCCTGAAACAGTTTGTCTCCTGTCGAAAGTTCATCTATTGATTTTATCCTTCCAATCTTCGAACGTATTGAAAAAGGCAGGCTCTCCAGTGTATTGTTATAAATCGCCAGCCGATATTTGCCTTCTTCCAGATAATTCACTATCACTCCAAGACCCTCGCCCACTTCAAACAATTGTACAGATTTAAATACTGCATCCACTATCGACCGGAAGTGATTCAGTAAACTATATGGCCTGCCTAGAAAAGTGTTGAAACCACCTTGCATCCATGTAGGTGGCTTGTTGTATTCCAAGGGAGCAGCATTCAGGCCATAAGCTGTAAGCGAAAGTATAATTTGCCCCTTTCCAACGGGAATGTCAACGGCTACCGGCTCTCCGCCAATCATTGCCAGAACATGAGCCTCATCGGGCAAAGAAGCCCGATAAAGTTCAAAGTTCCCCCGTTCTACAAGTTCATTTTCTCCTATCCTGACTATTCCTCCAGCCGGAACGGTTCTACTTTTACCGATTTTCCATTCCGGCCAAATACGTGCGGCATTTTCTGCCGTAACTATAAAAGTACCGCCCTTGTGAACATACTCTTTCACTTTATCCGCCAACTCCATTCCACCACTGAAAAGGTTTCCGGCAGCCACCATGACAGGATACTGTTTCATCACTTCCACACGTGCATCACTGTGTAAAACATCGGCATTCTCCCCATAAGGAGTCGCACACATTGCTCCCGTTTCATCATGAAAAAAGCCACTCCGTTCATAATTCGGGAAAAATAAACTTATCATTGCATCCGTAAGAAAGTCACCTGCTTCATAATCCATCCCGTTCCAAACCTGAAATCGGCCTGCGATATGGTCTGCCGGCATCCAACCGGAATAGAAATCATTGAGTAAAGCGATTTGTGTAACCATACAGCCCGGCTGTCCGTACTTCTCTACAAAGTTCGCACAATCGGTATGCATTTTACCAATAGGAGTCAATTCTCCCTTGTTAGTGGCAAAATGACCTTCGCACCATCCCGACTCCATGCTGAGTATCGTTGCATTATACATATACTGTGTATAATAAGAGCGTTTAAACAACGATAAACTTCCTCCTTTATTCACACGCTCGTATTTCTCGTCTCGGGAGTAATTCTTATATCCCCATGTATCAAACACCGATACATCACCGAACCACAAGATACCGTACTGCTTTCCCGCTCCGCGCAGATGCATATATTGCACCTGTCCGTTGGTAATCTTATTCTGTGTTTCCGCCCCTGCAAGAATCGTATATCCTTCTTTTAGAATGTAATGCCAGTACCACAGTACACTCAACGAACTGCACCAGTTTCCCAAATCTGCAGCGACACGGTCAAAATAAGGCTGGGAAGCAAGATACTGTCTTCTGCGGTCCGGAATGTACGGTTCCATTATCTGTTTATAGGTAAAGTTAAACCGGCCATCCTGTTCTCCTACATCAAATCCGGTAAACCGGTGTCCCAGGTGCTTTCTGATTTGCTCTGTTTGCCACTCCGGCACGATATATTCACCAAAACTTCCATAAAAAGGACTTCCCGGTCCATACCCACCTATGTTGTGAAGATACATTCCATGCTTTCCTATATATTGCAACTTTCCCGTAAACTCCTGATTCTTTAAGAATGAAGCGCCAGGACGATATACCAACCCCGGAACATCAGCCAGTTCAGTTTCGTTTGACGGAACATTCCGCCCGGCTACGAATTGAGTCCGATGATCGAAATCACTCCAGGAAAGAGCCGGATAAGGACGCCGGGAATATTCAGGATATTCCATCGGCTCAACCGGATAAGGGTAGATGACCGGATGTATGGCAAAGAGTTGTCTCGATGCACCAACATCCGGTACATTGAATAGAAGGAAAACGGTCAATAAGAAATAATGATATAATATTCTCATGTCTGTATCATCAAAATAGAACTATTCTTTTGCGTATTCTATCGACAAATTGTCCACATAGAGAATATCGTCATCCTCTCTTGAATCTATCACCATCTTGAATTTATCTCCGGCTTTCAGCAGACCGGTCCGATAGTTATATTGCACCCATTCGCCTGTACCCTGAACTGTATCATCAATACCAAAATCTGAATAAAGTTTGAATGGGCCGGATGCCTTATAAGTCATGAAACTTATGGTATAATAACCGTCATTCCACACTCCGCCCCAGTCGAACATCAACTCTATTTTTCCTTTTTTAATGCTTAATGATTTAGTTCCGTTGAAAGGCCTTTCATTGGTTACAAGCGGATTCCCCTCTGTATAATATCCGATACGGTCTTGAATAAATGTCCAAGGTTCAATCACACTTCCGATCTCGTAGGTTTCATAATCGTCGAGACACTGATAAGCCTTTTTGCCGGTCACGGAAATACCTTTCGACATACCATTGTGGTTGACCGAATATACAGTATATTCAGCACCCGTCACCGAAGCTGCATAATCCAGGAACTCCTTGTTTGTCACCTCTTTATAAAACGTACCATTTTTATACACTTTATACGAAGTGGCAAAACGTCCTGCACTCCAGGATAATAAACAGCCTTCAATATTAGTATCGGATGCTTCTAACTTGGCAGGAACACGAGGTTCAATGCCATCAGGGATTCCCAAATAACCCGAATCCACCGCGTAAGTAGCCGAACGCCATCCTTGGTTGTCCACAGCATAAATGCGATATTCAGTCAATGTATCAGGAGCAGAGTCGTCTTCATAAGATTCAACCGTCAAACTATCTGCAATCACTTTTAATCCTCTGACCAATGTATAAAAAGAAGCATCTTCCACTTTCGTCCATTTTAGGAAAACTGAGGTATCACCGCGACTAGCAGTCAATTGTGCAGGAGCACTCAAACGCTGAAGGGCATAATCTTCCTTTTCACAGCTTATATATACAACTGTAATAACAGCCAAAACTATGATATGTATAATATGTTTCATTATTTACTTATTATTTACTGGTTTACTTCTTGTTTCAAATTAATATCCCTCATTATTGGGGAGCAGATTAGGATTGGCATCAGTAGCTTCCTGCGGCAAAGGCCATAGATAGTTGGCAGGTGCAACAAAGACTTT
The DNA here is from genome assembly GCA_900556625.1 of uncultured Bacteroides sp. Lineage (GTDB taxonomy): Bacteria > Bacteroidota > Bacteroidia > Bacteroidales > Bacteroidaceae > Bacteroides. The sequence goes on along the minus strand of USPQ01000004.1, from coordinate 23,891 downwards.
GTGCGAACCGAAATTATACAGTTCGTCGGAAGTGATCGAATTAATCACATCGGCAGCTATCCCCCAGCGACGAATGTCAAAGTATCTCAACCCTTCAAAAGCAAATTCCCATTTCCGTTCATCCTGGATGATTTTCATCATAGCCTTCGGGTCTGTTGTATGAGCCACATGTGCTATTCCGGCACGGTCTCTCACTGCGTCCAATATATCAAATACAGACTGGTCTATATCCCCGAGCATCGTTTTCGCTTCGGCATACATCAACAGCACATCGGTATAGCGCAGAATAATGAAATCGGACTCGTCTTCCTGCAACCATTCTGTCTTTTTATCTTCGTTCATATATCCTTTGTTGATATTTAACGGATAATCTATCGCACACTGTGCATCAATGCCGCACACATACTCAGAGGTGAAAGGCATACCGTTCACGACGGAATAACCACCAATATAAAACGTACTTTCGAATCGGGGACCACGGTTGGCCCACTTATTCTGAGAATCATATACCATAGATCCTTCAGCCACCGTCTTGCCGTCAGTCAATGGATAAGAATCAATAAACTCCGGCAAGATAGATACAGTTGCCCATGAACCATTCATGCTTCCTGTCGGCAGTCCGGGGATTTTGCTTCCAAAAGGAGTATTGAACGTACTTCCCTGTTTGGTTCCGTTAGCTACATACTTCAGGCTGAACAATATTTCTGGGTTATTTTCATTCGAGTTGGCGAATATGCTTTTATAATCGTCCAAGAACATGGAATTTTCTAAGGTTTTATCAAGTTCCATCAATTCCTTTGCAGCTTCCACCGTATTTTCATAATCCTTGTTATACAAATAAGCACGTACTCTCATCCCCATAGCTGCTTGTTTGGTGGCAAGTCCCCATTTGTTATTATAAGGAGTCATCTCCAGGCAGCTGACAGCTATTTTAAGATCTGGGATAATCAGCTGGTTCGTTATATCATCAACCGAGCTTCTCGGCAACTTTGATTCGGAAGGAAGATAAAGACGATCGATCATTGGAACCGGCCCCCAAAGACTTGTCAGACGGATGTAACATATAGCCCTCACAAAATGCGCCTGTCCTTTTACATAATTCACAAAGTCCTCAGGAAACTCCGATTGCTTGGCCTCTATCTGTTCAATGATCGTATTCGACCAGGAAATAGCCGCATACACCTTCTGATATAAAGATGCGACATTGTCGGTCACGGATTTCAATTCACCCCGTGATATATCAAACCAGGGCTGCGTCCAACTATTCTTATACATGCATACGTCTGCACAAACTTCCCAATACAGATTCCCAAAATACGCTCCGTCTTTGGCTTCGTCGTCCAACGGGCGAAGCATGGAGTACAAACCGGTCACAGCCTGGTCAAAATCATCTTTCGTCTTAAAGAAATTCTCATTAGCCACCGTATCTTTCGGCTCCAGTTCAATCCAATCATTACACCCACTCAACATAATAAACGAGAAAGCGGATAAAAGCAATACATATATTTTTTTCATACTGTTTCAGTTATTAGAAAGTTAAATCAATACCCATTTTCACTGTCATCGCTTGCGGAATACCACCTCGTTCACCTGCACCGTTGGAGCGTTCCGGATCCAGTCCCCGGTAATCCTTCTTCGTCCAGGTGAATAAATTGGAAGCGGAAACATATACTCTCATTTTCTCCATCTTCAGCGTACGGATGATGTTTAACGGCAGGTCATAGCTCAAAACCAGATTCTTCAGACGCAGATAAGTTCTATCCATCAGGAAATAGCTGTTGGCGTAGTCAACATTAGGACCGCTTTCAACCCACAAACGTGGGACTGTCTCACTCGGATGTTCCGGAGTCCAACGTTTCGTCCAATATTGGCCAAAATTGGAACCTTGGAATGTCGGAGTATAATATTCGCATGTTCCATAGGTATAAGCATCTGCAATCCCCTGAAAATCGGCACTGATATTTATACCTTTATACCCAAATGATAAATTTGCGCCAAATGTCCATGCCGGATATTCCGTTCCCAATATCTGACGGTCATTGGCATCAATCACTCCATCCGGTTTTCCTTCAGGGCCACTGATATCTTCAAATACCAAGTCACCCGGTCCTGCTCCTTTCACATGGGGAGAGTTATCCACTTCTTCCTGAGTCTGATAAATCTTGCCGGTCCATTTCAACATATAATAGGAATTCATCGGTTTATTGCGAGTCGTAATTTTATTACCACTGATATGACGGTCGGTCTCTCCGGTCATTCCAGGGTCTATGGCATTGACCTTATTTTGAATATGTGACATATTACCACCAATGGAGAAATGGAAGTCTTTCAATCTTTTCTGATAAGTAGCCGATAATTCAAAACCGCTGTTTTGCACTTCTGCCAGGTTGGTTAACACCGATTTGAATCCTGTCTCGTACGGCAGTGGCGTATCGAATAAAATGTCTTTTGTCTTACGCATAAAGTAATCACCTTCCAGCACCAGCTCCGAATTGAACAGATGAAGATTAAAACCTACATTCGTCACATTGGTAGTCTCCCAGTGAATATCCGGGTTACCATAAGAAGTCGGAACAACGCCTGTTGCCACCTCATTCCCCCACACATAATTACCGTCATAACCGATCTTGGCAATATAAGGGAAATTATCGCTGCTATACTGGTTGCCGAGCTGTCCCCAGGAAGCACGCAGTTTTAGAAAGTTAATCGTAGGAATCTTCTTCATGAAATTTTCCTGCGTCAACACCCATCCCACAGAGAAAGAAGGGAATATACCATACTTGAAATTGGAACCGAATCTGGAAGAACCGTCACGACGCAGATTAAATTCGAAAAGATACTTGTCTGCAAAATCATAGTTCACACGTCCGAATTGGGAAAGAATGGCATATTGTGTCATACTGCTGCTATTTTGCACTGTGGAAGGATCTCCTGAATCGAGAATATGCACATAATTGGAGATGTACTTTCCTCTGGATGTATCAAAATAGTCGTAATTGGTCGCTTCATAGCTGGCAGCAACCATGGCTCTCATATGATGCCGGCCAATTGACTTGGAATATTCCATCTGAACATACGGGTTAATCCGGTAATCTCTGGCTGACGACATCTTCAAACTTCCGTTTCCATAATAACCGTCACTAATCACATCTTCCATATCGGCGCCTTCCGCAAGCAGTTCCTCATATCGCCAATTTTTAACCTCCGGACAGCCCTTCCACTCACTATAATCTCTTAATTGCACATTTGCATTGAGGTATGCATACACTTTCAGTTCAGGAAAAATGTCCCAACTCAAGAAAGCATTACCGTAAATGTTATTGTTTTTCTGATGAATCTCATTGTAAAGCATCTTGGTCAATGGATTCTCTCCTTGCACCTGTCCCGTATAGGACAAAGTCGTATTATCGGGCATCGCAATCGTACCGTCTGAGTTATAGGCCGGATTCAGAGGATTGGCACGCATCAGGTCAAGCGCAAAGACCTCATCTACACTTCCGTTCGGAGTGCGCTGATCGCCGTAAGTATAACCAATAGATGCTCCGATCTTTAATTTGGGAAGTACATAAGTATCCAGGTTCAGACGGGCAGTAATCCGTTTATAGTTACCACTGGATGCTATGGATCCCTGGTCCATATAGCCTAAAGAAAAGTAATATTTGGTCTTATTATTTCCGCCGCTTGCACTCATATTGTATTCCTGGGTAGTAGCCGTGCGAAAAATCTGATCAAACCAATCGGTAGAACACGCATCCCTGAATTTAGGTGTACGGTATCTTTCAATTACTTCATCCGGAAAAGCTGACTCTAATCCGGAGTTGATTCGCGCCTCATTCATCAGGAGCATAAATGTTTCTGGATCCGTCACCATGTCCGGCCTACTCTGGTCAGTCATCTTAGACCAAGAAAGGCCTGCACTTACATTAAAAGTTGACTTCCCTTCTGCTTTTCCTTTCTTTGTACTGACCAATACAACACCATTCGCAGCTTGCGAACCGTATATAGAAGCCGATGCAGCATCTTTCAAGACAGAGATACTTTCAATATCCGCTGGATTTACTACATCCATATTCGGAGAAATAACCCCATCAATCAAGATAAGAGGAGAAGTATTATTCAACGTACCGAGTCCGCGAATGGTGATCTGCGCACCGTCTGCACCTGCCATACCGGACGATTGTGCAATATGTACACCTGCTATCTTACCTGCCAAGCTCTGCGAAGCACTGGTAATAGGTCGACTCTCTAGTTGTTTCACATCAAGACTCGCCACTGCTCCAGTCAGATTCACCTTTTTCTGTGCGCCATATCCCACTACAACGACTTCATCAAGAAGCTGCGAATTCTCTTTCAATATGACTTTTACATACTTCCGCCCTTTAATGGCAACTTCTTGCTCTTCAAAGCCAATATAAGATACAATTAGGATATCTTCCGATACATTTTCCAAAGAAAAGTTTCCATCCACATCAGTAATAGTTCCTTGATTGCTTCCTTTTAACTTTACATTGGCTCCAATCACCGCTTCTCCGTTTGTGTCGACGATTCGTCCCTTGACTATGCCGTTCTGCATAACCTGCAACTCCTCGTCTACTCCTAGCATTGCATAGGAAGGTTGCGTGTTTCCTATTAATAAAACAAATGTCGCTGTCAGGAATAAAGTCTTCCTTAACGAAATAAAGAAAAAATGTTTTTCCATAAAACTGATTTTAAAATTAACTATTCAAGGCATTGCACCCTCGTTTTGTCGCAAAACTAAGCAGGATGCATTGCCTAAAAGGGAAGTAATTCGGCTTTTTTAGGGTGAAATTCGGCTATTGGGCGATTCGGGGCAATTCGTGGTGAATAAATGAATCAGATAATCTGATCCAGCTATAAACTCAACACATATTGCTTGGGAGTCATATTCATCTTACGTTTGAAAAGATCACGGAAATGTTTCACATCATTGAATCCGCATTTGGAACATACAGTACCGATATTCGTCTCGCCTTCCTTAAAATATTGGACGGCTTTGAACAGGCGGTATTCATTTATAAATTCAACAACGGTCAGTCCGGTCATCCCTTTTATTTTACGGTACAAGGTGGAATGACTCATCCCCATTTGTTCCGCAAAAGCCATTATCTCAAAACTGGAATTATTCAGGTTATTATCAATAATCTCCCGACACTTCAACAGGAACTTCTGTTCTTCTTTGGAATATTTCTTTTCCGTTTTCGTCAATGAGTTCACCATCTCTGCCGATTCTACACGCGCCAACAGTTGATCGATCCGTTTACGGAGATATTTCAATGAAATCGGTTTGGTCAGATAAGCATCTGCGCCACAATCAAAAGCCACCATTTGGTCCTCCTCCGAGGTTTTGGCAGTCAACATAATGACAGGAATATGGGCCAGTTTTTTATCTCCTTTCATCAATTGCAAGAAATCCGTCCCATTCATTTTAGGCATCATCACATCGCAGATTACGATATCGGGTAATGTGGTTTGCACCAAAGAAAGTCCGTCTATACCATTACTTGCCTTTAATATCTTAAAATCACTGCTTAAGAAGCACTCCAGCATATCGAGTATCTCGCTCTCGTCATCTATTATTAATAAGGTGTGGGGGGCTGCCGGGGAAGAGGCCGACTCTGTCACGACAAGCATATTCTCTTTTACAGATTTCGGCACAATAATGATTTCTTCTTCCGAAGAAACAGGTTCATCCACTCTTTCTTTTTTGGGAAGCTCAACTATAAATTTAGCCCCTTTGTTCAGTTCACTTTCCACGCGTATCGTTCCGTCATGCAGTTCGACCAAGTGCTTTACAAAGGAAAGCCCGATACCATCCCCCGTAGAGAATATTTCGGTATTTTCTATCTGGAAAAAGCGATCGAATATAACTTCCTGAAATTCTTTTTGAATGCCGATGCCATTGTCTTCAACCACTAGCGTTACTTTTTCGTCCGTTTCATCGATAGATAATACGATTTTCCCTCCTTCCGGGGTATATTTAAAAGCATTGGAAATGAGATTGGACAAAAGAATCTCCATCTTTTCGGGATCAAACTCGACACGAATAATTGTCCGTGACGGCAAGAAATGAAAAATAATATTCTTCTGCTGGCAGAGAGCTTCATAATCCACCGTCAAGTCTTTACAGAAAGTGACCAGATTTAGTGATTGCGGCTCGAGTTTCAACTTTCCGGACTCCAGTTTACGGAAGTCTATAATTCGGCTAATCAGCTTGTTCAGTTTCATAGCGTTCCTGTACATACTCACCAGGAAAGATTTAGGAACCGAAACAGGCCCTCTGCCCTCCCTACTCGTTAGAAGTTCCTCCAAAGGAGAGGTTATCAAAAAAATAGGCGTACGCAGTTCATGCGTAATATTCGTATAAAAGCTTAGCTTTGCTTCGTTAATATTCTTAGCCGCTTTCTTCTCTATCTCATTCAAATGTACCAAATGTTTTATATTCAATTCATGACGGTATAGCCAGAATATAAAAATGATAAGTCCCAGGATTAGCAGGCCCCAAAGCGACAATGCCCAAGTGGTTTTCCACCAAGGGGGTGTGATAATAATCTTCAGGCAGGATGCCTTATCGGTCCATTGCCCTTCATTGTCGGAAGCCTTGACATAAAAATAATATTCTCCGGGGGGAATATTAGTATAGGATATCTGTCGGGCATGGGAGATTTCAGACCAGCCGTTTTCAAAATTCTCCATATAACAAGAGAATTGTACCTTGTCAGGGGAAATCAACTCCGGCGTTGAGAAATGAATCGTAAAGAAGTTCTGATCATATGACAAGTGTATATCCTCCGGTTGTATGCCATAGAGACTCACAACTTTATTCTCATGATTCAACAGTTCAAGATTGGTAAAATACACATGATTGACCTGTTCACCGTCATATTTAATATCTTCCGGTTTGAAACTGAACAATCCTCCCGTACTTCCAAAATACATTGTATCACCCTCTTGAAAACATGCGTTATAATTGAATTGGGTAGAAGTCAAGTTATCTTCCTTACCAAAACGAATAAACTTTCCATTGACAGGATTATAGCGGAACAAGCCATTATATGTACTCACCCATAAATAACCGGACTTGTCTTCCAACATCCCCACTACATTTGTATCCGTCAGGCCACTTTCAACTCCATACGGAGTGACTTCCCCGGAACTTTGGTCTAATTTATATAAACCGGCATATTCTATCGAGAACCATACTTGATTCCGGGAATCAATGAACATATACCGTACCATATTACCGGGGATGGGCGTTTTTTCTGATTCTTTAAAGTAATGTTCAAGAGGTTCTGTCGTCTTCCGGTCAAATTTATAAAGCCCATATCCCATCGTACAAAGCCAAATGACATCGTTTTCAAATATAATATTCAAAGCATTCAGGTTACTCAGATTGTCGATTACCGTGAATGTCTCGCTCTTTTTATTGAAACAATAAACGTCTTCGGCTATAATCCAAATATTACCCTCACCATCGTCCTTTATCTGCCATATTCTATTTGCACTCTCTTTATCTTTAACCGGTGGCAAGACATAATTCTTAAAAGTGTGACCGGATAGTGAATAGCGACTGAGTCCCTTGCCATATATTCCCAACCAGGCGAAATCATCATCCACTGATAACGACAAAAGATTGTCTCCCGAAATGCCGCTATTATGCGTTGTATATTTCAGTAGCTTGTCATTTTTTACATCATAAATATTCAGTCCTCCGCCGTCCAGTCCCACATACAACCGTTCCTTTTGAGAAACGACAGCGGTTACCATATCATACGAGAGTTTTTTATTTTGTATGCAGAAAGACTGAAACCAGTCGTAATGTTCCGAACTTGCATTCAGCCCTCCCCGGTATGTACCAATCCAAAGATTCTGTCTCCGATCTACAAACAATGAATAAATGGCGTCACTACTCATATCACTTTCTCCCGAAGAAATGTCGGAACATCCTGATTCATTAAAAACCATCAGCCCGTTTCCATCTGTTCCAAATAATGTTTCATCTTTATAATCGACAATTGTCTTTACGCTTGACGGTATCCTGACTTCCAACTTTTCAAGGCTATTCTCTTTGTTCATCCTAAAAGCGAGACTTGGATAGCCTATACCAAAACCAAGAAAAATCATATCTTTATTTGTACTGTAATACAGACAGTCGCTCAGTATCTTTGAGTCAAACGGGAAATGAGCCCGAATCCTCATTTCATCGGGATCAATGACATACAAACCATCGGTGGCATGTCCGATCAATAAACCCTCTTTATAGCCTGAAATAGACAGCCATTCTATATTCTTTTTATAGTCACACGGTTCAAAGACACATCCTTCTTTACGCACCAATAGTTGATGCGAAAAGGTCAATATAAAGACACTCTCTTGATTCACTACGATATTTTTGATGCTTTCCGTTATCTTTTGTCTTTCACCTGTCGGAAGAATCCATTCGCACAAACGAAAATTATTCTCTTTATAAGAATAAAGATTCAATCCCCGTTCGGTTCCTACCCAAAGTTCATCTCCCAACGAAGCTACGACTTCCACATAGTTATTGATGATAGACAAACTATCTTGGGAGTCATGTCTGAAGATAGTAAAATCGACTCCGTCAAATTTGCACAATCCGTCGAATGTTCCCAACCAAATGAATCCCAAATGATCTTGGGTGATAGATTTCACTGTATTATTGGATAGACCATCCGACATATCCCAAAGTTTAAAATGCTCATAGTCGGCAAAAACACGGAGAGGAAGGATGATGAGTAGTATAAAAATTATTCTTTTTAGGTTCTTCATAATATAGCTATATCTTATAATACCACATTATTGTCCTATTAATATAAAAATTGTTCTTTGAAATATTGCAGTTCTTTAGTAGACAGGACATTAATGAGAGATCTCATAGATTAACGTAACAAATGTAGGGAAATTCTTTGTAATCCGACTATAAATAGCGTATAAATTAAGATGGTATGATGCAGTTGGTATTTAAAGGAATGAATACATGTACTCTAACCATATTGGTCAAGTTACAAGTATTTGTTTAAAAAGCCGGTAACCTGTTCAGGGAAGCACCGTTCAGATTGAATCTGATATATTTATATTACATCTTCTTATCTATATAAAAATACAAAATCATGCAGAGGAATATGATGCATTACAGAAACGTTCTTTTATCACCTATGGAAAACTGTATAAAGCAGTGGAGAATAGAAAAATATGATTATCGCCATACAAAACCGGCTTCGGAGTGAATACCGGAAATTCCTGTCTTAAATACCGCTTAATAGAACTTTCTATCTTTGTCTCCAGTTAGAGGGGAGGGTTAAACATTATCTTTTTCTTAATATTGTTTAAGTAGTTGATAATTAGCATTTATACAAAATATGTTGTTTTTATTTCATTTCAGTGAACCTTATTAGAAGAAAGTAACTATATTTGTATCATCCAAACAATAGAAATATGAAAGTAAAGAAAATTAGTGCGGCTAACGTGGAGGCTTGTTCGCTTCCCCGATTATTTGATGAAGAAAAGATAGATTTTCAACCGGTTCAATGTGTTAATTGGGCTGAATATCCCTACAAACCCAAAGTAAACTTTCGCATTGCTCACACGAAGAACTCTATCTTGTTACATTTTAAAGTTAAAGAAGCGAGTGTGCGTGCCAGATACGGAACGGACAACGGTTCTGTATGGACTGATTCCTGTGTGGAATTCTTTTCTATTCCGGCAGGTGACGGGGTGTATTATAATATAGAGTGCAACTGCATCGGAACAATCCTGATAGGTGTCGGTCCTGCCCGCAACGGTAGAGAACACGCTCCGAAGGAAGTGACTGACCTTGTGCAGCGCTGGTCAAGTTTGGGTGATACACCTTTTGAAGAACGTGTGGAAGAAACTGATTGGGAAGTTGCCTTGATTATTCCCTATGCTGTATTCTTTAAGCATCAGATCGAATCACTCGATGAGAAGGAGATAAAAGCTAACTTTTACAAGTGTGGTGACGAATTGCAGACCCCCCACTTCCTTTCATGGAATCCGATAAAAATAGAGAACCCGGACTTCCACCGTCCCGACTTCTTTGGTACGTTGGAGTTTGAATAATTACGAAACGGAAACGAAATAATAACTCACAGAGCGTCGCCCTACTATAAACAGAAAGGGTGACGCTTTTTTATTAGGCGTCACCCTTTCAATATTGAAAAGTAACTTTGCTTATTTCACGATTCCTCGTTCCGAAGCCTTCACGAAGTTAACGATATTCTCGATTTCTTCACTCATCGGGACCTGGTCGACAATCTTCTGTACAGCATCCTGAATACTGAAATTACCTTGGTAAATCAGTCTGTATGCATTGGCGATGTGACGGAGGATCCTTTCGGATGTATTGTGATGTTGTGAAAGAACCACCGCGTTCACTCCATGGTATGCAACGGGATTTCCGGACATAATTACATACGGAGGTACATCTTTAGAAATACGGCAACCACTCTGTACAAGTGTCCAGCTACCGATGTGGCAGTATTGGTGCAGAGTGACATTTCCACTTAGAATCACGCAGTCATCCAGTGTGCATTCTCCTGCAATAGTCGTACCGATACCTACCACACAGTTATTGTTGATTTGTACGTCATGGCAGAGGTGTACTTTATCCATTAGGTAATTTCCGTTACCGATCTTGGTAGCATTGCCGCCAAAGGTAGCACGGCTGATTACCACATTTTCGCGGATATCGTTGTTGTCACCGATAATCAGGCTACTTTCTTCTCCCGTGTAGTGGAAATCTTGCGGTTCCGCTCCCAGGACAGCATTCTGATGTATCTTGTTTCCTTTTCCCATTTTAGTACCTTGCAGGATACTGGCATAAGACATGATGACGCAGTCATCTCCGATTTCCACATTCTTTTCAATGTAGGCAAACGGCAGGACAGTTACATTCTTGCCAAGTTTTGCTTCGGGGTCTACGTAAGCTAACGGACTAATCATAATAGTATATGTTTAAAGTTATTCTTCTCTTCCACCACCTAGAGCCTGGTAAAGGCTGACTACAGCCTGCATCTGATCGAAGCAATCGGAAACCTGTGAGATTTGCGCGCTCAGATAAGATTGCTGTGCCGACAGTACTTCCAGATAAGTTGAAGTCCCTAAGTTAAACAATTCTTTTGTATCTTCCGAAGCTTTTTTAGCAGATTCTACTTGTAACCGGCGAGATTCTACCTTTTCGCTGGTTTTTTGGTATAAACTTAGCGCATTGCTGACCTCACTTCCGGCATTCAATAGTGCCTGCTGGAAGGATAGTTTCGCTGATTCTTCTTGTGCTTTTGCAGCTTTCAGACGAGCGATGTTTTGTCCCCGATAGAATAGAGGTTGTGTCAGAGAACCGACTGCAGAAGCCAGTAACTTGCCCGGATTGATAATCGCACTTCCGGCACTGTTTGTCCACCCGGCAGAACCGCTAAGAGTAATCTGCGGATAGAAAGCGGCACGTGCGGAGTTTGTATTATAGTAGCAACTAGCCAAAGCCATTTCTGCAGCTTTTACGTCCGGACGGTTGGATAATAACTGGATAGGTACACCGGCAGAAAGTTCTGTCGGAAGTACTTGTGCTTCCAGTGTACCGCGTTTGATAGCGTGCGGAGCTTCACCCAAAAATGTAGACAGAGCATTTTCCGTTTCACGGATACTCTGCTCGATGTCCGGAATGCTGGCAAGCACTTGGGCATAAGCAGCCTTGCTTTGTTCTACACCGGTTGAATTGATATTGTACATGGCAGCGTCTTTCATCGCTTCCATTGTTTCGGCATTCTTTTTCAGGATTTCGGCTGTAGACTTGGTTATTTCCAACTGACGGTCCAACATCATTAGTGTATAATACATATTGGCAATGTTGGAGATAACTTGCGTTTGTACAGCCTGACGGTAAGCTTTCGTCTGCTTTAAAGTGACCTGAGCATTCCGTTTGGAGTTCAGCAACTGCCCGAACAAGTCGACTTGCCAGCTGGCAGTGACGGGCAATGAATAGGTTTTGGTAGCTGCATTCTTGTCAAAGCTGCTGATTGTTCCTTGCGGAGACAGTCCCAAGGACGGAGCATAAGCCAGGCGTGCCGACAGCAGAGATGCTTCTGCTGCTTTTACATTTTGGGCAGCGGTCAAGAGGTCAGTGTTTTGTTTCAGTCCCGCTTCGATGAGAGACTGTAACTGCGGGTCGGTGAAGACTTCTCTCCACGGCAGATTGCCGAAGTTGGTTGTATCCGAAACCAGTGTATCATTCTCCGCAATTGGGTCACGATACAGCCCGGAAGTAGTAATGTCTTCGGGTCTGTCATACGACTTATAGATGTGGCAGCTACTCAGGAGAGCAGTTGCACACACCATATATAGAATCTGTTTCTTCATATCGAATTTCATTATTTAGCGTATTGTTCAATCTCTGTTACAGCATCTGTATTGTCAATATCTTCCCATTCCATCGGTTTAACTTTCTCTTGCAGATACTGGAAGATAACAAACAAGGCAGGAACGATGAAAATTTGGCAAATCATACCGATTAACATACCACCGATAGAGGCAGTACCTAGTGTACGGTTACCGTGAGCACCTACTCCGAAGGCGAACATTAACGGAAGTAATCCGACTACCATCGCCAATGATGTCATTAAGATAGGACGGAGACGGGCACCGGCACCTAATACGGCTGCCCACGTGATACTCATGCCCATCTTACGACGATCGAGGGCGAACTCTACAATCAGAATTGCATTTTTCGCCAACAGACCCATCAACATGATTAACGCAATCTGCATATAGATATTGTTGGACATCGTACCGAGAATCATCTTTAACATCGAGATATTACCGATAGCGCTCACTCCGTTGACAAACAGGAAGCTGCCTAACAGACCGAACGGAACGGACAGCAACACGGCCAACGGAAGTATATAACTTTCGTACTGTGCACTCAGCAACAGGTAAACGAATACGAAGCAGAGGATGAAAATCAATCCGGTAGCACTTCCACTGCTCTGTGCCTCTTCACGTGCCATACCACCCAATTCGTAAGTATAACCGGCCGGAAGATTTTGACCGGCTACTTCTGCCAACGCAGTCAATGCCTGACCGGATGTATAACCGCTGGCAGGAGCCACCATCACTTTCATGGAAGTGTAAAGGTTGAAACGGCTGATGATATCCGGACCATATACTTTATCAACAGTGATGAATTGTGAGATAGGAGCCATTTCGCCGGCACTGTTGCGAACCTTGATATTTTTCAAGGATTCCAGGTTCTTACGTGATAGCGGGTCTGACTGAATCATTACACGATACATCTTACCGAAACGGTTGAAGTTGGATGCATACAGACCACCATAATATCCTTGCATGGTAGTAAGGATGTCACTCGGGCTGATGCCTGCTTTCTTACAAGCCGCCGCGTCAATATCAATCATGTATTGCGGGAAATTCGGGTTGAATGTTGTCTTCGCCGAATTGATTTCAGGACGGGCTTCCAGCGCAGCGGTATAATCGTTGACCACATCGAAGAACTTGTTCAGGTCTCCACCCGTCTTGTCCTGCATGTTCACTTCAATATCCGTAGATGCCGAGTAACCCGGAATCATCGGTGGAGCGAAGAACAATACCTGTGCTTCTTTGATGATTTTTTGTGCACGCATATATAAGGAACCTACGACAACGTCAGAGTTCTGTATCATTGAACGGTCGTCCCAGTCTTTCAACTTGATGATGAAAGAACCGTAGGATGGGCCTTGTCCACCGATGAAACTGAAACCGGAAATCAATGTGCGTGAAGCTACGGCAGGATCAGAGGCAATCAGACTGTCTACACGTGCCAAGATTTCTTCCGAGTGGTCTTGTGATGTACCCGGAGGCAAGGTTACAGCTCCCATCAATGTACCGGTGTCTTCATTGGGTACCATACCTGTCGGAGTGGTGTTCATGAAGAACATAAGTAAGGCAATGGAAGCAACGACCAGTCCCATAGACAACCACTTCTTTTGAATGAAGAACAATACGCGTTTCTTGTACCGTTTCAAAATAGATTCATAGGTATCGTTGAATCTGTTCTTGAATTTATTCGTACTCATTCCGATTAATGCCAAAATACTAAGAAGTATGAAGATGGCAGTAATTATCGGATTGATGTTGAAAAGGCCGAAGATCATACCAAGTATGGCAACAAGTGTGAATGTGAGTGTGATTCCCGGATGCAGCATCTTTCCGATAGCTTCGGTGTATCTGTTGATCATTGTTGTATGAGCCGTTTTATAGGCTGTCTTCATACGCTCCTTCAATGGAGGAATATCTTCGGAACCTTCCTGTTTATGCGGTTTCAGAAGAACAGCACACAAGGCGGGGCTTAATGTCAAAGCATTCAAGGCGGACAGACCAATGGCAATAGCCATTGTCATACCAAACTGGCGGTAAAATGTTCCTGCCGTTCCACCCATGAAGCTTACCGGAACAAACACGGCCATCATGACTAGTGTAATGGATACGATAGCGCCACCTAACTCGTTCATCGCGTCGATAGAAGCCAGACGGGCGGAAGTGTAGCCCTGGTCCAACTTGGCGTGTACACCCTCGACAACCACAATGGCGTCATCGACCACAATCGCAATGGCGAGCACAAGCGCACATAACGTTAGCAAGTTCAAACTGAATCCCACTAAAGACAGTATGAAGAATGTACCGATAAGAGCTACCGGAATGGCAATAGTAGGAATCAATGTAGAACGTAAATCCTGCAAGAAGATATATACTACAATAAATACCAGGATGAATGCCTCAATCAATGTTTTCAATACCTCATGAATTGAAGCGAACAAGAAGTCGTTGGCATTCATGGAAACGTTTATCTTCAAACCGGCCGGCAGTGATTGGGAGGCTTCATCCAGTAATGCTTGAATGTCACTGATGGTTTGTGTCGCGTTTGTCCCTGCCATCTGATAAACAATACAGGTTACTGCTTTATGGCCGTTTACACGGTTAGTAAAGTTGTATCCCAAGCGGTCTAACTGGATTTCGGCGATGTCGTTCAAACGAAGCACTTCACCGTCGGGCAAAGACTTGATGACGATATTCTCGAACTCTTCTGGCTGTTGCAGACGACCTTTGTAACGGATAGTATATTGGAAAGTCTGGTTACTGCGTTCACCGAATTGTCCCGGAGCAGCTTCCACGTTCTGTTCTGCCAGCGCTGCGGACACATCACCCGGAACCAACTTGTATTGCGCCATTACGTCCGGACGCAACCAGATACGCATGGAGTAGTCCTGTCCCATTACAGAGGCGTCACCTACACCCGGTACGCGTTGAACTTGCGGAATCAAGTTGATTTTTGCGTAGTTCTCGATAAATGCTTCTGTGTATGTATCGCTTTCGTCATAAAGGGAAAATACCACCAGCATAGAAGTCTGACGTTTCTGTGTTGTCACGCCGACTTTGGTTACTTCGGCAGGCAGTAGTCCTTGTGCCATGGAAACACGATTCTGCACATTGACGGCAGCCATATCCGGGTCTGTTCCCTGTTTGAAGTAAATGGAAATATCTCCGGCACCAGTGTTAGAGGCGTTGGAGGTCATATACATCATGTTTTCTACACCATTGATCTGTTCTTCCAACGGAGCGATTACGGAGTTCAATACGGTCGATGCACTCGCACCCGTATATGTGGCTCTTACCGATACGGTAGGAGGTGCGATGTCCGGATACTGCGTGATAGGCAGTGTTGCCAATCCGATAGCTCCCAAGATGACTATCAGGATAGAAATAACGGTTGATAGTACCGGACGGTTAATAAATCTATCTAATTTCATACGATTATCTGATTATTAATTGAAAGCTGTGGCTAGGTTACCGTCATGTTGGTCTTTCAAATGTTGTTGGTAGTTCGCTTCTTTTTGTGCGGGGGTGATCGGTTGAATCTTCTGACCGTCTTTCAGGTTTTGTACACCTTCGATTACGATTTTATCTCCTGCATTCAATCCGGAAGTGACCAGATATTCTTTTCCGTTATCCAAGTTGAAAATGCCGATTTCCGTATATTTTAACGTGTTGTCCGGTTGTAACACATAAACGAATTTCTTGTCCTGGATTTCCACTGTTGCCGATTGCGGGATGCTGATAACGTTTTCCATGTTGTAAGGAATCAGAACGTTGGCAGTACCTCCACTGCGCAACACATGTTCCTTGTTGGGGAAAATAGCACGGATACTTACCGAACCGGTAGACTGGTCGATAACGCCTGTGATAGCGTCTACCTTACCTTCCATGGCGTATGTGGAGCCATCAATCAGCTGCAGCTTGATAGTTGGTATTTTGCTGATTTCTTCTTTGATGGTACTTCCGGATTTAGTCATAGCCAGTAATTCTTTTTCTGTCATGGAGAAGTATACATACACTTCATCGATCTCGGATACGGTAGTCATGGGCGTAGCGATAGAAGGGCTGACAAGCGCTCCTACACGATAAGGAATATTGTTGATTACACCGTCTGACGGACTCTTGACTTGTGTAAATGATAAATTCTGCTGAGCAGTGGTCAGTTGTGCCTTAGCTTGGGCCAGTTGTGCCTTGGTTTGTGCCAGAGAGTTTTCTGCCATTGCCAGATCATAGTCGCTGATGATTTGTTTCTTGTTCAGCTCTTTTTTGTTGTCATACGTCATTTGTTGAGTGCTCACTGCCGCTTCGGCTGTGGCAACTGCTGCTTTGGCAGTGCGTACGGCTGCTTCGTACTGAGTAGGGTCGACAATGAACAGTACTTGTCCTTTGCGCACGGTAGCTCCTTCATCAACACATAATTTAGTGATGAAACCGGAAACCTGCGGACGAATTTCTACGTCTTGTTTACCTTTAATAGTAGCCGGATAAGCTGTCGTTAGATTTGCAGTTGATTTTTGTAATTCCTGTACTGCATATTCTGGGACTTTTCCCGTGTCATTGCCCTTATTGCCGCAACTGGACAGAAGGGCTAAGCAAAATGCAAATAAAACAATTCTACTTTTCATACTTCTTATTTATCTGTTTTTAAATTGATGCGTTTTGTTGCACGTGTGTTATTCTCTTGTATAGAGGGATGGTTTAAGGAAAAAAGGCCGGAAACTGATTTGATAGAATCAGTTTCCGGCTGCAAAAGTACTTTAAATTCGGTATTCTTGTTCTCTGATACCGTGTTTTTTAACTATGTTTTTTACTTTAGTTTATGATAGACGGGAGTCATAATAAAACTTAACTCATAATCTTGGTAAGGAAGTCTGTATTTCTCCAATGGAATAGCTCCCCAACTGTTGACACATGCAAGTCCTGTTTGTGCTTTATCAATACAGAAATTAGTGAAATTGGCTTTTTCTACTTCCGGTGAGTGACGCTGGTCTTTGCCGGCGCCGTCGTCCAGAGATTCGATCGTGTAATTCAGTGCGGAAGCAGAGAACGGAGCGTCTGAGACGAATTGCAATCCGTTACCACCGATATTTAACAGTCTCCACCAGCGGATATCTGTTTTTGTGCCGGTTTCCTGCGGACGGATGTACGGATAGAATTGTTCTTCTACCGTCTGGCGGTATTTGCCGAGCATAGCGGCGTGATTACGGTCCGAATAATTTTCTACCGGGCCACGTCCGTAATACTCAATTTCGTTAAATGCAAGAGGCATACGGAACTGCATACCGAAACGGAACATTTCAGAAACTTTCTTGCTCTTGTCAGCTACCATTTTCTGGTTCACCTTCACTGCGCCCAAGTTATTGATAGTATAAGTCAAGACCAATTTTCCACCTATTGACTGCATATCATATTCGGCACGAACTACGGCCTGTTCGTTTTCAATCGCATGTTTCAGAGAAGTTAGTTTCAGTACCGGGTTCTTCCAGGCTGCATATCTGTTCTGTAATCCTGCTCCGTAATCATTGTCGGTCGGTGCACGCCAGAAGTTAGGAGTCAGGAGACTGCCGTCTTCCATTAGCTGCATTCCGTTTACGTCATAGCGGCAGAGATAACCGTTATGCTTGTTAAATTCGAGGGTGAAGTCCTCGCCGTTAACAATCAGATAATTTCTGTCGTTATCCTGAATAGTAGGAACGATAACTGCAACATTGGAAGTTTGTTGGTTTTCCAGTTTCAGTTCCGGTGCTTTGTAATCGCGGATGCTTAGTTGGTCATAAGCAATGGTGGTTCCGGCAGGCAGGAGAGTTTCGGCAGCTTTAAGCTTGTAACTGACGTTGAGCAGCAGCTCCTTGCAAGGGCAGATATTCTTTGTGTCAAAAGGTAATTGGACTTTAACCGTCTGCTGAGGCGCTACTTTCAGGTCTGAAACAATGCCTGTCTGTACCACTTCTCCGTTTGCCAGTAATTTCCATTCCATATAATATGCGGAAAGGTCACGGAAGAAATTCTCGTTGAAAATATTAATTTCGCCTTTAGCAAGATCGGCAACAGTTGTCCAAATGTTCTGATAGAAATAACCTACTTCATAAGCGTGCGGATTGGGCACACGGTCGGGACTAATCAGACCGTTGTCGCAGAAGTTATTATCCGAGCCGTCATATTTATTGAAGTCGCCTCCGTAGCCGTAGATATCCACTCCGTCTTTATTTTTCCAATGGCAGGACTGGTCTACGAAGTCCCATATAAATCCACCCTGATATTTCGGATATTTGCGGATGATATCCCAGTATTCTTTGAATCCGCCTTGAGAATTACCCATAGCATGAGCGTATTCGCATTGAATCAACGGTTTCTGAATATTGCCTTCGGAATACTTGACGCACGCATCGTAGCCGTAGTACATCGGACAGAAAATGTCTGTAAATTCGCTGGTCCTCGCCTGTTCATACTGTACGGCACGTGATTTGTCTTCGTTTTTAATCCAAGTATAACATTTTTCAAAGTTCGGTCCCATACCGGCTTCGTTACCGAGTGACCAGAAGATGATAGAAGGGTGATTGTAACCGCGTTGAACATTGCGTTCGTTGCGTTCCAAATGAGCTTTGGCGTAACTTGGGTTTTTGGCGAGTGTCTTGTCACCGTAACCCATACCGTGGGATTCCACATTTGCCTCGGCTACTACGTACAGACCGTATTGGTCGCAGAGGTCATACCAACGGTTGTCGTCCGGATAGTGGCAGGTACGTACAGCATTGATATTAAGTTCTTTCATTACTTTGATATCTTGGAGCATACGTTCCACTGAAACCACATAACCACCGTCAGGGTCCATTTCGTGGCGGTCGGCTCCTTTGAAGAGTACCGGCTGGCCGTTTACAAGTATTTGTCCGCCCTTTAGTTCAATCTTGCGGAAACCTACTTTGATAGGAAGCACTTCTACGGTATTATTGCCGTTTTTCAGAGTGGCAGTCAGTGTGTAAAGATTAGGTGTTTCGGCAGTCCATTTGGCAGGATTGGAAATATTCAAAGTAGTGTTCAGCTTGCCGGAACCTTTCAGATCGGCAGTAGCTACACTGTTCCCTTGTGCATCTGTCAGGTTTAAGGCCACTGTGCCGCTACCTTTCAAGTCTACAGAGATATTCAATGTCCCGTCTTTATATTGGCTGTCGAGGTCGGGAGTTACACGAATATCCTGGATATATTTCTTATCGCGGGCATAAAGATAACAGTCGCGTCCCACACCGGAGTAGCGAAAGAAATCCTGATCTTCCAGATAAGTGCCGTCGCACCAACGGAATACTTGGAAAGCGATGATGTTTTTTCCTGGTTTCAGATAGTTTGTCAGGTTGAATTCAGCTTCCAATTTACTGTCTTCGCTGTATCCCACATAGCGTCCGTTTACCCAAAGGTACATATTAGAAGTTACTGAACCGAAATGGGCAAAAATCTCTTTCCCTTTCCAGTCGGCGGGCAGAGTGATTTCTTTCCGGTAAGAACCTACATGATTGTTTTCAACGGGAACAAAGGGGGGATTGTTCTTGAACTGGCTTCTCCATGCATATCCTACGTTTACATAGATCGGGTCTCCGTATCCGTTTAACTCCCATACTCCGGGCACCTTAATATTGTCCCAGCCCTTGTCATTGAAATTAGTCTGGAAGAAATCGGTCGGACGTGCATCCGCGTTTCTCACCCAGTTGAATTTCCAAAGCCCGTTCAGGGTCATAAAATTCTTTGAGTTTTCTTTGATTCCGGCTTTGGCTTCATCAGCCGATGCATAGGCGAAATAATTAGTGTGCATTGTCGAGCGGTTTACGGAATTCACTTCCGGATCTTTCCACTCATTGAAGTTTTGTGCTTGCATGGCGTTTAGTCCTAACGTGGCCAAGCAGCAAAATAGCAGTTGTTTCTTCATGGGTTTTTGTATTAGGTTTGAATTTCGGGAGTCAAAGATAGGGAATAATTTGATTAGTAAAGGAGAATAATGAGTCTAATAAGTATATCTATGGTTCAATTTTAATTTATTTATGAACTATAAAATGAAGTATAATAAAGATGCATTGTTTATGCATAGATTTGCGATGAAGGAAGAACTTGGTGAGTTGATCTTTGAAGTTTTATTTTTCGTGTATGTAAAGTCAATAAGAAACGATGAATTGGATGTTTTTTGTTGTTGGGATAGCTTGATACTATGGATAATACAATTAATTTTAATACTTATTATTTCTTGTTATGTACTATTTTGTACCTTTTTAGTATGATATCAGTATCTTAAAAACTGTATCATTTACTTAATTTGCAGCGAGTGTTTTTAATAAACCTATTTCTAATTCTTAAATTTGTTATTATGAATAAACTGACGAGGCTGAAAAGATGCAAAAGGTGCATCAGTACGTTAATGCTTATGTGTTGTTCGCTCTTAGTATGGGCGCAGAATACAGTAACGGGAACTGTATTGGATGAATCTAATTTGGAAGTAATTGGTGCGAATGTGAAAGAAAAAGGCACTGCTAACGGTGCCATCACCGACATGAATGGTGTTTTTCATTTAAAAGTGAGCAATCTTCAAAAAGCTGTTCTGCAAATCTCGTTCATGGGATATGAACCTCAAGAGGTCCCGTTGAACGGACGTAAACAACTAAAAATTATTCTAAAAGAAACAGCGAATGAACTTCAGGAAGTTACGGTTGTGGCCTATGGTACACAGAAGAAAGAGACTTTGACAGGGGCTATCTCTGCCGTAAGTAATGATGCGTTGGTGCGTTCGCCTAATGCTAGTGTAGCTAACACGTTGGCAGGCCAGATCACGGGACTCTCATCTGTACAAACCAGCGGCCAACCGGGGCAGGAAGATCCCAAAGTGTTTATTCGCGGTGTAGGGTCTTTGACAGAAAGTGCTTCTTCTCCTCTGATCCTGGTGGACGGTGTGGAACGTTCGTTTTATCAAATGGATCCGAATGAAATAGAAAGTGTGACAGTACTGAAAGACGCTTCTGCCACTGCTGTATTCGGTGTTCGAGGTGCAAATGGCGTAATTTTGGTAACTACACGCCGTGGTAAAGAGGGCAAAGCGAAAATCTCGGTGAATTCTTCGGTTGGTATTCAGATGCCTACTCGTATGCTCGAAATGGCAGACAGTTATACGTATGCAACTTTGAGAAATGAGATTATAACAAATGACAAGCCAAATGCTACCGAGAATGATTTGGTATTTGATAATTATGCAGTTGAACGATTCAGACTGAATGATGATCCCATTATGTATCCCAGTATCGACTGGAGAAGATATCTGCTGAATAAGACATCTGTGCAGACACAACACAACCTGAATATTTCCGGAGGAACAAAGGATATACGTTACTTCATATCTTTAGGTTTCTTATATCAGAATGGCCTGTTGAAACAGTTCGAAGGAGTGGGATATGATAATAATTATAAATACAAAAGGTATAATTATCGGGCCAATCTGGATTTTGATGCTACTAAGACTACCACGTTAAAGATTGGTATCGGTGGTATTGTAGGTAACCGGAATGAACCGATGATTAATGATGCGACTAATTCAATCTGGACATTGATTAATCAGACGACTCCGTTCAGCAGCCCGGGAGTAATTGACGGGAAGCTGATAGTTACCCCCGAAGAACGTTTTGATAATAAAATTAATTTGGGTAACAGTGCTTTGCCTAAATGTTACGGGACAGGTTATTCAACAGCTATTAATAATACAATGAATTTGGATCTTCTGTTGAACCAGAAATTGGACTTTATTACTAAAGGACTGTCAGCAGAGATAAAAGGCGCCTATAATACGAGTTATGGTTTTACTAAGAAACGTAAAGGACAGGTGGAGCAATTTATGCCTTTCTATCAGTCTTCTTTGGAGGACCCGTCGCTTGGTTATGACTCGCCGGATTTCAACAAGAATATTGTTTATAAGATCAAAGGAGAAAATAAGAGCTTGCAATATGACGAAACTTCCTCGAGGGCAAGAGACTGGTATCTGGAAGCAAGTCTGAGATATAACCGTAAGTTTGGTTCTCATAATGTCGGAGGATTGTTCTTATATAATCAGAGTAAAAAATACTATCCTGCTCAATGGGTGGGAGTACCGTCCGCTTACATCGGTTTTGTAGGACGTCTGACGTATGATTATAAATCCCGTTATATGGCAGAAGTCAACTTCGGTTATAATGGTTCCGAGAATTTTGCTCCGGGTAAGAGGTTCGGCGCATTTCCTGCCGGTTCTATCGGTTACATCCTGTCGGAGGAAGCATTTATGAAACAACAGAAAGTTGTTGATTATCTGAAATTCCGTGCTTCAGTTGGTCTGGTCGGAAATGATAACCTTGGAAATAACCGTTTCTTGTTCCTGCCGGATTCTTATGATGTGAATTTGAGCGGAGTAGACGCGTGGAATAACAATAAATACGGCTTCAATTTTGGTTATAACAGCAAAGCGTTAATCCAGGGTGCGTTGGAAAAACGTCTGGGTAATCCTAACGTGACTTGGGAAACTGCGCTGAAACAGAACTATGGATTGGACGTTCATTTCTTGAAGAGCCGTCTGAAGATCTCTTTGGATTATTTCCTCGAGGAACGTAAGGACATTCTTATCAATCGTAAGACAATACCTTTATTGACGGGACTGACTTCCTCGATTCTGCCTGCCGTAAATATGGGTAAAGTGAAAAATCACGGATATGAAGTAGAAGTGAAGTGGAATGACAGGATCGGTCAGGTTCAGTATAATATTCAGGCAAATGTTTCCTACTCAAAGAATAAGATTATTTTCCAGGACGAGGTAGAACCTAATGAACCTTATATGTGGCGGACGGGAAATCCGGTAGGAGCTCTTTTCGGATATGTGGCGGACGGTTTTTATACGGAGGAGGATTTCGGAGAGAACGGCAAACTTGTGGCTGGCTTGCCCGATCCTGGGGTATCTGTGAAGCCGGGTGATGTGAAATACCGGGATTTGAACGGTGACGAAGAAATTACTTCGGACGACCAGACTATTATTGGAAACCCGACTCGTCCGGCCTATACATTCGGATTGAATTATGGCATTAATTATAAGGGCTTTTTCCTGACAATGAACTGGACTGGTGCCGCACAGCGTTCCTTGTTGTTGGATGGAGCTTTTAGAGAACCTTTTGGAAATGGTAAAATTCGTGGCTTGATGCAGTTTCACGCAGATACACGTTGGACACCGGAAACAGCCAGTACGGCTACCACACCGCGGTTTACCGAGACAAACGCAGTTTACAATATGCGTTCTTCTTCTCTTTGGGTACGAGACGGTTCCTATTTGAAACTGAAGAATGTGACAATAGGATATAACTTTACAGATAAGAAGATGTTGAAAAAACTGGGTATCCAGCAGTTAGGTATAAAACTGACAGGCTATAATCTGCTGACCTTTGATAAGTTTGACATCATGGACCCTGAATGTAATCCGAATAATGCGGATTCTT
>USPQ01000003.1 GCA_900556625.1 uncultured Bacteroides sp. | reverse complement strand
ATCACGATACGAAACATCCTCATTGTCATTTGGTGTTCAATCGGATAGACAATGAAGGCAATCTCATTTCCGACAGCAATGAAAGAATACGTAATACTAAAGTATGTCGGGCTTTGACTAAAGAATATGGATTGTACTTTGCCCCTAAAAATAGTAAAGCCAGAAATAAGAGTCGTTTACGTCCTCATCAACTACGGAAGTATAATCTCCGTTCCTCTACTCTTGATGCGTTAGCAATATCTCACTCATGGTATGACTTCTTTCATGTTCTTAAAAGTCAAGGGATAGATTTGCGATTTAATCATGCTGAAAACTCTGACAAGATACGTGGAGTCTCCTTTTGTATGGATGAATTTAGCATTGCAGGTTCTAAACTTGATACTGACCTTAGCTTCAATCGCCTTTGTACAACACTGGGCAGTGTGACCGCAGAACTTATTTTACAACCTCACCAATCCATCACTTCCGGTGCAGGTGGAGGAACCAGCAATGAACAAGGATGGCGAGATGACAAAGACAAGGAAAAACAAAGATATGACCCTTTTTATAAACCCTCAAGACGTAGAAGATAATGAAAGAAGATGTAGTAGCTGCGAATCTTGCAAATTTGCGCCAAAGTATTAACGAGCTAAAAGAGTGTATTGAAAAACAGAATGTCACTATTCCCAAATCGGAACAATCTGTAGAAGTGAACATTGACGAGAAAACCATCTATGATGTGGTAGCCAACAGTTTCTGTGTTTGCTGGAACGAAGTTTTGTCTGTGGTAAGGAATCATATCTGGAAACAGCAATCGGACACGTTGACATTTTCATTGTGGTTCCCAAAACTTGTTGAGTTATTCAAGCAGAAGTCCAAACTCCTTGAATATCTTTATCGGCACGTTTGCGATTACAATCTCAACCGCATGAACATCGAGGCTAATACCGATTGCATATTAAAACGGCAGGATGAGATACTTGCCAAAATCAATGAGCTAAAAAGTCCTGTAACGGTTATTCCGCCAAATATCAATGGGATGTTTATACGTGGCTATCATATTAAACTTCGCTATGTTGTAGTTCTTATTGTCATCATTGTTACGTGGGCTGTTGCAGCGTCAGTTAGTAGTACGAAGCATAGAGAAGAAGCCTTTGCATATTATTCGATGTATCGGGCGGTGAAGGAACAATGTGAGAGGTTTATTGGGCAATAAACAAATTACTCATATCATGGTTAGTATTTGGTAGGTTGATGTTATTATTACCTACTAAATCTAACTATTTACGGAATATTCCTATTTAAAAACGTATCAAACCTTTATATTTTTATACAATTGCATACATGTAGCCTGCTGATTAAAAATCACTATATCAAATCTGCTACAGGTCCACATGGGACACCATATCTAACCATGTTTGCTAATCCTCATGTGCGTGTGATGACCACATATAATAGAGAACACTTACTTGATAAGAATTCATGGACAGTTGCTTAAACGCCTGTAATTGATACTTGTAAAGAGCAAATTTGGGTACAATGTCTAATGGGATATTTGCACTCTCTTTTGCTGTCTGCCGAAATTAAAGGTGTCTTTAGCGATATATATGGGCTCTTAAACAGACTGTCCTGTTTATTCTTTATGAACCAATAGACCGCATCGCTTACGGTCTTCTCCTTGAATCGGGATGTAGCTTTAATATACTCAATAACTGAATCCCGTACTTCGTAAGTTATTGTAATAGTAAATGTTAAAAATCTAAAGTTGGTTTAATTTTGCAACTCATCACAAGGTCAAAACATTTTTGGATGGTCGTAAAACCTATTCCTTGATATTCAATCAGTGAAATCATTGACTTTATCTGATCTTCATTGATTGCCTTATCAATAATTTCAATTTGCTTCGTCAAACGATTACCCATGATATTTTTTTTCTCTGAGTACGAAATACAGTTCCACTTCTCTTTGAAATTATCAAATATGTCATCTGGAGAAAGTGGATCATATTCATATATTTCAATGGTTATATTGCATTTCTCCAAATACTTATACATAAGATCAAGTACTTCAACCTTGTTCAAACCTCCATTATGGGTTCCCAAGAGAGGAAAGGCTATTGAAGTTATCCCTTTTTCTTTATATGTGTCCACGAATTTTTGAAGACCTGCTTCAAGATATTCAATCTTGCTTGGGTATTTCCAGTGAAATTTTGTCGGAAAGTTAAGCACCCATTGAGGGCATGATTCTGATTTATAGAGCCAAAGCTTTCCTATACCAATTAACTTTGACTGACATAGCTCTTTGTATTTTTCGAACATATCTGGGTATCGCAACTTGAATACAAGCGCAATACCTTTCCCCATGACACCTACACAGTTAACTGTATTTACAATAGTCTGCATCTTGGTGTTGAAGATATTACCTTTATGAAAAGTTATATTAGCCATCGACTTCTGATTTTAGTAGATTATATCGTTCAATATATTCTGATGACATGACAATGATGCCTTCTTTATCATCAAAGACTTTCTCGCCATCTTCATATTCAAACATGTGTTCAAGATATTTTAGACCACCAGCATCTTTTGTATATGAAGATATATCGCATTGATACAAGATCATCTTATATTGAAGAAGAATTTTTTGCGGAATATTCAGAGCCTTTGCATCCTCTAAAATTTCATTTTTTAAGTCTTCTGTACTGAATTTTCTCTGAAAATATGTGCCCATATTGTCATTTTTCAAAAGAACTTCTGTTAGCTTCAATTCATAATCAGTGAAAGGAGTCAGGTTCCAAAGTTCATTTATTATAGATAATGTGTGCTCATGTTGATTTGCACGGTCAATAGCTTTCCCTATATCGTGTACAGCGAGCACAATACGCATTAGGTCAATACTCATATAATTTGTATCAAAATTAAATGCATATTTCTCAAATTGTTTACAAACCAACATTGTGTGTGTTTTTACGACATAATGTCTCACACGTGTGTTGTAAAATCCTTCAAGTTTAGGCATTACTAATTCTAATGATGTAATCAGCTCTTCTGGCGAATAGGCATCATCTTCAAAACTTATTCCTAGGAACTCCTCTAAGATATTGGAATCTGTAATTTTCTCTTCATGCACTTCCGGTTTGTATTGATAAACAAGCCATCTTGGAGAGCGTGCATTTGGATTCATATTAACATAGTAAATATCAAAAGGTACATTACCACATTCTACTGATATATATTCACGTACCTGTATTACATGCCCTTTTATAGCCTTAATGAATGAAGACGGATTATTATTCACTCGTATCTTGTTGATTTGAGCACTCTCAATCTGGAATATATACTCACCAATATATGAAGTCTTTATATTTATTCTTTGCTTTGAAATATCGAATTCCAATGGAGGGTTCTCTTTTTCAAATATACTTTCTACGTCGTCGGCGCAATAGATGTGTTCACAAATAGGGTCATGTTTGAATATTGACTTTAGTATTTCAGTTTCTTCGGGGTCGTAGCAAATTATTTGATAGTCGTTTAATTCCGAAAAGTCAAATTCATTCTTAACAAGAAATTCTTGTTGTTTTTTTTCTTGAACGACTTTACTCCATCCGCTGCTGTACAGATTTACAGAATCAATGTTATTAGGGTCATCTACAACTTTATATACTCTTGCCCAACCTGTTTGCATATTACCAGTACTGTAATAGCATAGATTGGAATGTTTTGCCAGAACTTCTTGGAGATCAAATTTGAAGAAAACTGGCATAGGACACATCGGAAGACCGTTATTTTCTGCCTTGCTGAAATACTTTGTGCCACGCTGCTTTCCTAAGCATTCGTTATAGAACTGCGTTTGTGTTCCAGTTCTATAATAGAAACGTGCAAATGGATGCGCTTTTGCAGATCTATGCACAACAGATCCTGCTGCATCATATTTCAGCAAACCAAGTTCATTTGCTCTGTTCCTGCTTAATATTTTTCTTGTCTTGATGACTTCTATTGCATTAAACATATGGGTAAAATGGTATACAAATGGCTTATACTCACGTTCTTTAAGGTTATTATAGAACTCAACAAGGTTAAGTTCACTCGTGTATGCTTTTTCAATTCCAGATGATCTGAAAGCTGGGTTCTCTGCCAAAGCAATCCAATCCCATCTATATTTGTAGCGGTCTATCAATTCTTGAGTGAATACAATAGTTCCATTTTGGGAAATTCTTTTCCAGTCAATCTTATTCTCAAAAGCATCAAGGAAAGTCTCATCTATGACAATATCTCTTCTTTTACAAATAACAGACCAATTTACCCTATCTTTGAACTGTTTAAGGTTTTCCATAGATGGAGTAAGTTGGGGATCCGAAGAGACAATTGTCCAATCAAGGTTATCTTTGAATGTTTCAAGAACTTTGGTTTTGCTCAAATCGATATGACTGCTTTTTGTCAGAATTGCCCAATTGAGTTTGTGCTTGTATAAAACTATCACTTCGTATAGTAGTTCCTTACGTTTAGAAATACTATCCCAATCAAGATCCTTTTCCTTCAGTAGGTTCAACGTTCTCAAAGTAGGAAAGAAGCTATCTTTTTGACTAAAAGATTTCCAGTCAATATCCTTGTCTACTAATTTCGGTAGCATATCTTCTTCGAATACAAGATCAGTTCTTCCAATGAGTTCTTTCCAATCCCATTCCTTATCTACGAGTTTTATTATTATCTCTGCTGTAAATGGAATCTCTTTACGCTTAGATAGGTACTGCCAATCCCATGATAGAGACTTATTGTCAAGAATGAATTCTGGAGAGAATTTGCAATCTTTTCTGGAAGAAAGTTCTTTCCAATCCCATGAAAGTGTTTTATTTTCTTGAACAAAATCAGCCGTAAGTAAGAATCCTTTGTTTGAAGAAATTGCAGTCCAATCCCAACTATATTTAAGGAGGTCTGACATCATTTCCATTGTAAGCTTCATGTCTATTCGCTTCGACAAAATGCCAAAGTCTAAATATTTATCGAATCTACGAATGCGTTTTACAATTTCAAATGGACGTTTCAGGTTAAAACTGAAGCATTTGCTATGTTCAGATAAATATGCCCAGTCCCATTCACTTTCTCTGGATTGAAGAATACTGTCGCACCAGTTAATTGATGCTAATGTAGAAAGATATTTAAAATTCCAGTTGTATGCTTTATCCGAAAGGATGCTAAGAACTACATCTTCCCAAACAGAAAAGTCTTTAATGGCTTTTTTATCCCATAATAAGATTTTATTAAGAGCCTTTGATGCCGATAGAGCATCCCAGTCAATAGGAAATTCCGTATCCTTATATTCAGTTAGAATCTTATTGATGTCGAAATCCTGTCTGTTATATACATCAGAATAATTCCACTCATAAACAACCGAAACGTTTGTCAGTTGAGAATTAGTCTTAACGATATTGAAAATATCCTCGGTGCTAAATCTAACAGTTAATTTGCACCATAGGTTCTTTCTAATCTCTTTGTCAAGCTGAGAAAAGATGATAGCAAGTTCAATTCTAAGATCTGACTTACCCAAGTCATTTTCAGTTAAGACATCTGTGATTATGTAGTCCCAATCCCAATGCTGGAAATACTCAGGAAGGTTGTCAGTGATGAAATCATGATCTAAGCGCTTAGTCAAAACAGACCAATCCCATCGATCTTCATAATCATCAAGACAATCTATTATCTTGTTAGTATCTGCATTGTTAGAAATGTAGTACCAATCAAGTTTGTCTAAGACATTGAGCTTATCAAGGGCTGCGAAGTTTAGAGTTGAACAGAAATTCTTTGTAATCATATGCCAATCCCAGTTAGGATCGGTTATATTTTTAAGTATTGTGACCTTTTCTATGCAATCAGTAAGTTTATCCCATACTTTCTGCTCGGTTACCTGTTGTTTGAAATCTGCTCTATTGTATAGAGTAGTTAGATGATCGGCTGCAATTAATGGTATAGCAATGCCTAGAGACAATTCAGATACGTGTCTCTCGATAAAATCAACATCATTAGTTATGATGTCCCTGCCCGATAACACAGACCAAATCCATTTGAATTCGGGATTCAGGTCAATTAAGACATTATCGGTAATAGATTTAGATATGTGTTTCAGACCCTTGACAGAGAAAGAGCTGTCTTTATAGTGCTCGAATACCTCAGAAGTCCATGAAATGCCTTTATTACATTCAAGACCTTCCATGTTGTTTTCGGATTTCCACATTACAAAGCCTAACTTCTCATGCCAATCTATCAGCTTTATAGTCCATAAATATTCTGCTGTGTTGGCAAGATAGCGATTTTGTAGCCACTCTTTCTTCTGAATAACAGCAAATGTAAATTCGCTTGAATCACAGTAGGCATCAGCATATTCAGAAGACATAAACGCTCTTGACATCACCGTCTCAAACTGCAAATAATTTGATAATGCAGATACGTTTTTAAGTATGTATGATAAATCTGATTCAGTCGAAATATACTGCCAGTCCCATCTTTTATCAGGATGATTAACAATGACATCAGGATATGTGCTAAGGTATCTCTCAGATACAGAGTACATATCAAATGGAACATTCGCAATATTGTTGATGACAAACTCATCATCGAGTTTCGATAAAATAGTTTCCCAATCCCAATCTATATCTTTATGCAATTGGGGAATGACAATTACTCTTTTAATGAAGTCTGCGCTTCTCTCAGCAGACAATGTCTCGAAGTCCCATGGATAAGAAATTGCAGAGTCAACTATAAAGTCATCGTCAAAACGTGCTGACAGTACGATCCAATCCAAAGAGTCCTTATATTCTGTCAAGTGAGGAACTAAGTCGTCTGTAGGGCATACGTCAGAAATCATATTCCATTGAGAGCCATTTGCTTCTTTTGCAATTTCCGTAAAAAGTCTTTCGTCGCTCCAATCAAGACGGCTGTTGCTAAGAAAATCATCAAGATTCCAAACATCTTTATATGGAATCATAGATTGATAATCTAGTACTTCTTCGCTTTCGCGTACCAGATACAGATATTCTCCAATGTGGATTTTTTTGTTTATGTATAACTTATTGCAATCTTGTAAAAGAAGGTCGTTAGTATGTCTTGATATAGTACCATTATGAAATACCAACGGATATTTCTTTCCGTTAATCTCATATAACCTAAAATCAACATAAATCTCACCCATGCGAGATTCTGTACTCTTTTCGGCTTTGAAAATGTTGACTTCACTATTGCATTGTAAAGACAATCGAGACACCAACTCAGAAGGTTCGCCATAAATGTATTCTTTCAGTTCCGGAAAATCGAAGTCATCATAGCTCAGAATCTGACTGTTTGGGATTCCTGTGACTATTCCCAAAGCATCGCGGAATGGGAACATCTTGTATTTTATGCTTTCTTTTGGTTCAAGGTCAAAGCTTTCCATCAAGGCAACAGAGCCACTATGGAAGGTGTATTTCATCCCCATTTTTAGGGCAAGACATCCGATGTTAGACAAACAAATCAGATGGTCTTTTCTGTTGATAAGTCCATACGAAGCGACCTCGGAAAGTATTCCTTGAAAAATACCTTCCTCACCCTTGTCTGCATAACGTTTTGGATTAGCATCGAAGTCATTTTCTACATTGAATCCTAGTGTTTTAGCAAGTTGATTCTCGTAGATTCTTCCATTTTTTTCCAGAGTCAGCAGTATGATTCTGTCCAGTTTGGTCAAAGGATATGTGGTGTAGTAATTTACATTGCACATAGTCCTTGCCAATCTCCACTCACGGAACATGGTGTCTGTCGTGCGTGAAGAATATATAAGCTTACCTTCTTCAATTATCGTCTTATAATCCATACTCCTGAGCTGTTATAATTTTACCATATTTGTTATTTGGATCACTAATTGTCGTATAGACATTGTCATAGATATCCTTTGTTCTGAAGAGCTTGCTGTCGCCTACGATTATTAGCAATCGCTTTGCTCGCGACAAGGCAACATTTAGACGGTTCGGTGACTGGGCAAATCCAAGGTCTTCCTGAATTGGATAACCCATTCCTGGGTAGTTCTCGAAATTGGGCTTCTGACCCTTTTCTGTTTGTATACAATGGCTTCGAACCATTGAAACAATGATGATATTTCGTTCCATGCCCTGGAATCTATCTACAGTGCTTACTCTAATAGGTATCTGAGAATTATCAAATTCTCTAGTCATTTCCTTTAACAGACGAAGTTGTTTACCATAGAATGAAATCAAGCCAATCTGCTTGTCTTCCACACTTGCCCAACTGTCTGTGTATTGATGAAATGACTCAGATTCATTAAGTTGAGTCAATAGTTTCTTAATGATCTGTACTTCGCCATAGTTTACTCGTGATGTGCCGTCCAGCATCTCTGGACTTGAAGAATCAATCCAGAGTACATGGGTGTCAGGAGTAATAGGTCCTGCCGTAATCCCATGATACCTTGAAGCTCCATTATTAATGAAGTCAAGATCGTTCACACCTAAATCTTTTGGTGTCACTAAACCGCATTCCAGACCGCCTTCGTCTTTGTAGAATTGCTTGATGACATCATTTATGGCTGGATGCATACGGAACTGATAATTGAAGACACCCTTAAGATTAGAGTCAATCTGATTGTATAGTCTCTCAAAATGACTTACCTCAAGAGTTTTGAAGTTCTTAAGCACGTAACTTCGCAACTCTTTCATTTTCTGCTTTTCTTCATCATTCTTTTCTCGCTTGATACTATAATCAAAAGAATTGATGAAGGACTCACGAGACAACATAGGAGGAAGCTGCCTATGATCTCCAATAATGACGTTTTTGACACCATAGATCAATGGCAATGACAATTCGGCAGGAGTAGCTTTGCTGGACTCATCCTGTATGACCATGTCAAATCGAATCTTAGGGTTGTACTCCCCATCTCTTTTACTGAAAATCTGCCTATAGATGCTATAGAATTTGGTCGGCTTAAATCGGTTCCGCTTTCCTGATTCCATAGCTTCTGACAGAATAATATTCTTCTGACCGATTGAGCTGCATGTAGCACCAATGACGTTGCAATTAGACACATAGTTTTCAAAGAAAAGGTTCTTTAGCTCAGGAGTTGGCTCATCAAGTAATTCTTTCCATAACTCTTGAGCTTCTGATGGCATCTTTTCCATATCCATGCGTCTGCTTATATTTTCCATCCAATTCAGTAATATAAGCTTTTCGGGTACTTCATATACTGAATCTTCGATAGTTGTTACGGCATTGTCTTCTTCATCATCGTCATCGAGGTCAACAGTGCCTTTTTTCTTTCTCCAATCTTCGCCTTTTGCCCATCTGTACATGGCTGTGTAAGAAAATTGTAAGCCTTCGGATTCCAAGCGAGATTCGTCGCCTATGCGAATAGGCTTAATTAGATTATGCTGGTCATTGACAACTCTGTCAATAGCATTATCTACAGCAAGGTTAGTCTCTGACGTAAGAAGTATTTTTTTATCAGGGAACTCTCTTGTGTGTTGCCAAATCATTTCTGCAATAGCTGTAGATTTACCTGTTCCTGGAGGTCCTTGTATCAAAGCCAAATCTGGAGCAAGGAGTGCTTTAGCTATTGCAACTTTCTGAGGTTCATTATTTTCAATTTTTTTATTGAGAATATGTTTGCTTATTTCCTGTAGTTCAAGTTTTATATTCTCATCGAAATCTTTTATACCCGCAGCCTTAGATGCATCAAATATAAAATCTCCTAAAGAAACATTCTCTATTTCCCTTCCTTCGATAATCCTATTTAATGATTCTTTTAGTCGTGCAAGTTTTTCCAGATCTCCAGACAAATCAGGTGTGATATACTCTACATTGGATTCTTCAAACAGCTGTTTTGTAAATTCATAGTTGTCACCAGAAATATCCAAAACAATCTCTGGATATGCTGAAATTCGAATCAACTTACCGATTGGAAGATCTCCTGCTAAGAAATCTGCGCTTTTAAGTTCTTGAACAGCTTCGATTCGTTCCTCATTACGGCTTTGTTTGTCATAGAAGTATAATAACTTTACGCAGTCCGATGGAACATCAGAAATCGTACACGAATAACGAGAAGAATCAAAAGAGTTCAACTTATGGGCAAGATGAGACTTAAAAGCAAGAAGATCTTCTATTTTCGTAAATTCTTTAAAGAAAGATAGCTCCGTACCTTTCTTGACGAGTTCTATGTTTAGATCCTCAAAAGCATTACGGAGTTCTTCCATGATTCCAGTCAGCTCAGCTTTCTTGTATTTTATATCAAAGTTACATTTGTGACCTCGTTTATACAGACCAAAATCAATAAAGCCAAACTCTCGACTCAGCTGAGTCAAGAGCTCTGGAAGACTAGTTTCTTTCCAATTGAAGTCAATGCCAATTGATGAACCGTTTCTTTCTATGCCAAAGCTCTTGTTTCTAAGCTCAATGTGGATTTGATCATTAAATCGATCGAGTTCTTCGGTAGTAGCCCATGTTCTATTTTCTTTGTATTCATAAAAATAGCGTTCGGCTACTACATAGTTTCTCTTGCCAAATACCTTGTCGATAATTTTGCGGTCAAGCATATATTCGAAATGAAAATCATCAGTGATATTACTGTTAAAGTATTCTGTATCAGAAAACATTTCGGATGTTTCCTCATCCTCTATTTCTTCTTCAAATTCGATGTTGGTTTTTGGGGCTTTCTTAATCTTTCTCCAAAAAGTAACAATACCATCTTTTCCTTTAGGTAAGCCCAATATATTCTTTGACCAATCATATGTATTGAGTACATCTTCATTGATTTTGAAATCAAATTCCACTCGATACATTCTCAGGTCAAAAAGTTCATTTAATTGTTCTAATACCTTGTTATTGAAGTAACCTCCTTCTATGACAAGTTCCTTACGAACAGAGACTCCACCTATAGCACTTGTATGTTCTTTGAATGTCTCAATATTCTTGAAATTATGGTTAGGATAGATTCTGTCCAGATAATATAGAATGCTTGGATAAATGGGTATGATTGCAGATGCAGTATCAGGTAAAGAGACCTGCAACTGCTTGAAGTCTTCATTGCTTTTAAGCCTGTGAAGTTCATTGATGGCAATCTGTAAACGTCTGTTTTTGTCAAAGTCGTAGTCAATTTCAAGTTTGTCTAATAATCCTTTTACTCCAGTAAACTGAGCTTTTTGATCAGTTATCTTACCATCGATTACAGGATAGAAAGTAAAAGAAACATATTCTTTATTAGCTTTTGTACTTAACCTTGATTTTACAGACTCATCCAACTTACACCAATTAGAGATTGGCGCAATGATATAACCATCATCGAAATGACAGTAATCCTCTGTTATGTCCAAAGTCTGAATTATTGCTTTTTTAATTTGCTCAGTATTGTCAGAAGTGTCAAGAACAACATGAAGCTTCTCATTGACAATTTCTGATTTTGAAGGGTCAATCGCAAGGGGAACTGTCCTCTGACGCAATATCTGTTCCTGGACTTCCGTATGTTTCTGCCAAATATCTTTTAGAAGAGTCTTGTCTGAACTTTTTTTCTGTAAGTTTTCAGTCACTACCATTTTATGGCTGACCACAACATTCATGTATTCTTTATTAATCTTAACAACTTTGACATCAAGGTTTTTGCCTACATATACCTCGAGGTCAGGAACTCTTACAATGTCCATTTGAGAACTAGGTAAAAATGCTTCTATGCCATAAACATCAACAATCATGCCACCTTTGGTGCGGCATTTCACATAACAAGAGATTGTCTCATTGTTTTCTAATGCAGTTTTAACTTTTTCCCAAGTTTTTTTCAAGCGAGCTTTTTTATGGGAAATGATAAGATATTTATTTATAGAAGTTTCTTTTTCGATTATTACCTCAACAACATCACCTATTTTAAGATTGGGATTATAACGAAACTCAGATGCAGAAATTATTCCATCGCGTATATAACCTACGTTGACAATAACTTCGCGCTTATTTATCGAAATAATTATACCTTCGATTATTTCGTTGTTGTTTATAGCATTCAACAATTTTTCATTATCTAATCTTTGTTCTTCTATGTTTATTTCGTCATTGACTTGGTTGTTTTCATAAGCATCCCAATCGAAGTCTTTTATTATCATAACTTTACATTTTTGAGTTTAGATAATTATTAACATTAAATATTCTGTAATCAGTATCTTTGAATGCTATCTCACTTTCTTTATTGAAGAGAAGAAAGACGATCTTTTCGCTTTCAATTCCTAATTCTGATTCAGCCAACACGTGTTCTTAGTCATCGAGTTGGATAAAGCCAACTTGTATGTATTATGTTCAACAACAACATCAGCATTCTATGTGGCAGACTTTACTTTGGTTATATAGTCCAAACCCATGTCTTTGCAAACGTCAAGTATTGCTGATATGATTGCTTCTTTTTTCATAATCATTATTTTACTTATCCTTCTTTCTCCCTTCTCTCTTTTACCTTTTCCAATCCCGGCATCTTTTTAGCTAATGCGCTTTCTCCAGCAGGGAAGTAGAGTGGAAAGACTTGAATTAAGAAACTTACAATTTCATTGCGCTTCTTGCTCAGATTGAAAAAGACGGAACAAACGTAGTACATAAGTTCTTGCTGACTGCAAGTGTCTTTGGGCTGTATGTTGATTAAGGGAGCAACTATCAAGTCATGTTCGGCAAACGATAGAGCACTGGCAAGAATCGCTTTCTGTTCTTCTTCAGTGAACATATTGATTTTATCTGCTAACCATTCAAGTTCTCTTTGCTGAAGAGCTTGTTGCTTTTCGTTTTGATGTTCCAATAAAACAGATACTTTCTCTTGCTTTTTTTCTGTCAAGGCATTTTCTAATGCTTGATTCTTTCGTTTAAGAACATTGAATTTCAGCAAAGCAGCAATGTACATACAAAAATACCCTACTGCAATATCGAATATTAGGACAAGCAGATAATTGTTGCTTGAATTTTTGGTGTCCCTAGCCATGTACTCACTGATAGGAATAACGGCTAATAGCATGATGATGGCTATTGCATAAAGCGCTCTGTATCGCGTTTTATGGTTTACCTGCGGTAAGGAGGCAAACAAAAAAGCGATAATCAAAACGGCAATTATTGCACTGAGTGGTATGAAAGATGTTCCCATAGGTTTATTGTTCGGTTTATGGTTTAACAATAATGCGCCAATAGCCAGCCTTATCAGAACCCTCATGGATAATAATACCCATATCTCGAAGACTTTTGATGCTCTTTTCAATCGCACGTTTTGATACACCAATTTTATTTGCCATGTTCTCTGCAGTGATTGATGAATCAGAAATGATTAGATCAATGATCTTTTGGGCTGTTCTACTAACCTTTTTAGGTTGCTCGTTGCTGTTTACACCGAACTTTTTCTCCGAACTTTCTTCGTTTACACCGAACCATTCCGTGTTTACACCGAACTTTTTCTCCGAACTTTCTTCGTTTACAGGGTACTTTTCGAGGGTACTATTTACCCTGTTGGCCACTTCCCCAACAGGTATTCTTCCGTTCTCCCCCCAGTTCAGATTATAAAAGGTCGTGAAGAAAGAAGTCGCTTCCGTTTGATATTGTGGTTCTTTACCTTGCAGGAAATTGGGCAGTTTCTCCGTAAGTTCCCGTATTTTCCGTAAGCCCGAGCCACGTTTCTCCATATAGTCCAATTGTGTAAACATATCCGCAATAACAGGATTACGACGCATGGACGGCACTTTGTATATGTCACGGTCTTGAATCTGTGTACCGTCAAGCATCGCACCGGGTGATACTAGTTCTACACGGTCATCATAGATGTCAATATGTACTTCACCACCCATTACTGTGTAATCTCTATGGATAAGATGGTTTACCAATCCTTCAAATATAGCACGGTCGGAATAGTCGGGGAGATTGAGACGATAGTTTGGCATCTTTACCCAGCCACTCATGGTGTAGTTCTTGATGAAGTCCATCCCATATTTTAAGAGCAATACAAGGTTCGCCCGATGTTCTACGGAACTGATGGCATCATCTTTATAGAGTCCAGTCCAACGGGTACAGAAAATACGTGATTGGAATACGGTACAGTTATCCACAAACAGCAATCCGGCATTGGTTAGTTTGCCGTCTGATGTGACCAGTCCGAATGATTCCAAGTATTTGTCATTCCATTCCTGGTGAGTTTGTTCATGAAATGTATTGGCGAGGATAATGAAGGAATGTTTGTTGGCATCCACTTGGGTAGGAAGTGAATCCCAAGTCATATGCGTGCCTTTTAATACCAACGAAAGTAATTGTTGGGAGTTACATTCCACACTTTCATTACCCACTCTTGTATAGGCAGTGCGTGTTCCGTCTTGGTAATAATAATAAGGTGTTAGCATTCCTGCCTTTACTTTCACTTCAAGTAGAGTATGTCCTTCATGTTCTATCGGAATAAGTTGCACTTCCGGAACAGGATCAAGTCTTGCCTTTATCATTTCGCTGATAAAGTCTGCATCGGCTTGCGGATTTTCCAAACCAACAATCATTCCGTCATCGTTCACTCCATAGAACAAACTGCCACCGTCCGTATTGGCAAAAGCTGATACGGATTTAAGCCATGACTTTACTTTCTTACGTTCCAGCATTTCCTTGAAATCGTAAGCTGAGCATTCAGTTATCAATGTATTGTTATGTATCTGCATCGCTTTCTTATTGGTTCTTAGGTATAATTCCACACAATCATACACAAAGGTAAGGATTAAACCGTAGAACCAATGTTAAAATCATCCCTTTGTTTGTTTTTTATGCGTTTATGTCACGTTGCTTATGAAGGAAATAACTACTTTTGTTATTAAGAGCCTAGCGGCTTATGGATGTATATTGGGGATTATATGTTAATTTACTTTTGATATGTCGAGCTTTGTTTGTCGAATCTTTAATGAATCAGGTGTTGAACTAGGGATTAATCTTCCACAGTCGCATCCTGCATGGATGGATATGCTTAATCTGTTCTGTGGTGTAACTCCGGTTGAATGGATAGATGATAGTTCTCACAATAAACTTTTCCATTGTACCCGAAAACTAAAAAACAGAATACATGAGATCTGTAGTAGTTATAAATCACAAGAATTTGATTTATATAAAGTTGAGAATTATTTTAATTGCCAAATAGATAATACGCACTTAGCATTTCTTAGAGAGGGAGCTTTGTTGAAGGTAGATAATAATTTGATAAAGAAAGCTATATTTATGGTTGGAAACGCTAATTTTTCCGCATCATATGATATAATATCGTATGGAGACAAGGAAGAATATACAGGACCAGATGATTTAAAGACTTGCATCTGTCGTTTCTGTGGTAAGAAATATCCTGAGGTACGTTTTAAGAAGAAAAATGCTCATGCAATTCCTGATGCTCTTGGGAATAAATTTATTTTCTGTAATGATGAATGCCAGAGTTGTAATTCTGTTTTGAGTTATATTGACAAGGAATTGACGGAATATCTTAAATTTCGTCGGTCGGAGAATAAAATTGCTAACAAGAAAAATAAAATTATTCAAGTGTATGGGCATAATTTTTACTATGATGGCCCTACTGGGGAACTTAAAATATCACGTTTGGCGATTCTTTACGAGACAGAAAGTCAATATTTTGTCAAACTTGAAGGTGCTGATCCAATAACACATTTAGGAATTTATAAGACGCTAGCCAAGATTGCTATAGATTTAATGCCGCGTGATCTTGTGAACGAGTTCGGTACAACAATTGACTGGATTAAGGGTTACTTTGTTCCCAAAGTACTTCCAAATGTATTTTATGTCTATCGTGATTCATGCATAAGTCAGCCTTTAGTAAAGGTCTTTGTACGACATAAACAGACTGTAAATTCACAGTATCCAAAGTGTATTGTTGCATTGACTTTGATTGATTTGACTTTCTTTTATATCGTGCCATTTGGAAAGGATGAACAAATCTATGAGAGTGATTATTTAATACCTTATTTGAGCTATATTATCCAAAGCATTCAATTTACAGGAACAAGACTGAATATAGATAAGATTGATATGGCAGATAGAGTTGATAAGATTGCTCATGTAAAGGAATGGGTTGATAAAAATGAGTGTGAGATTGTTGATCAAAGTTATTTTAATCACACTCAAGAAAAGAATCCGAATACAGTTGACTTTCCTCCGTTTAATCCATCTCTGATAAATATCGTTAATGCTCAAGCTAAGATAGAAAATCAAACATTGAATATAGAATTAGCAAAGGATTTAAGAATTGAAGATTCTATTGTCAGCATTATTGATCAAAATTTTAATATTGATGCTTCACA
Source organism: uncultured Bacteroides sp. (assembly GCA_900556625.1). Taxonomy (GTDB): domain Bacteria; phylum Bacteroidota; class Bacteroidia; order Bacteroidales; family Bacteroidaceae; genus Bacteroides. The sequence continues at coordinate 54,067 of USPQ01000003.1, read as the reverse complement.
GTCCAATTGTAGTTGGTCTGGAAAAATTGCAATTCTGGCAATTTGTAATCGGGAAACTGTATTAAAAACAGTTTGTAAAGTAGATGTCAGCCATAAGTGTATGTCTCAGGTTTGTTCGTATGAGGCTGGAGAGATGTCTCCGTTTTTTGTTGAGTATATACTTGATGTAGCATGTAAACAGATAAAGAAAAGAGTTGCAGATAAATTTCATAAGTATGATTTCTCACGGCTTGCAGACTATCTGATGGAGTCTATGGGGCATATTCAACATCCTAAGGAAGATGTGGAACAGTCAATGATGAAACATTACAGTGAATGATATCTTAATCGCTTTCTTATTGGTTCTTGGGTACAATCCCACACTATCTACAAAGGTAGGGATAAAACTGAAGAATCTATTAAAAATACAGCTTCCTTTTGATTTTTATGCGTTTACATCCCGTTGTTTATGAATAAAAATCGTACTTTTGCAGTCAAGAGCTGTTGTTGCTTATGAATGCTTATTTTCAGATTTGCGTTATATTTGCAACACGTGTATGCAAGTCGCTGATAGATATATCACGTTGACTTTGAGGAAGTCAAATGATTCCGATAAGGATACAGATAACAAACAATAAGCAAAAGCGTGCAGCTCAATGAGTTGCACGCTTTTTGCGTTCAGAAGTTTCTTGCGATACTTTTCTTTATATTTGGTATTATCGGGAAAGAAGTAAATCGGCTAATAGAACCGCTGTTTCTGGTTCATCTTTCGGTGCTTCTTTAGGTTTCCATGCTACAACGAATCGAACAGAGGCAGATTTTACTTCATATCCTTTTTCTTTCCATTCCGCCAATGTATTCTGCATATTTTGTGATAATTTGGCTACTGGTTTATTGGTTAATGAATCATACAAGACGAAATTGGCGTAGTTTAAAAGATCTCCGCCTCTTAATGCCAATACCTCTCGTTTAAGTTTTCTGAAGAATCCCAGATAGACATCTTTATGAGAGAGTTGTAGAACAATCTCTTCGGGCATTGCATACTCTTTGGAGTCAATAAAAACTGGTCTATATTTAAATGATTAAAACAATTGCTATTCGTATGTATAGACAGTCTGTTTTTTGCACGTGTTATTCCCACATAGTATCGACGCATCAGGTGAGCATCTTTCAAATAATTGTCAGATATGAGCATATATACATTGTCGAACTCTTTGCCTTTGGCTTTATGAATGGTCGATATCACGACATCTGTACCTGAAACGTTACAGAAATCTTCTACCGATGATTCAAATACAAACTCTTTGAAGTCACTAAGGTATTTTACTTTGTTGATTTGTTCAAATAGTTCCACACAACGCTTTACATACACCAAACTTTGACTTCCGTTGTAAGTGGAAAAAGTGGTATGTTTGGCATCATCCCATAATTCTTCCGGAATCAGGGGTGTTTTTGCCCGTTTGTCTATATACCTTAGGAAATATCTTATTTCGGCCATATTCCAAAAACGGAAACCATCCATAGATTGTACTAACTTGCTGTTTATTCCATATTTTCGTAAGAGAGCTACTAATATTACAGCTTCTTCGTTTGTTTGGGTGAGTACACACGAAGTGCCATTCGCCTGATGTTGAATTAATTCTTCAACGAGTGGCTGATACATATACTTTGATTGATAGTATGTCACTCCAACCCAACCATTTTCTTTTCTCATAGAGGTGATTGGGGTGCTTTTCATTCTTTTACTGATACTTTTTACAAATTCGTTGGCGAAATTTACTAGATGGTGCGCACTGCGATAATTTTCAGTCATTTCGAAAAACTTGCTTCCGGGTTCCTTTGTCAGTCGGTGCATATATTCGGAATTAGATCCGCGAAATTCATAGATATTTTGGTCATCGTCGCCTACTGCTATCATACGCATCTCCTCGTTATTGGTCATTAGGGCCTTTACAAGCTTATATTCGTCAGTACTCATGTCTTGAGCTTCGTCTATGACCAACACCGTCTTACCAATTTTGTTAGGTTCCACTTCTCCCTGATTAATCATTTCGGTAGCTTCTGCAACGACGTTTTTGGTATCTTCAAGATTTCCTACTCTTCCTAAAAGGTCAAAGCAATAAGAGTGAAATGTCTTTATCTCAACAAAGTGGGCGGCGTTGCCTATCAGCTCCATGAGTCTTTGTTTGAATTCGGTTGCGGCTGCCCTTGAAAACGTTAACATCAGAAGTTGTTCATGTTTTACATCTTCGAGCAGTAAGAGTGATGCGAGTTTGTGAACTAGCACACGTGTTTTTCCACTGCCGGGACCTGCTGCGACAACGATGCAACGTGAATCTTTGTCGGAAATGATCTCCATTTGGCGCTTGGATAATTGACCGAATAATTGCTTGTATTTCTGTGGTGTCAGGTTACGCTGTATTTCACTGACCCTTTCCCCCTTGAAGTATTTTGTGATAAACTTCTTGTAGTCCATTTGGAAATAGTCTTGAACATATTGTAAAGCCGAATTGTAATCTCTTACCATCAGATTGGCATATTCACCCACAATATGAACTTGTTGAATCTTCTGCTTGTAGAATTCATTAAGCATTTGGTAGTCATCCTGCTTGTATCTCGATTTATTGTCCTTAATTCTTTGAATATTCATAGCATTATAAAGGACCAGGAAACCTCCTTCGAGTTTCAGCGCACCAATTTTTGACAGATAAAGAAGTGCTTCCTCCACGTCTTCCAATTGTATGTTGTCAAGCCCGCTGAAAAGGGACTGGGGATTTGACTTTATTTGATTTAGAAGTTCTACTACAGAAAACAGAACAGCTTTGTTTTGTGAGATTTGCTTTTCTGTATCAGCGGTCAACTTATATAACCATTCCACTGTGAAACGGCTGATTTCCAATCGCCTTTCAAAACGTTTGATGGTTGATTCCATATCTGTTTGACGGCTGATTTCCATATTATGAACCGCATCCTCTTTCTTACGGATATATCCCTTGACTGTGAGGAAATAGAGTAACGTTCGGATGTCTTTTTCTTTAGATGTATTGATACCGTCGTTTGTTGCATCGTCATTCAGTTGCTTGCATGATGTCCGTAAAGATTTGTCAGGAATATGATTGAGGATGTATTGTTCAAGTTTCGCAAAACGTTCGAGGAGCGTGCGCGATTTTCGTTCCGATTCCCCGGTATCTGACAAATAGGCGGATATGTCTTTACTGTCTGCCAATATACCTTCTTGTCGCATTCTCTCCACAACAGATATGATTTCACTCTTGCTTATCCCCAGTATATCTGCCAGATAATCAATTCGTGATTCAGCTTCTGAATCTTGGGCTTTGGCAATATGTTTCTGTGAAATCAGTGATTTGATGATTCTGACGGCTTTCTCTATCTCGTCACTGCCAAATAGTAGTGACGCTGATATGCGTTTTCTTGCCTCGTCTATATTTTTAACTGTGATACCTGTAGCATATACATGAGGTACATTATTGCCTCTTACCAAGTATCCACTTTGTTCCAGAGTTGCTAAAGCTGTCCGTACGCGGGTCTCAATATCGGATACAGAATCATCCCAACCTGCCTGTCGGGCAATCTCCAGTGCAGAGCAGCTAACTTTCATGCGTTGTCTGGTGAGATCTTTTACAGCTTTCCATACCTGTTGAATTTCACTAATACTTAGTTTTGTCTGGTTCAACAGTATAAAATGCTTGTCTAAGTCATTATCACTATAAAGCACATAGCAACGTGCGTTGAGGCTGGGATCACGGCCAGCCCTACCTGCTTCCTGCACATAATTCTCCAATGAATCGGAAATATCGTAATGTACCACAAGTCCGACATCCTTCTTGTCGACCCCCATACCGAAAGCTGATGTTGCCACGATGATGCGTACTTGGTCATTCATAAATGCATCTTGATTGGCAATCTTCTCTTCAGAATCCATTTTGCCATTGAATGGCAATGCTTTATAACCGTCACGAGTCAATTTGGCAGCCAATTCTTGTGTACGTTTGGTACGTGATACATAAACGATTGTAGGACAATCGGATTCTGCTACAAGTCCTCTCAGTTTTAAATATTTGTCATCGTTATTTTCGGCATGTATGACAGAATAACGCAGATTGGTCCTTGAAGCCGTTGATGCAAATAATTCTAAATCTAAATTCAAGGTTTGTTTGAAATAGTCACAAATGTCTTGTACCACTTTCTGTTTTGCCGTAGCGGTGAAGCAGGAAACGGGTATTGGCTTTTTACATTTTTTGTTTTGTTGGTATTCTCGGATAAATTTGCCTATGTAGAGATAATCAACCCTGAAATCTTGTCCCCATGAAGAAAAACAATGTGCTTCGTCTATTACAAATCTCACAACATGGCGTGCCATTAAAATCTTTTCAATGGTTTTTGAACGAAGCATTTCGGGAGATATATACAAAAGTGAAGCTTCTCCGTCTTGCACTCTTTGTATTGATAGTGCTCTTGTGATAGGATCTAACAATCCGTTGATAGTTACCGCATCAGTAATACCTCTATCAGCAAGATTATCCACCTGATCTTTCATCAATGATTGTAGTGGCGAAATGACGATTGTGAGTCCGTGCACAGAACGTCCTTCCATAAGTGCGGGCAATTGAAAAGTAAGCGATTTCCCTCCACCGGTAGGAAATATTGCCAATAGTGATTTGCCTTTTACTGCTGCTTGGGCAGCTTGCTCTTGAAGCGGTTCGCCTTCGTATGTACGGAATTGTTCATATCCAAAGAATGTTTTCAAGTTATGAAGCACATTCAGTTGCGTATTACAGTAAACGCAATTTTCGCTGCAACTGTTATGACGCAGGAGTTTTACGACAAATTCTACTTCGGGATAATTGTGCAGTACCCATCCGGGAGTGATGGAGCGGTAGTCGGTGGTGTCAATTAAAGCCAAAGCGTATGCCAATTCACATGGACGCCGTTCAGTTAACATCTCAATATCAGCATGCTGGCAGATCTTATTCACGTAAAGTTTTCTTATGAGATCGGGTACTCCTTCATTGATATATTTCGCACCTACCATACTAAGAAATCCTTCAAACTCTGTCTTGCCTTTTAGTAACGATGCAAATAACGTACGTTTTTCGTCCGGCAACGAATTCCAACGTGCTATTTCGTCCAGTAGCAGAGCTTTTGCTTTTTCGCAATCATTCACAGGGTTGTTCATCTGCTCGCTGATCAGTTTGTCATCTTTTACAAGCTTATGATAAGGGCGTTCCGGAAATAATAAAGGTGATACATAAAGTGTATCGACAAAGAAGCAGTGGAATGTTTTATCGGTAAACAGATACTTTGCATCATGATGGATGATATTATGTCCGCAGATATAGTCTGTATCACCAAGAAATTTGAACAGCTCTTCTTTCGAAGATTTATGAAATGTTGCACCATCATGACGGAGTGCCCCAATATCATGGATTTTATGATCTTTCAAACCAATTTCAACATCTACTATGGCATAACGTATGACATCAAATGGCACAGATGTATTTTTATTGTTGATTACATGGTTGGTGTCCTCATCTTTTCCGATTCCTATAAGTCTGCTCCATATTGACATATATCCAATAAATAAGTTGTTTTATAATTGAATTTATTATGTATCTGTATCTTTTTATTGTTTGGGTATAGCCCCAATATTGTTTACAAAGATAAAAATAAAACTGAATAATCGGTTAAAATCACTGCATTCTTTTTATATATCGATACCATTTGTTTTGCCGTTCAATGAGATTACTGTAACTTTGCGTCCGGTTTAAAAAGATTGTATATTATGGAGTTACCTAAAGATCCGATGATGCTGTTTAGCGTTATCAATATGAAATTGCGGGATTGCTATTCTTCGCTTGATGAACTTTGTGAAGATATGGATGTAGATAAGGAAGAGCTGGTAGGTCAATTAAAAGCCGCAGGTTTTGAATATAGTGCAGAACACAATAAATTCTGGTAACAGTCTTTTCTTTAATTTACAGATTAACAATCTATCCGGATATCCGAAACGTCTTCATGCTCTTGGTAGAGCTTATGGAGACGTTTTTTTATCATATTATTATTCTCTTTCATATCCTTCACTCGTTAATAAAAGCAAAAAGCAGGATTCTGTATTTAACTTCCACACTTTTATGCGTTCTAATAGACAAAGTTCAGAAAAAGAATCGATGATAAATGAGAATAAAATCAGAGAAACTTGTGCCTCGAATCGCGGACGGGGATTCAAGATGTTGATGGACGTTTTTCAGGAACCGATATACAATTATATTCGTAGACTGGTTGTATCCCATGAAGATGCAGAGGACGTACTTCAAGAAGTGTTTATCCGCGTGTTCCGGCACTTAGACCAGTTCCGTAGTGAAAGTTCTTTGAGTACGTGGATTTATCAGATCGCGACAAATGAAAGTCTGCGTTTGCTGAATGACCGTAAAGAAGAAAGAAACGTTGCCTCCGAAGAGATTCAAGAGGAATTAATAAACAAGCTGCAAGCTTCTGATTACATTGATTACGAGAATGAGTTGGCTGTAAAATTTCAGGAAGCTATTTTGAGTTTACCGGAGAAACAACGTCTTGTGTTCAACTTGCGTTATTACGATGAACTCGAATACGAAGAAATAGCACGAATCTTGGATAGTAAAGTGGAAACACTTAAAGTAAACTACCATTATGCTAAAGAGAAAATAAAGGAATACATATTAAACAGATAGAAGAATGAAAAAGGATTTTGATTTTGACGATATTGGAAAACGTACCCCTTACCGTACTCCTGATGGCTTTTTCGAAGATATGCAACGGAGAGTGATGGAGCGTGCGGGAGTAAAGCAACGGCGGAAGTCACATTTGAAACTGATTGTTTCTGCAGTTGTTACGATGGCGGCAATATTAGCCGGATTCTTATTCGTTCCGTCCTTGCGTCAGATAAATGACGTTAAGTCGCCTTCTTCGATATTGGCTGTCGATAGAAGTAATGGCACGGACGCGGTAGATAAGTGGATTAAAGAATTGTCGGATGAGGAGTTGGAAGAGCTCGTCAGCTTCTCTGAAAACGATATATTTTTAAATTAAGTAACTCAATCAATTGTTTAAAACGTAAAGATTATGAAGATGAAATTTATTTATGTACTTTTGGGTGCTCTCCTGTTGGGGAGTCAGATGAGCCTTTCTGCTCAAAACAATGATAACAGAGAAAAGAAACAGCGTCCTACGCAGGAACAAATGGTGCAGATGCAGACCAATCAGATGGTTAAAACGTTGATGTTGGATGATGCAACAGCAGCTAAGTTTACTCCTGTCTACGAGAAATATCTGAACGAATTGCGTGAATGTCGCATGATGAACCGTAAGCCCAGAGCGGAAAAAGCACAAGGTGCGGAAGCAAATGCTAAAAGAGAAGGTCAACGGCCGTCTATGACTGATGCGGAGATAGCGGCGATGTTGAAGAACCAATTTGCTCAGAGTCGCAAAATGTTGGATATTCGTGAAAAGTATTATAACGAGTTCAGCAAGATACTTTCTCAGAAGCAGATTATGAAGATCTATCAACAGGAGAAAAGCAATGCGAATAAATTCAAAAAAGAATTTGACCGTAGAAAAAAAGGACGTAAACCGGGACAAGGACACCATGAGGGACAGAAGCCTCGTGCTCCGCGTCAAGGTGAAAAATAAAGATTAGGTTCATTATTAGAGTTTTATTTTACTAAATCGGCACAAAATTGAATATAGGCAGCCATATTTGTTTTTTTCAGCGGCGTTTGATTAGTTGTTATGTCTTCTTGCTGATTATCAGTTTGGCTGCTTATGCGCAGTCCGGTGGAAAGCGTTTCTCCGGACGTGTCGTTGATTCGGAAACCTATCAGCCGGTACCGTTTGCTACGGTCCGGCTTTTGGCTTTATCGGATAGCTCCCTGTTGGTAGGAGGGGCAACCGATGCGGAAGGTAGATTCCGATTGACCGTTGCCGCTCCCAAAAATAAGTCTTTGTTGCTTCATGTCTCTTTTATCGGATACACTGCGGTTTATCGGGAAGTATCGCCTGTAGCGGGCGGTCATAAAAATAATCTGGGCGATATACCTTTAGCTCCGGAAGTAATTGCTTTGGATGAAACCGTTGTGGTAGGACAAGCGCCTATGGCGGTAACCGAAGAAGATACAACCGTCTTTAATGCGTCTGCTTTTCGTACTCCCGAAGGTTCGATGTTGGAAGATTTAGTGAAGCAACTTCCCGGTGGAGAGATAGATGCGGACGGAAAATTGTTGATTCATGGAAAAGAAGTGAAGAAGATTCTGGTAGATGGAAAGGAGTTCTTTTCCGACGATCCGAAAGCGGCATTAAAGAACCTCCCGGTGGAAATGGTGGAAAAGCTGAAAGCGTATGAACGTAAGTCTGATTTGGCACGTCTTACGGGGATTGATGACGGAGAGGAAGAAATGATTCTCGATCTGTCTGTGAAAAAGAATATGAAACTCGGCTGGATGGAGAATTTTATGGGTGGATATGGAAGCAAAGACCGTTATGAACTGGCCAATACATTGAACCGTTTTCGAGACAACTCCCAATTGACTATTATCGGAAACCTGAATAATACGAATAATCAGGGATTCTCTGAGATGCAAAAAGAATCAGCAGTCTCCAGCGGTAACCTGCGTACACAAAAAGGACTGACTACTTCCCGTTCTTTAGGTATTAACGCTACATACGATTGGCAACGCGTTAAATTTCGTTCGAATATTCAGTATGTAGGTACGGACAGGCTGGAAGATAGCCGTACGACAGTCGATAACTTTCTCCGTCAAGATAAGTCGATAACGCAAAGTACGGGGCGCAACCGCCTGAAAAATAACAATCTGATCGCAAATGCGTTTTTGGAATGGAAGATGGATTCTGTTACAACCTTAATCTTTCGGCCCCAATACCGTACTGCCGCGAATGACAGACGTAACGGTAGTTTCCAGCAAGGGTGGGGGAATGATGTTTTGCTTAATGAGAAAGAGTCATCCGGAACCAATCATAATTCTTCGTACAATGTAACGATGATGATGCAACTCAGCCGTAAACTGAGTCGGATGGGGAGAAATATAGCCTTGAAAGTGGATTATGGAAGTAATGCCTCTTCAACGGACAGAAAGAATCTTTCTACCACGCATTATTTTAAGAACAATACGGAAAAAGTTCAGAATCAAAAGATAGAAGACGAAATAGACGGCTATAATTATCGGGTGCAACTAGTCTATGTAGAGCCGTTACCTTGGTTGCATTTTCTTCAGTTCCGTTACAGTTATCAGTATCGGGCGAATAATTCCGATCATTTCGTTTACAATTGGGATAAGGATCTGGACGAATTTACTCCCGATTATGATGAAGAGGCAAGCAACTGTTTCGAAAATCAGTATAGCAATCACTTGTTTAATGTTGCGGTTCGCACTTCCCGAAAGAAATATAACTATAATATAGGTGCCGACTTTGAACCTCAGAAGTCTGTGAGCCATTCCGTATTGAAAGATGATCCGGAAAATCAATTGGAAAGATCTGTTTTTAATTTCTCTCCTACCGTCAATTTCCGTTATAAGTTCTCCAAGCGCACCCGTTTGCAAATAGTATATCGGGGAAAGAGTCGCCAACCCAATATACGTGATCTGCAGCCTGTGACAGATCGTACCAATCCTTTGAACATCCGGGTGGGTAATCCTTCTTTGAAACCTTCTTATATAAATACATTTACGTTGAATTTCAATTCCTACAATATGAAACGTCAACGGAATATGGTTGCCACCGCTTTGGTTGAAAACACGATTAATAGCGTAACCAATCAAGTGACGTATGATAGCGAAACGGGGGTACGGACTACGACTCCACTCAATCTGAACGGGAATTGGCGGGCTTTGGGCTCTTTCTCCCTCAACACTCCTTTTAGAAACCGAAGCTGGATATTCCGCACCTACTCGTATCTGCAATACCGGAATCAGAACGGGTATACCACTATCAATAAAGAAGCTCCCGTGAAAAGTACTGTGAAACATCTTACCGCCCGTCAACGTCTGCAATTAACGTATCGGACAAAGCAGATGGAGATCAGCGCACGTGCCGAGTTGCTTTATAATAATTCGCATAACAATGTGAAAGAGACGCGTACGGAAACGTATGATTATCGTTTCGGGACGGAAGTACAATATTATCTCCCTTGGGGAATGGAATTGTATACCGATCTTACCTATTTCCAACGTTCCGGCTATGGCTACGAAGGTTATGCTCGAGAGAATCTGATGTGGAATTGTCAGTTGTCGAAAGCCTTCTTGAAGCGGAAACAATTGTTGCTCCGTTTCAAGATATATGATATGCTCCGTCAGGATGTTTCAATGATACGTACCATTACCGCTACCGCTATCCGTGATACGGATTACAATACGTTGGGTTCTTATTTTATGGTACACGCTATTCTACGCTTGAATCTGATGGGACGCTAATTGGAAATTAAATCTTCATTTGTCTGAAACCACTACCCTGTTTTGGTTGTTGTATGTCATGCGTATAAAACGGTGAAGAGTGGTAGTATGTTTAGATTGATGGAAAAAATAAAAGATGACGGCCGTTGGCGAATTTTCAAACTGAAATTGATTGATGCGCGGCTTTACTTCGTCAGTATCTTTGTTGGATTGCTGACGGGGCTTATTGCTGTCCCTTATCATTATTTGCTTCAATATTTCTTCAATCTGCGTTACGACTTTTTCAACTCTCACCCCAAATGGTATTGGTATATCCCCCTTTTTCTATTGATGTGGGGCATTCTGGTATTTGTTTCCTGGCTGGTCAAGAAAATGCCTTTGATAACAGGGGGAGGTATTCCGCAGACACGAGGTGTCATTAACGGGAGGGTGGAATATAAACATCCTCTGATTGAATTGGTCTCTAAATTTGCGGGTGGAATACTTGCATTGAGTACGGGACTTTCTTTAGGGCGTGAAGGACCTTCCGTCCAGATCGGCTCCTATGTAGGCTGTTTGGTTTCCAAATGGGGCAGAGTGCTTGCCGGTGAGCGGAAACAATTGCTGTCTGCGGGGGCGGGTGCCGGGTTGGCGGCTGCTTTCGCTGCGCCGTTGGCTTCATCGCTGTTGGTTATTGAGTCCATAGAGCGGTTTGACGCTCCGAAAACCGCTATTACAACTCTTTTGGCGGGGGTAGTAGCCGGTGGGGTTGCCAGTTGGATTTTTCCGATTAATCCTTATTTCCAGATAGATGCGATAGTGCCGGGCATGACGTTTTGGTCGCAAGTGAAACTGTTTCTTTTGCTGGCTGCTGTTATTTCTGTTTTCGGAAAACTGTTCTCTATAACTACTCTTCAGGTGAAACGTATTTATCCTGCCATTAAGCACCCGGAATACGTGAAAATGCTGTATCTGCTTTTCATTGCTTTCATGATTTCTATGGCTGAAGTCAATCTGACTGGGGGAGGGGAACAGTTCTTGCTTTCGCAGGCTATGCATCCGGATATGCATATTCTCTGGATTGTAGGTATGATGTTATTACACTTGGTCTTTAGTATTTTTTCCTTTTCTTCGGGATTGCCGGGAGGAAGTTTCATTCCTACATTAGTGACAGGCGGACTGCTTGGGCAAATTATAGCCTTGATTATGGTTCAACAGGGAGTCATTGCCTATGAGAATATTAGTTATATCATGTTGATTTGTATGTCTGCTTTTCTGGTGGCAGTCGTCCGTACTCCTTTGACTGCTATCGTCTTGATAACGGAGATAACAGGACATCTGGAAGTATTCTATCCATCGATTGTTGTAGGAGGATTGACTTATTATTTCACGGAAATGCTCCAGATAAAACCCCTTAATGTGACTTTATATGAAGATATGATTCATTCGCCCGCATTTAAGGAGGAAACACGCTATACTTTGTCTGTTGAGGTGATGAGCGGTTCTTATTTAGACGGGAAAATTGTAGATGAACTTCGTCTGCCGGAACGTTGCATTATCATTAATGTCCATCGGGATAAGAAAGATTTTGAGCCTAAGGGACAAACGTTAATGCCGGGTGACCAGGTTCAGATAGAAATGGATTCACAAGATATCGAGAAACTATATGAACCTTTGGTCAGCATGGCAAATATTTATTGACCGGATTATTCAATGCTTCTGAGCCATGAAATTTCTTCTGCCCATTTGCTTTCATCCGGAGTTTCGAGTATGAGTGGGATATTATCGAATCTGGGATCTTTCATCAGTCTTTCAAAGAAAGCCTTTCCTATCAGGCCTTCGCCTATACTGTCGTGGCGGTCTACGTGGCTGCCCAATGCTTTCTTGGAATCATTCAGGTGCATTCCACGGAGATAACCGAAACCTACTTCCTTGTCAAATTCATCAAAGACCTTATCGTACTCGTTGACAAGATCGTAACCGGCCGTATAAGTATGGCAGGTGTCCAGACAAATACCTACCCGGCTTTTGTCGTCCACCCGGTCAATGATATATTTTAGTTGCCAGAATTCGCTTCCCAAGTTACTGCCTTGTCCGGCTGTATTTTCGATAACGGCCGTCACGCCTTTTGTCTTTTCTAATGCCAGATTGATACTTTCTGCGATAAGGGATAAACATTCTTCGATTGATATCTTATTGAGAGAACTTCCAGGATGAAAATTCAATAACTTCAGGCCAAGCTGTTCGCAGCGTTGCATCTCGTCCAGAAAAGCGGCACGGCTTTTGGCAAGTCCTTCTTCTTCCGGATGTCCCAAATTGATGAGATAGCTGTCGTGAGGCAAGATGTATTCCGGTTGGAAACCATATTTATTACAATTCTCTTTGAAGAGAGCGATACTTTCTTCCGTCAATGGTTTGCTTACCCATTGGCGTTGATTCTTGGTGAACAAAGCAAACGCGTTTGCTCCTATTTCATGTGCATTGACAGGGGCAAGCTCTACCCCGCCGGATGCACTTACATGTGCTCCTATTTTTTTCATTGTTATATCTATAATTGTATGAGATGATTATGTTGGCTATGATTGCAAAGGTAATGAATATATTTAATATAGGAATATATTTAATAAAGTTTGAAACTGCTCCCGTTGTGCGTAGCTTTGAATGCTTTTTATTGTAGTAAAACTTGTGTTCTCTTATATCCTAACTTCCTTATGATTATATCTAAACTTCCGTTTTGCGGCAATGAAACTATAAACGAAGATTGCGTTTATAAAAACAAAGGCTTCATTTATATAAACGCAACCTTCGTTTTTATAATCAAAGGCTTCGTTTATAGATTGCGACTAGTCAAACCGAGATTTAGTTACTGATGAAGAGAAGTTTGGCTATAGGGAAGAAGAAGTTGTCTATTAGTAAAACATGGCTGAGTATGCGCCCTGTTTATACGGAACGCTATTCGGATGAGATGTAAGTAAGCGTCTCTGCGATTCTATGTAAGCGTTTCCGAGATTCTATGATAGGTGAAAGACTGATGAGGGGAAGACCCTTCACCCGCAAACGACGATGAACAGGACGTTATGGCGAAAAGGTGAAGTGCTTTGAAATTTTAAATCCATATATGTTAGTTCGTTGGTTTTCGTGAATTGTATTGGGTTGTCATCGTGGAGAATACAGAGAGTGTCCTCGAACACCCTCTTGTATCTTTTAATTAGTTCTTTTTATATTTCAAAGTCTGGCAAATAATCCGTCAGTACTTTACTGATCTGTTTGCCTTTTACCTGATCGGTTAGGATTGTTGCACCTTCCTTTTTACCTGCATCATAGTTCAAAGAAACCTTTTCAGATTTGTTGGTAACAGTGATAGCAGCTTTTCCTTTCTCGGTCAGATTGCAGTTGATAATCCAATCTCCGACTTGAACGGTATTACCGTTACGGACTACTTTCATATCCGGGCGATTATTTCCATGAGTATCCATAACCGTTAAGAAACGGGCAACCTTGCATGGAACGGTTGTAGAAGAGAAATGCCAGTGATTAGGATATTTCAGAGCTTTCCCTTGCGCGTTCGTTACATTTTTCCAGTTTGTCGGAGCACAGAAGAAAGTATCTGCAATAGCCTGTTCTGTCTTAGCCGAACTGAAAAGGTGAGCTACAGAAACTCCGCCTGCCTTATTCTTGCCCGTAACTTGCACGTCGTTCGGAAGTTCTTTCATTTCCATAGGAAGTTCTACCGTATGCAAAAGATAACTCCATGTTACAGCCTCTTTACCCTCCAGTTCGTCATAAATCACATATACGCCACTATTGCCTAATTGGATGATATGACGGCGGAACATATCCAGTTTGTTCTCATCCCATCCTTTTTCTGGAGTATATTGAGTACCCGATAGCTCACCGCGTTTCAGCCAAATGGGAGCAGTGACTTTTCCGTACGCATTGGACGCATCACCCACCATATAGGAAATCTTTTCCCCTTCATACCAACGTGGAATCCAGCCGTATCCTTCCGTACCTATCTTCTGCGTCATGCCATTGACCAGAATACTATTGTGCGCACGTGTATTGCGGTAGGCGTACATGCAATGATCATCCGTAAAACCGGTACGATGACCGCTACTGTAGAAAATAGCCTTCCCACCATAGAACGTGTTGAAAGCATTCTGATTAGCCAGTGCATGAGAAGTGGAACCGTAAGGACTCGAACGGAATGAAAGCATGGCATTCTTACCTATATCTCCCAGTGAAGTATGCATCGTTGCTATTCCCGTTTCGTTGAATACTTTTGTCATAGGGAGCTCAGCCAATGAACGTTCCTCTTTCGGTAATGATTTTTTAGTAGTACAGCGGTACCAAGTCAAGTCGCCGGATTTACCTAAGAATGTTTTCTTCATGATGTCCGGTTCTTTTTCCAATATCGTGCGTGCATAAGCTGCCGCCCACGGATTATTACATTCACGTGCCAGTGCATCTGCGTAGCCCACACGCGTGCCGTTCGGCTTCATCTTTGTCTCATGAGAATTCCCCTGTCCGGCAGATTTGGAGAATGGCGGTTGCTGATAGATGACATAAAGTGCATTGTTGTTATACCACGGGTCGGCAAAGAAATCGAATCCACTGATACGAGAGTAGAAAGCAGGCACTTCGATTAACGTGCGGAGATTGACATGGAAATAAGAATCGCCATTATGCCATCCCCCGTCCGTATTAAGTCCCGGCAGACGAGATACCCATTCATTGTAACAATAATCCACCCAGGTGGAAGCCATCGGAAGTTCGCCGTACGTTGCGAAAGCCGCCATATTCAGAATACGGAAAGTCATTTGCCAGACATGATTGTCGGCAATACGGTTTTCCAGATGATTGACATACTCATGATAGAACTTCTTGCCATTATCGCGGATCGTTCTCAAGAGCAGTTTTTTTTCTTCCGGTTTCATCAGGTTATACCATGCATCGTATGCCGAAGTACTCATCGACAGAATCGTGGAACGGTTGAAATCTCCTGCAAAATACTTGCTGTTTTTCCATGAGAGAATTTCAGAAAGGCGTTTGATACCTTCCTTATAATACACCTCATCTTTAGTCAGCAGATAAGCGCGTACCATTGCTTCAATGTTCGCTTCTTCACGGTCTACAATCTTCCGGCTTTCCCGAATCAGTGCAGAACGGTATTGCACGATGTTCGTCAGTTTCACAACCTGTGTCGTATCAATTTCCTCTTCCAAATGTTTCAGCGGGTGATTCAAACATTTATTGGCCTTTGTGATATACGCCTGTGCTTCCGGGTTGTTCTTATTCCGTTCGATGATGTTATCCCAGTCGTTCGCATCGAGCAGAATGCGGGGATGAGTCTTTGGAAATTTAGCCAATACTTCTTGTAGTGAAGGCGGGTTGAAAGTACGCGTCTGCTCGTCTACATAGAAATGGTAAACAGGCGACCATTCCTCCTTACCGTCTTTGTCAACGTATGCGTGCTGCCAATACCATTTTCCTTTCCCGAACAATTTGAAAGGATTGAAGAATGCCCATTTCCTTTCAGCGGTGATAACTTCCGACTTAAACTCCGGATCACGTGCGATGCGGATACGATAAGTTACTTCCGGTTTGAAATCCTCTTCTTCCACACCGTCGAGTACGGCGCCGAGATGCGGATACTTATCCGGCCACATGAAGCGTGGCGGATTAACTGCAATATGCTGTCCGTCCAGTGGCGAAGGAGTTTCGCGTACCTCATGCATCAATGTCTGTTGGCTAAGGCGCATAATACCTTTCTGGGCATATCCGTTTGCGGATAACAGGATGGAAAACAAAAGGAGAATATAGCTTCGTTGTTTCATAATCATGCTTTTTTTAACAGTTTTTTCAGTTTCACTGTCTTATTGTTAATCAACGGGCGAGCCCAAAAGCCGATGAACGTGATGTATCCTACAAAGACCAGGATAAACAACATACCTGTTCTCAGCGACGTAGCATCGGCTATCGTGCTGACAATCATCGGACCGCCTGCTCCGCCTACGATTGCGGAACATAAAATACCGGCAAAGGAGCCATGATGTTGTGAGGCGGAATTCAAGGCCAGAGAGAACACGATGGAGTACATCATTGAAATGCTGAATCCTACGGCAGGGAAAGCAATCAAAGCAATTCCCTTGCTTCCGAATAAAGCGGAAAGCAACAACACAATCGTCAATACTCCCGAAATCTGTAACAATCGTTTGCTGTCAATCAACTTCAGCAGCAACATTCCGACCAGACAACCGGTCGTCATCAATCCCCAAAAATAACTAACGGCTTGCGCGCCATCTGTTTGAGGGTTGACTCCATGATACTGTTCGAGGAATGTACTCATAAAGATAGAAGTGCCCTGCTCTGTGCTGACATAACAGAAGATTCCCAGAAAGAACAGCCATACATACTTTTGTTTGAATAAAGCCAGATAGGAATCCTTTGATCCGCTTTTCTCGTCTTCTTTCAATTCAATTTTCGGGAAACGGGAGAGACTGACGGCAATCAACATGACCAACAGAATTAAGGCGAATATCCAATAAAGCGATACCCAAGGCATTTCCCGCGGGGTGACGTCTGCCAATAAATCAATGAAGAATCCTTTTCCGGCTGTGTACGTTGCCGGATCAAGTTCACGAATCAGATAAGTATACACTAAAGGACTCAGGAAAGAAGCGATTCCAAACATAAATTGCGCCAGTTCGGCAACGAACGCATAGTTCTCTTCCCCTCCCACAGTACGTTGAAGCGGATTCAGTACCGTTTGCAGCATAGCCATCCCCAAGCCGATGATGAAGGAAGAAGCCAGCAACATCGGATAGGTATGCATACAAGCAAACAGAATCGTTCCGATAAACGGCATTAGGAATCCGCCGAACAATACCGGCTTTTCACCGAAACGGTCGATCAGTAACCCGGCGGGAATGGACATGATGGCATAAGCCAGAAAGAAAGAGGTCGGGATAAAACCCGCCATTGCCAGGTCACTTAAATTGAAGTTGTGAATGATGTCCGGAATAAGTGGTCCCAGAATATTAGTGATAAACGAGATTGTGAACCAAAACGCCATTATCAGCGCCAGCATTCCTATATTTCTTTTCATAATTTTGAATAAGTTGAAAGTTGACAATTGGAAGTCGAGAGTTTATTCAACTTTTAACTTTCCATTAAAGAAGAGGGAAGCGGCCCCGATACTTCCTGCCTTATTGCCTAATGCGGCAGCCATGATTTCCGTATTCACGGCACAGTCGGAGATAGCATAACGGTGTGCTTTTTCACTTACCTTCCGGATATAAAAATCACCGGCTTCGGAAAGGCCTCCGCCGATCACAATCTTCTGAGGGCTGAACGTATTGATGAATCCGGCAATACCGTGTCCCAGAAAATCGCAATGTTCTTCCAGTGATTCGGTAGCAATCTTATCGCCTTGTTTGTAAAGACGCACAATCAATTCACCGTTGATTTCTTCGCCCGGGTAGGAGATACCGGCTTCTGCTATTCGTTTACTGAAACGTCGTACGAGAGCGGAAGTAGAAGCATAGTGCTCCAGACAGCCGACAGAACCACAAGCGCAGGGCTCTCCATTGGCTATTAAGGGTACGTGCCCTAATTCCGTTCCCCGATTGGCAAAACCGTTGAATAATTTACCGTCGATAACAACTGCACCGCCGATACCGGTTCCTACCGTTAAGAAAACAACATGAGTCGCTCCTTTGCCTGCCCCGTACATAGTTTCACCTAGTCCCATCAGGTTAGCATCATTCCCCAATAAAACCGGAATGCCGGTTTCTGCTTCAATGCGGTCTGCCAAACATAGGTTTTCCCATCCCTTGATGTTCTCCGCACCTCCCAGAACGATCCGGTTCGTACAATCTACGATACCCGGTGTTCCGATTCCTATACCGTTAATCTTATAATCCTGTTCTTTTGCAAAAGCCTTCACTTCATTGATGGCGGCAACCAACTGTCCGATGACCGCTTCTGCCGATACATCGGCTTTCGACGGCAACTTCCCTTGAAAATGAAATACGCCTTCATTATCAATAAGGGCGTATTTCACTGAAGTTCCGCCAAGGTCAATTCCTATAGCGTATTCTTTTTCCATATCATTTTAATACTTGATTTACACTCTTTCTGCCCAGATCGGTGAACTCCACGCCCATTGTCCGTCGCGTTGACGGGCGCGTACATAGTAATAATCCGTATCACGTTGAGGCTCTTTATCCTCCATGTAATGTTCTACCGTGAAGCAACTTTCCGGCATAGCGCGGTTGAAGAGGATCGCTTCGCTCAACCAGCCGATCATAAAGTGTGAACGTGAACCTTCAAGCAGTTCACCTAATGTATGTTCAAACTTCTTGCCATTGAATTCTGCGATAATCTTACCGTCTTTCGGCATTTCCACATCAAGTATTACAGCCTGCATAGCCGCTGTGGTAGTATTCGGATTCTTGCTGCTGTACATATCCAGTTCGGTTTCCTTGTCGTTCACGGAAACGATGCGGTTGACGTGTGTGTGGAATTCTGTTTCACCTTCTTGCGGAGAAGTGAAGGCCGCACCACGGAAGCAAGGAGTTACACCGTGCAATTTTCCTTTATCCAAAGACAGTTTACCCTGCCAGTGTACATATTGTTCTTCGCGGTTCCAACCGAAATCCATCTTCACTTTGCAACGTACCGTGTCACCTTCCGGAGCAACCGGAGTCAACGGACCGTTCATGCGGGCCAGAATCTGACCGTTCTTTATAATATCTACATAGTCGATACAGCTTTCACCGGTTACATTCACATAGATGCGACGGCTGTTTCCGCGAACTACATCTCCCATAAAGGCGTCATTCAACCGGAAATCGATCAGAATCTTATCACCTGTTGCGGCGCATACGTGGCGGGTACGGAGTGCGTCCCAGATTGCATCACGGGTTAACGATGGAGCAAGCACTCCGATGCGTCCGTCTCCGTAACTTCCCGGATAACCGGAATGCTGGTCGGTAGAAGCCATGATACCGAACTTATTGCCTAACTCAAGACCGTATTGAATGGTTCCTTCCCATTGGCGGGGTCCCATATCATGCAGATACGGATAATCTCCCTGATCACTTTCCGCCAGACCGTGACGGGAATACATCTCTACGAACGGAGTCTGATCTCCTTCGGTGAAACATTTCCAGTTGTAGCCACGATAACCACCTTGATAACCCATGTGGTGCGGAGTGATAAATACTTTATGTCCTTTGGCTTTTTGTTTCCAGTCCTCAATGGAAGTACATTCAACAAGCGGTGCATCCAGGTCATAGTTCAGTGCGACATGGTCACCATGTTCCATGCTGTGAGCTTCGTAGCCGATAAAAGCGAGGAATTCACCTTCTTTATTGTATTCGTTTGTCATGGCTACATATTTCTCGTAACCACCTTCACGCAAACGTTTGAAAGCACCTGTATGATAATCGATTACCCATTTCAGACGAGGATCGTCCGCTCCGGGAATATCCGGCCACATGGCATGGGGAGTGACGCTGACAAAATCCAATTGTCCTTTTGCTGCTTCAAAAGCGTCGCGCATATCGCCGTGTCCGTATGTGATGTTACAGTGGTTATGTAAGTCTCCCCAATACATTTTGAGGTCGCTTGCCGATGGCATGATTTTCTTTGCATCTTTGCTGCCCGGTGCACAAGCACCCAATAAGCTACCCGAAGCTGCCAATCCGAGGAAAGACCAGCCTGTGTTTTTTAAGAACTTTCTTCTATCCATGGTTTTAGTAATTAGTTTATCTGTTTTTCATTAGTCGGCGATCCCCTTTGAAAAGAACTTTCTCTTTCTCATCAGGATCGGTGTCTTTGTACAGTTTTTGAGTCTCCTCAAGAAGTTGCATCAGTTCCTTTTGTTTTTCTGCATATTCCGGTTTGCCGAAAACATTATTCATTTCTCTGGGGTCGGCTTTCATGTCGTACATTTCCCATTCATCAATGTCGTTGTAGAAATGAATCAGTTTGAAATCTTGGGTACGGATACCGTAATGGCGTTTTACAGAGTGCTCGGCAGGGTATTCATAATAATGATAATAAGCTGCTTTTCGCCAGTCGGCAGGAGTTTTGCCTTCGTTCACCAATATCGGTTTCAGCGAGGCACCTTGAATATCCGATGGTATTTCCACTCCGGCAAAGTCGAGGAAAGTAGGGGCAAAGTCAACATTCATGCTGATCGCATTGCTTACGCTTCCTGCTTTGATTGCCTTCGGATAACGGATGATAAGCGGCATACGCTGGCATTCTTCATACATGAAGCGTTTGTCGAACCAGCCATGTTCACCGAGGAAGAAACCTTGATCGGAGGTATAGACAATAATTGTATTGTCCAGCTCACCAATCTTTTCGAGATAATTCATCAGGCGACCGATGTTTTCGTCTACTGCCAATGTGGTAGCCAGATAATCGCGCATATACTGTTGGTATTTCCAACTGATCAACTCTTTGCCTTTCAAGTCGCCCTTACGATATTCTGCGATACGTTGTGCATACACAGAATCCCATTTGTCCTGTACTTCGGCAGGCATACGTTTGTACACACTGTAAAGACGGTTGGTAGTATCTTTCAGCATTTCTTCACGAGTCAGCAGTTTGAGATCCCAATCGTCAGTCAAAGTGTGTTCGATAGACATATCCTGTTCACGAGCCGCTCTTCCACGTCCTTCGTAGTCGTCGAACAAGTTGGCAGGTTCGGGAAAGGTAGTATTGTTGAAGATACCCAGATAGCGGGGAGCAGGCATCCAGTTGCGGTGCGGTGCTTTCTGATGATACATCATGCAGAACGGTTTGCTCTTGTCGCGGCCTTCGAGGAATTTGATGGCTTTATCTGTGATAATGTCTGTTGCATATCCTTTTTCAACGATATGTTTACCGTCTTCCCAGAAGTCAGGATCGTAATAGTCGCCTTGTTCATGCTGACCGCTAAGGATGCTCCAATGGTCGAAACCTTGCGGCTCACTGATAAGGTGCCACTTGCCGATCATGGCAGTCTGATATCCGGCTTGTTGAAGAAGCTTTGGAAATGTCTGCTGGTCACCGTTGAAAGTGCTGGCATTATCGGTAAAGCCGTTCTCGTGACTGAACTTACCGGTCAGGATACAAGCACGTGAAGGACCGGAGAGAGCGTTGACAGCATAACAATTATCGAAACGGATACCTTCGTTGGCAATCCGGTCCATGTTAGGAGTCTGGATCAGATTTCCTCCATAGCATGACATTGCCTGAGTGGTATGGTCATCCGTCATCATGAAAATGATGTTCGGCTGTTTAGCTTCTTCCTTCTTTTGACCACCGCATGAAGCAAGGCTTAATGCAGCCAACGGGAGGAATAGGGTAGAGGAGTTTTTCATCAATTACTATATTTTGTATTTTAGTGACTGTTTCTTTCCGTTTACTTTCACTTCTACTTCCAGACCATTTTCATCGAACGCTTTGTTCTTGAATTTAGCGTCAAATTTAGGGGCATCTGCGCTTTTCTTTACCGGATAGATCACAGTGATATAACGTACAGCTTCTTCGCCGTCTTTCTTCACGTTGAATGATACATTCATACGTTTGTAACGTTTGCGATAAGCTGTTGAGCACCATCCGGGTTCTTTTTTCATAGTCATGCCGGTAGGACCGAAACATTGCAGTTTCATGTTGCTTCCATCCTCAAACTGAGTAAGGAATGTCATGTCTTCGCGACTGTTTGCGATTTCTCCCTTCGGCATTTGATAATGAAGGTTGATGGAACCTTTGGCGCTGCCTACCAATTCGTCTACAATTACAAAGTATGTGTTGTCAACGAAGAAAACGGAACGACGGTGCTTCAAGTTTTTGTAGCTTGGGTTTTCAGTCACCAGCGTTTGGATTGTTCCTTCCGGTTGCCATAACTTAGTTACAGATTCTGTTGTATCCAGATTTTTGTTGTTCAGAGTCACAGTGTTGTGAACACAAGTCTGACGATGCCAGTTACGTTGCTCCATAACCTCACCATCGCCTGCATACACATACGAACCCGAATCGGGGAACAGGTTTTTGCCATTGAACCAAAGCTCGAATGTACCGTTGTCCGGCTGGCAGTGCCATTCTCCTTTCGGACCGGCTTTTACTACCATCTGGGTGGCATTCATTCCCCAAGAATTGCGGAACACGAAGAAACCTGACTTTTTGAAACCTTTAGACATATAATCCGGCAATGCGCCTTCCTTGCCTTCTGTTGCGAAGTATTTGACAGTCTGGTTTTTCGGGAACAACTTGCTCCATGCCTTGTAGTTCTTCACCATTTCCTTCTTTGTTGTCAGTTTGGCATCGCTGAAACATGGGTTAGTGTAATCCGGGAAGGAAATATTTGCGTAGAACATAATCATGCTTTCGATGGTATCCAGATAATCCTGTGGAAATTCTTTGCGGAATCCGTTAACATCTGCGATACCCAATGCTTTGCAGAAAATGTTGATTGAAGCAAGGTGGTAGTGAGGATCAAGTTCGAACTGTCCGCCGTCTTCGTATACCTGTACACGGATTTCGCGGTTCAGAATATCTATACCGCTTTTTCTCCAGGTCGGAGCATCCTTGAATTCAGGAAAGAAAGTACCGGCATAAATCATACGTTGGGCTTCAAACAGCAAGTGGTTGCCTTGATCTGAGTAATTGCCCAGAATATGTACGGCGTGTTTGTGATAGTTCACCAGAAATTCTGTCAGGAAATCCGGAGTGAAAGAAGGAGAGGGGAGAAACAACTGGAACTGTGAAGTCTGGTCCTGCAGACGGTTGCTCACTTCCAACGGACGCCATGCAAAACGTACGTTTTCCACTTCACCTTTAAGTTTGCTGTCACTCAACATTTCATATTCTTTTTTATCCATCTTCACCAACGGATTCTTTTTGATCCAGTCGATATACTGATGAGCCCATTCTTTGGCATATTTCTCATCACCGGATACACGGTAAGCCTTACCCATCGGAGTGAACCATTTGTGGCGGTGCAACTGCCAGCGGAGTTCGTTATCTTTCACCGGCCAATATTGCCAGTTGATGTCTTCTCCATAATTATAAGAAGGTTGATAACCTTTGTGTACAAAGAAAGTATGTTGCAGCGCGTCGTCTGCCCATTTCTGTTCTTCTTTGCCGATAGTGATTTTTTTCAGATTGATGTCCGGGGTTTTTACGTTTGTACGTGCGCGATAGTAATCAAGCAAAGCTTTGGCTGCATCCTCATTTTTACCCTCCTGATGGAGTGCTTTCACTTTTTCCAGTCCCGGATAGTCCAGATTGAGAAGTGAAAATACTTCGCTTTTCAACTCTTGGGCATAACCTTTGCCTACGAGACATGCAAATGTCAGTAGGACGATATATTTTAAAGTTTTATTCATGATATACTTTACGATTTTAAAATTTACTATTGGACTCTTACTCTTATATTACTGAATCACTCTCAACTCTCCATTCTCAACTCTCAACTTCTTCAACTCCATGAATCTCTTCAATGCTTCCAGATAGTAGTAGTCGGCATAGTTTAGCGGAGTGTCTATTTCAGAACCGTTAGGCAATGAGCCGACAGAGTGCAATAGGATAAATCCTTGATTATCGCCAACTTTTGCAAGGTATGCATCGCTTGACAAACTCTTCAGAATCTTTTCTGCGTAATCCAGATATTTCTGTCCGTCGGGAACCATAGTACTCAACTCGATTAATGCAGAAGCAGTAACGGCAGCAGCGGATGCATCACGCGGAGTCTCTTCTGTCACAGGAGCGTCATAGTCCCAATAAGGGATAGCGTCGTCAGTCTTTACACGATCCATTATCATGTCGGCTACTTTCACTGCAAAGTTCAAGAAAGTAGTGTCGTTCGTTTCACGGTAGCAAGCTGTGTAACCATATACAGCCCATGCCTGGCCGCGTGCCCATGAAGAATCATCGTTCTTGCCTTGATGAGTCTGTTTGCGTTCTACTGTTCCGTCGTTGTTGTAGCTCACTACATGCCAGCAAGTGTAATCCGGACGGAAATGGTTGTTCATGGTAGTCATGGCGTGTTTAACGGCAATATCTTTATATTTGTTGTCACCTGTTGCTTTTGCTACGTTAAACAGAAGGTCGAGGTTCATCATGTTGTCGATGATAACCGGGAAGTTCCATGTTCCGAAATCCCATGAACGGATAGCGGCGATAGAATCGTTGAAACGTCCGCAGAGGTTGTCGGCAGTTTCTTTCATCACAGCTGCGATAGTATCGTTAGGGGCCAGACGTTCAGCATTGCCATAACTGCAATTGATCATGAAGCCTAAATCGTGTGTGCCTTTGTAATAGCGTACAGGATTCAAGAGATTTGTATATTGAATGGCTTGTGCTTTCAGAGTGTCATTCCCAGTCAGTTCGTATGCGTACCATAAAGAACCAGGAAAGAAGCCGCTTGTCCAGTCATAAACGCCACAGAGACGGCGTTTTCCTAATTGCTCTGCAGCAGGTTGTGCGCGAAGCGAATCTTTGAAGGTCAGTGAGTCTCTTTCCAATTGACGGCAAAGAAACGCCATGTCATAGCCTGTACGGATAGAACGCGGCAGCATTCCTATGCCGCTAACTTCTTCTGCGGAAAGTTGTAATTGTGCAGAAGCTACATCCAGTCCTTTTTTTATCCAACCGTAGTCTTCCTTAGGGGCTGTTTGGCACGATGCAAGCGCAATTGTAACCGAAGTAAAGAGAATGAGTTTCTTTTTCATGTTATTCATTTTAAGTGATTGTTTTTTAGAAGTTTTGTAACTGATGCAAAAGTAGGTGAAAGCTCTAATTTCGCGTTACAAGATTGTCGAAAAGACATTCAATTAAGGCTTTTCAAATTTAGATTTTGTTGAAAAAGGTTTTAATATTCTCCAATATGCCCTATAATCAGACATATTGGAGAGAATTGGGATCAGTTCCATTTAGGATTTTGTACAAACTGTTCACATAAGTCCATATCACGTTGTGGGATAGGATAAAGTTCATGTTTGCCAAACACTGTATATCTTCCTGCGGTATTATATGCTTTGTTTTTGGCCATATTATCATCAAAGAACCACTCTGTGATTGCGTTGGATGTCTCTTTTACTGTTTTATAGTAGATATCCCAACGTACCAAGTCCATACGGCGGTGTCCTTCGAATGCAAGTTCATAAGCACGTTCGTCTTGAATAGCTTTGCGGAAGTCTTCGTAAGATAAGTTCTTTAAATTATATTTGTTGTTTCCATAGGCACGTTCACGTACTTTGTTTATAGCATCGTATGCCTCTTTAGTCGGGCCTTGCTTCCATTCGTTGAGAGCTTCTGCATATAGCAGTAATACATCAGCATAACGTAAGAAATACCAGTTGACATTTGATTTGTCATTATTGATTAATTTATTCTTTACGTATTTTTCAATGTCCCATTTGGCGGGGGTGTAGTTTTGTTTTTCTTTGTTCTTTAATTTACTATCTGCATCATTTTCCAATGCTTTTTTATCAGTATCACTTTTACCTTTAGCATATAAAACTTTGTTTGGACTATATTGGTAATTTGCTACTGAAAGGTTCAGGCGTTTGTCTTTAACGGTTTCCGGATTATATACCTCACCGTCTGTCAAGTCCTTTTCTCTCCATTTCAGAACGAAAGGATGAATAACCTTAACATTACCTGCGCAACTTCCACGTTCTCCTGCAAGCATTGTCGTTTTTACTCCATTCCATTTTCCAATGCGTCCGCACGGGTCACTGGCGCCTCCGGATGCTGTCGGACTGTAGAAACTAATTTCAATTAAACTTTCAGTAGGATCCCAAACACCATTACAAGTATTTTCCCATAATTGTTTAAAGTCATTTAACAAATCATGTTTTTGTGATTCGACTAGCACCTTCGCAGTTTTGGCTGCCTCTGCCCATTTAGTGTGATCTTTAACCGGATATCCGGCCCATGTGGCATAGACTTTGGTTAATAGGCCTAAAGCAGCTCCCTTGGACATACGGTATTTATTGCTTTGGCGATTTGTATCGTCTATTGCATAAGGAAGTGTTTGTATAGCATATAACAAGTCTTCTTCAATAAATTTATAAATAGTTTCAGGTTTTTCCTGAACGAAAGTACTTGGAGCTTGTTCGGACATTGCTGTATTAGTCATTAATGGCACATTACCAAATCTGCGTACTAACTCGAAATAGCACATACCACGAATAGCTCTTGCCTCGGCTATGTAAATATAAGCCAATTGCTTGTCGGTTTCATTGAAATCGTTCATACGTTGTTGAAGAATCTCCATGAAATCATTCGCATTATAAATAGCTTTATATAAAGCAGCCCATGTTTGTTGTATTTCTGCTTGGCTTGCATTAAAAGCATTGGAAGGAATGATACGGTAATTTTCAGTAGTACTTCCTTCTACTTGTTCACAATCTGTTGCCAGATTGAACAGAATTGAGAGGTGATAGCCATACATGGCATCACTCACTAAACTTTGATAAACGCCTAACAATACAGTTTCCGCTTCTAAGGCGTTTTTCATGAATCTATTTTTATCAATCTCTGTCCGAGATTCTTCGTCAAGCGAGCATGAGAAAGGAAGTATGCACATCGCTGACAATAATATATAATAAAATATCTTTTTCATTGCGTTCTTTATTAGAATTGAAGATCAATACCGAATGTAAATACTCTACTCTTAGGATAAGCACCCCAGTCTAAACCTGGTGTCATAGGATTACTTCCTGCCGTACTAACTTCCGGATCATATCCACTGTATCCATTGATGCAGAATAGATTTTGTCCACTGGCGTAAACACGTAATTTAGATACATAAAATTTCTTAGTCCATTTATGCGGTAACGTGTATCCGAGAGTAACATTCTTCAAACGTAAGAAGGAACCATCTTCTACAAAACGAGAATATACATCATTTGTTATATAACCTTTAACCGAAGGTACTTTATTAGATGCATTTGTTTCACTCCAACGATCGGCTACTTCTGCCATCATGTTTCTACGGCCATTTCTAGTTTGTGTGGCATACAAACGTGTAGCATTATAGATGTCATTCCCATAATTGAACTGGAACATGAAACTTAAATCTATTCCTCTATAGTTGAATGTATTTGTAATACCACCATACCATTTAGGAAGTGCGTTACCTATTACCGTACGGTCTTCTGAAGTAATAATGCCATCACCATTCTGATCTTTATATTTTACAACGCCAGGACGTAAACCATCTGCATCAGTATAGCGAGTATTATTTACTACTCCTTCCTTTAAAATATATTTAGGATTGTTCGCGTCTGTATATCCATCTATGTAAAAGTCAGAACTTTGGTAGATACCATCAAATTCATACCCGTAAATCAAGCCTAATGATGAACCCACCATAGCTATGTAGTCATCTTGGGTGAAGTTACCGTCGAAACCGGAACGGGTTGTTTTATAATTAGCACCGGACTCTAATGATTTCAGTTCATTACGAATAAATGAAATATTGAAATTGGTACTCCATGTGAATGATTTCGTCTGAATGTTAGTACTGCTAAGATTTAACTCTATACCGCGATTCTGTATTTTACCAATATTTTGGTATTGGGTACTATGTCCGGTAACATGTGCTAATTCTTGAGCTAACAACAAGTCTTTTGTGTTTTTGATGAAGAAATCAGCAGTGAAATTTAAACGGCTGTCAAAGAAGCCTAAATCTACTCCTAAATTGACACTGGACGAGCCTTCCCATTTCAAATTTTGATTTTTAATTTGTTTAGGGGTAAGTACAGTTACTAAACTGTTACCGATACCATATCTATTATTTTGATATAAATCAAGTGAGAGATAATTAGAGATTCGGTCGTTACCAACGATACCCCATCCCAAACGAACCTTAAAATTAGACAACCATGAAATATCTTTCATAAAGGCTTCTTCTGAGACACGCCACGCTGCCGAGAATGAAGGGAAGAATCCCCATTTGTTTTTCTTTGAGAATACAGTAGAACCATCGGCACGTACCGTGGCCGTCAATAAGTAACGATTGTCATAGTTGTAATTACCACGTGCAAAGAAAGACAACAACTTTTTGTCACCAAAGTCTGTGACGACTTTACTTGGGGTAGCTCCCAACCCTAAATTGTTGTTACCTAAATAGTCAACAGGAAAGTCCATTGCCTGCCCTAACAAATATTCATTGCTACGATAAGATATTTCATGTCCTAACATGATATCATAGCTGTTCTTTTTGTTGATTTTTTGTTTCCAAGTTAACTGGTTAGAATTGGTCCAACGTAAATCACGTCCCATTTGGGTGTCTCCGTAAGGCTTTTGACCATTACGGAATGCTTCTTTTGAACCCTCTTTATAGAATTTGTCAATGCGATTGTTTGTGGTATTATAAGTTGCTGCTGTTCTGAAAGTCAATCCTTTAATAATTTCCCAAGTCAGAGAGACATTGGCAGACCACATTTCCGCTCTTTTTTTATTGGTTACAGACTCTGTCTGTTTTACAGGATTTACTTGTGCCAGACTGCTTCCATCTTCCAACATTACAGGATCGATTGCAGATGCCAGCAATTCTTCATCTGTTAATTTAAGCCCACCTGTAGGACGTGCGCTTAAAATTTGTGCCAGCATATTAAAGCGTCCGCTATCCGCAGTTGTTCCAATTCCTTTTCTATTTGTTTGCGCATAATTTATAGTTGCATCAAATGATATTTTTTTGGTAAGCTTTTGCTTTAAGCGGAATTTGGCTGTTGTCCTGTCAAATCCACTGTTATTGAAAATACCATTTTCGTTATAACGTGTGAATAAAAGAGAATATGTGGTCTTTTCGTCTCCACCTGTGATTGAAAGGTTGTGATCTTGTGACCAAGTGGGATTAAATGTTTCATCCTGCCAGTCTACTCCACTTTGACCAATATAATCCTCTAATGATTGATAACGGTATGGAATGCCATTGTCATCATTTCCTTCTTTATAATATGTATCCGGATATTTTTCGTTAATTTCTCCTTGCAATTTTACAAACTCATAAGGGCTGAGAAGATCTAATTTTTTAGTGATCTTACGATAACTGGCGGAACCGTTGTATGTAACTGTTGGCCGTCCGCTTTTTCCGGATTTGGTAGTAATCATAACAACACCATTGGCAGCACGGGCACCATAAATTGCTGAAGAAGAGGCGTCTTTTAAAAATTCCATAGACTCAATGTCCGAGTTGGCAATGTTATCAATGTTGTCTACTTCAAATCCGTCAACAATGAACAGGGGGGAAGCGTCTCCCGTCATAGTACCGACACCACGAATGTTGATGTTGAAACCTGACCCGGGGCCACCATCGGATTGAGTAATTTGTACACCGGCAATTTGGCCTCCTAAAGCTCCAATGACAGAACTGCTTTGAAAACCTACAACGTCTTTTGCGGCTACCGAAGCAACTGAACCGGTCAAGTCGCTACGTTTCATAGAACCGTAACCTACTACTACTACCTCGTCTAATGCTTGATTGTCAGGTATCATTTTTATGTTTACTTTTTGCTGTCCGGTATATTTCACTTCCTGTGTTTTATATCCGATATAGGAAACCACAATGGTGCTTCCTTTTTTGGCATTGATAGAATAATTGCCATCAATATCAGTAATTGTTCCTCCGCTATTTCCTTTTATTAAAACAGTTGCTCCAATTAACGGAAGATCTGTTTCGTCAACAACTGTTCCTTTAACTAAATTCTGGGCATACAGACTGATTGACATGACCAGTGCCAAGAGGGTGATGAACCCTCTATGGCTAATTGTATTGGTTATTATATTGTGCATAATTATTAGATTATTCGTTTTACTCTTCGTAATTTTCATCGAGCCAGATGATAATTGGATTGGTTTTACCTCCATCATTAAGTTTACTCTTTTCACCATCTATTCGGAAAGTCATTTCTCCAACAAAGAATCCATTTGCCCATCCTGTTGTGTCATACCATTTATTTTTATTTATTTTTACTTCATGGTGATTCTCTATTTGTTCATTTATGACATATCCTAACTTTTGGTCAAAGCCGAGTCCTGTAAAATAGGATACTGGAGCTTTGTCATTTTTGCTAGGAGTTCCTCCACTCGTTGACCATAAATTACTTAGGAATTTTCCCTCACTTGGTTGTTGACCATTATCTGTATGTAAACCATTAAAGTTGTAATATTTGAATGTTCTTCTATAGTCCAAAGCAAATATTTCTAGTTTGTCTCCAGATAGGATTGTCTCTTGTGTATCATCTCCTGTTGGTCTTGTTGTTATTTGAGGAGATATAGATGTTCCACCATTATGCGGGTTGACATGTAAAACAAACGGAGTGTATTCAATTCTAGCTTCATAGCCTGTTTCAACAACGGATTTATTTCCTGTTTTTTCCAGTTCTTTTGCAAATCCATTACAGTGAATAAATATAGGGACAGAAAAAGAAACTTTGCCATTAACGGTAGCTGTTATTTTACTTATTCCACATACTGCATTATTATTCCAAGAATTATTGTCAAATTTTAATTTATTACCATCAATAATCTCTGCTTTTATTGTTTGATGAATATTTGTATATGTAAATTCTATATTTGCATCAGGATATGCATCAGTGTTTATCGTGAACGTAGCATCCTTCATCTCAGGTTTTCTATTAAATCTGAATTGGTTGTCGTACTGCTTACCTTCTAATGGTTGCTTATTTGCTCCTAAATTATTACCACAACTAATATAAGTGATTCTGTCTGGGTTTTTAGTTGGGCGTAATGTTAGCTCTGTTTTTATTTCATATTTAGAATTAAAGGCACGAACAGATATTTTGTAATTTTCGTCTTTAAATGTTTTGTTACCCTCTAATAATTCAATGATCCCATTTGTTTGTAGTTGCTCTTTATCAATGTATTTTTCAATTCTTGAGTCGCAACTTAATAATTGATATTTAATATTTTCACCTCCACCTTTTATATTAGGTTCTATTTTATAAGAAGAAAGTTCCATGCCTTCATAAGTACAACTTTCTGCTCCTACTTGAGTTCCATAATAGAATTCTTCAAATGGTGCAATAAATGCTACGACTTTTATCTCATAAGCATTCTCTTTAACTAGTCCGACTTCTCCTTCTTCATTATACATATTTTTTGCACATACACTGACTTTATAGGTTGAGCCCTTAGTTAATTTGTGTCCTTTTTCGATGTATATCTCACCCGTTTGCTCATCTATTTTTATCTTCTCATATATTTTCTCTGTTTCAGGTTCGATGGCATAGATACTATATTTTAATCCATCTGTAGAGCCTGAGTAAACGGGGGATTGGGATCTGAAAGTTGTTCCGTTCGGGGTTTGTTCGCTTTCTTCTTCTATTTCGCCTTCGGCTACTTCGTAGTAGAAATCCATCGGTTTGGAGATAACCTTAATTTTGATCTTTTTTTCTAATAGAGATTCTTCTAATTGAGTTTCTAGAATTATGTCTACAGTATAAAGACCTACTTCAAGAATACTAGAGCTTTCTCCTTGAACAATTGTAAATTCTCCTTCAGAAGAAATAGTAAAACAGTCATTGAAACTGACAGCTAGAGGTTCATATTCTGGCGTTTCTTCACCTTCATTAGTGATCTTGTATACATTACCTATTGTGTATTTCTTGATAGAAATATGTTCTTCTCCAGATGTTGTAATCTTGGCTATAGGCATATCTACTTCACTATTTTTATCAATAATGTCGCTGTAGTCCGCTTGTATTAAATTAGGGGTAATTTCTATACCATCAGGAGCGGATGCTAATAATTTAACAATTACAATATCTTTATATTCATATCGAGTCCCTCCGGATATGCAAGAGATGGAAATTTTGTAGCGTCCTTTAGCTGCATTTTCTGTGTTTTGCACAGAAATTACCCCTGTTTCAGAATCAATCTGAAAACAATTTCCTGTATACACTTCATTGTTAAGTGTGATACCGGTAATTGTAAAATCAGAAGGGGCACTACCTTTATATGTAGGTTTACTGATTGTTCCGGTCATAGATGGAGCTATGTTGGTCAATCCTGTATAATAAAGTGCGAAGTTGGACGAGTCTGTTGTTTCTGTATCAGAACAAGAAACATAGAACAGCGGTGAAACTGTAACTATTAGAATCGCCAAAAAACTAAATGTTAATTTTCTTAGACTCATTTTATATCAGTATTAGTTATATTATTATAGGTTGATTATTTAGTGTATCCTAATTCATATCTCTGACCATTTACTGTGACCTCGAGCTTTATTGCATCCTCAATAAATGTTTCATCATCAGTGAATCTGGCCGAGATTTCAGGTGTTTCGTTTGCGATGGGATATATTACGGTTATATATCGTACCGGACTATTCTCTTTTTTATCCATTACGAGTGAGTAAGCCTTACGGGGAAGGAATAAACCTTTGGTGTCGTAGGAAATATATCCTTTGACTTCATTTTGGGTGATATCTGCATTACCAAAACTACGTATGAATAAGTTGTTATTGTCACTAAATGTAGTATGTGCTCCGTGGTTTTCTATATCTAAAGAAACAGATTCTGCTGTTTTATCGTCACAGAGATGGAAATATAGTTTACTAAATCCGGTTGCGTTTCCTATACCTTCATCTACTATTACAAAAAATGGTTTTTCTTTAGGCGTGACAAAGAATATAGAACGTCTATGAGTAAAGTTGGCATATCCTTGATTCTCTGTGGCTACAAATTGATATTGGTTAGTTTCTCCTTTACGGATTAATTTACCTAAGGTGTTTTTTATATCTTCATCTCCATATCTTTTTGCATTAGGTTTATCATTGTCTTCTGTTTCTTTATCGCTTAGAATCATTGTGTTATGAGATTTTGTTTGACGGAACCAACTGCGAATATTATTAGGAGTTCCACTACCTTCATAAGAAGATACTCCGGAATCAGGGAAAAAGTTACGCCCATTATGATATAATTCAAATGTTCCGTTATCCGGTTGATTGTGACTCCATATATCCATCTTTTCATTTGAATAGTTATTACTATGTATTAGCATAGTGGAAGTTTTATCCCATCCATTTCGTAGAATATAGTGTCCGGAGTTCTCGAAAACTTTTATTCCTGCGCTTGGTGCATGTCCTTGTCCACCACGAGTTGCCATCCACGCTAATTCTTGATTATTGGGGAACATCTCAGCATATTTCTTGAAGTTTTTCTCTAATACATTTTTCGTTTTCATCCACGAATCATTGAAAGCTGATGTACAATATTCATTGCTACCTGCCTCAAAATAGTTGGGATAGGTAAAATGTATAACTATTTCGGTCGCTTTCTCTAGGATTTGGTCAAACTTGGAAGTGAGTAAATTTTCCGGTAAATGATTCTCTTGGATGAGCCTTTTGAGATTATAGAGTTCGTCTAATATACCTATGTGATAATGTAAGGAAAGGTCACTAAGCATTCCGTCCGGTAAGAATTGTTTTTCAAGTTGTTCATTAATGATTCTACAACCTTCTGCTTGCCATTGAGGAGCATCTTTGAATTCCGGAAATAGAGTTCCGGCAAATACCATTGAGATTATTTGGCTAAATAGAATATTATTTTCGTCTTGATAGCGATTTTTTAGCAAGAAATCGGCATGTTCTGCAAAGTGAACTAAAAAGAAAGAAAGCCATTGGGGGGTGAAATTGGATGAAAACTTGAAATATTCAAATGCTTGTGCTTGCCCCATTAGACGTGTAGATACTTGTAATTGCCACCATGCAAATTCATCTACAACTGTTTCTGTTTTAGGGAATTTTGATACCCAATCTGAATACACGTCTTTCCATCCCAACATATATATTTCATCTTGTGTCTTTTGATATGCCATGGCTTGGAATGGAATCCAATTGTGCCGATGTAACTGCTTACGGTATTCCTTGTCAGCACCTTTGGGAATAAACTCCCAATTGATCTCTTTTCCCGATTTTAGGCTGTACGGAACTTTTTCTTTGCCATTTCCAAGATCTTTTTCTTCTAAGTAATTGGCATTTATATAAAAACGATAACCGTTTTCTGCTAATGCTAATTCTGCGTATCTTGCTTGTTGTGTTGTAATAGAATTTAAGGATACATAAGGATTAATGATACCAATTCGACCTCTATAGTATTCGAGAAGAGCTTTGGATGCAGAGTAATAATTTCCTGTTTCATACCATGCTTTTACCTGTTCCAATCCCGGATAATCTAAATTGATAACTTTAAACAAACGTTGGTCGATTTCCTCGTTAGGAAAACTTGTTTCCTCTTCGGCAGAATCTTTTCCACTGTTTTTGTAGAGTTCGTCGTCATCTGTGCATCCTGTAAATGCAATCAGTGAGAACACGCAAATAAAGAAGATGTTCTTCATACTTTATTAGGTTTTAATTATTAAAAGTTATATTTTACTGTTTGCAAATGTAATCTCTTTATATATAACGATTGGCCGAAGTTGTTCAGGCTTTGTTCAAAAATGTTTTTTTGATATTAGTTTTGTTGAATCATATACTATTTATGTTCAAAAGAACTGTTTATGACTTGAAAATAGGTCTTTTGTATGTCATAATGTAACCTCCTCGTACATATATAGAGGAAGGCTTTTGTACATTTTTAGTTGTTGGTTTGGACGTTTTTTAGTCCAAAGTGATTTTTGGAAACAGGTGGAATAGGGGAGATTATGAAGTCCGGAATCTGTCCTTGGGGATAGATAAAAACTTCTTCTCCTTTCTTTAAATCGATTTGGTATGTGCCGTTGTTGGTAGTTTGTACAGTAAACGCCCGTTTCCCTTTGAATATGGGATTAACAATGTCGGTAGTTACGATACATGGTTCTCCTGCAAGACTTTTGATGTGGATAAACAGTGTTTTCCCATTCTTTCTGTTAGCAGAAACTTTGAATGCTCCTTCTGTGCGTAAACCGGAGAAGCAGACATCTTTCCAAACGTCCGGCAGTGCAGGGAAAATACGGAGTTTCCCTCCCCAACTTTGTATTAACATATCATGTATACATTGTGCGCCTGATAGTGGCGTCTCGATAACCGGGCCGCTTTCTTTATACATGGTGGTCGAACTAAGGAACTTGCCAAATAATTTATTTAGATAGGATAGAGCCTCGTTTCCTTTTCCAATAGCGGAAGATATAGAAGATGCACCTGTACATGAGTAACCTAAAAGAGCTTTCGGCTTACTTTGCCAAAAGGCTAATGATTTCTCTATAAGTCGGGTATTGTTTGGTTGCTCCTTATTAATAAGGTATAAAGGATAGATGGAAAGCAAGTGTGAATAATGCCTGTGGGAGAAAGCATAAGGTGTGTCTTTTCCAATAAGTAACCCGTTTTCATCCATCGGATACGGAGTGAGATTATCCAAAACATCTTTCCAGGTTGAAATTAGTGGATCTTGAATCTGCAATCGCTGTGCTGACTCCAATAAGGTCTGACAACCCCAATATAATAGTGCGAGGTCAAAGTTGCAGTCTTTCGTTACACCATATTCGGGAGAATAAGTTTCAGGTAGATGATATTTGCCGTCTTCTCCTTTTTGGATAAAATGAAGATAGTAATTGATGGCCCCTTTTAATAACGGGAACAATTTGTTACGCAAAACTTCATCATCCATTTTATGACGATAAATAAGCCAAAGATTATGGCAGGCCCAAGGAAGAAGTCCCACTTGCGCTTTTCCTTTACCGGGAATTCCTACAGTGGTCGTCATGCATTCCAGATTTGAAGCAACACCTATCCCCAATGAGTTGTGACGATATGCGGCAGGTATGTTCAAGCGTAGTTGGTCAATGTGATTATAGAGTGCATTCTCTAGAGATGCGGCTAAATCCAAATGGTCGGAAGCATTCAGTGCCCAGTAGGTGAGTTGCACGTTGAGGTTCCACCAAGCATTTGGCCACGGTGTTTCAGATAACCACGGACCGGTGTTATCTATTAATGCCCGGTCGCCACGAGTAGCTGAGGCTAGTTTATACATTTGAATCCAGTAGAAATTTTCTTTCTTTGCATCCGGTAAGCTGATGAAACTAGCGGGATAATAAGAGTTCCACCATTGCCGATGAGCATTTTGAAGTGTTGCATAACCTTTACGTATGGCTTGGCGTA
This sequence comes from uncultured Bacteroides sp., assembly GCA_900556625.1. Lineage (GTDB taxonomy): Bacteria > Bacteroidota > Bacteroidia > Bacteroidales > Bacteroidaceae > Bacteroides. The sequence goes on along the minus strand of USPQ01000003.1, from coordinate 17,539 downwards.
TTTCTGCTTTACAAATCTTTTTTGAAGTACTTTGTGGATAAGTGTGTGTAAGATTTATCCATAAGATTCTTTCTTGTGGAGACGTTTTTGTCTCTTGCCATCCTACGGTTGTTTCTCCTCCTGCCAATAATTCTTGTATAGATAAGTTTATTTCATTTTCTTTGCTGTTAGTAGGGGAAGGATTGAGTTCGTAACCTTCGGGGATCTTATTCGTTTTTCCTTGCCTTTTGAATAATAGATAACGCGGGCTGTTAGCTTCAGCAGCTATCCATTCCCATCGAAAGTCATGTTCATCTCCTTCGGTAGTTGCTTTAACTACGATGATCATATCATCAGCATGAACGAAAGTTTGTAGATGGATAATTCCTTTCGTAGTGGTGATTTCAGTTGAAGCCTCTGCGTTCCAAAGATCAAGACGCATCTTGCCGCTGATTATTTCTCCTTTAGGGTGTAAAGCAAAATGCCCGGTAAGTAGTCGGGGAATTCCGAATACATCTCTTTTTGCACGATGATCGTGTACATCACAGTTTCCTGTTTCCAGGCGTATATAGTTTTTATTCGGTTCTTTGTAGATCATTAGTCCCAATCTGCCGTTACCTAGATAGGCTGAGTCATACCAATATTCCGGTAATCTTTCCCATATCATATCCTGCTGACTCATAAATTGAGGCCAATTTATATTCTGCTTGATATCCATAGAATAAATATCCGCACTACGAAGGCAGATTAAAAGCAGAAGGATACAGTTATAGTATCTGTGTTGAATATTCATAGTGCCATTTTTGTGTTTTATAAGGTTAACGAGAGATTTACAGGTTGCTAACAAACATAGGAATAGGAATAAAAATAATAAATTCCAACTAATTGCTTGAATATATTTTTGCATAACTTTTAGTGTTTGAGTTGAAAGCTTAGTGGATATACCTGATTACCGATAGTCACTTCAATAGAAACATGGTTTGAGTTTGACGGGTCATCAGTAAATTTTGCACTGATCTTTTGATTGGAAACCTTACTGACCGGATATAGTATGGTAATGTATCGCACGGGGATACTTCTTTGTTTCTTCATAACAAGTGAATAGGCTTTTCTTGTTGAGTATTTTCTGTCGGTCTGATAAGATATCCGTCCATCAAAAGGCTTTAGGGTGATGGCCTGATTTCCAAAGCTTCGGATTAATAAGTTATTGTTTTCAAAGGTAGTATGTGCGCCTGCCTCTTGACTGTCCAGAATGACATTATTTACAGATGTTTCATCGCAAAGATGGAAATATAACTTAGCATAACCGGTTGCTGTGCCAAATCCTTCATCTACCAATACGAAAAATTCGGTCGGTTGTTTTACATAAAAAACAGCACGGCGGTGTTTGAAATCATTGTATCCTTGATTTTCGGTAACTATGAGTTGTTGGTCGGCATTTTCTTCTTTTAGTAGTAACTTGCCTTCTGCCTTGCTGATATTTTCGGCACCGATATCTTCATGATCTTCAGATTTTCCCAGTACCATTGTATTGTGCGCTTTCGTCTGCCGAAACCATCTGCGTAGTTTCATTACTTCTGCATCATCCTCTTTCATATATGAACATACTCCGGAGTCCGGAAAGAAATTACGACCGTTATGATATAACTCGAATGTTCCGTTATCAAGTTGGTTATGGCTTGAGTCTTGTAACTTGGAAGATATGTTATTGCTAAGTATCAGCATTGTAGACTCTGGTGTCCAACCGTTGCGCAATACATAAAATCCGGAATCTTCGAATGTTTTGATTCTGCTGTCGGGAAGAGTGCCTTCATTACCATACGTTTGCATATACTTTAATTCAGAATCTTCCGGAAACATTGCCGCATACTTCACAAAGTTTTTGTTTAATACACTGCGTGTTTTTATCCATGAATCATTGAATGCGGGACTGCACTGTTTGCTTCCTTTCTTAAAATAACTTGGGTATGTGAAGTGCATGACAATTTTGGTGGCTTTCAAAAGCGTTTCATCGAGCTGCGGTGAGAGCTGATTGTCCGGCAATTTATTCAGTTGGATAAGCCGTTTGAGATCATAAAGTCCGTCTACTATGCCTATATGATAATGAAGAGAGAGATCGTTAGTCATTCCATCTTCCAAAAATAACTTTGTAGTTTGATCATTTATAATCTCACATCCTATTTTCTGCCATTGTGGGGCATTCTTAAGTTCCGGAAACAATGTTCCGGCAAATACCAATGCTACTGCCTGGCTTAGTAGAATATTGTTTTCTCCGGAATATTTGTACATGGATAGATAATCGGCATGTTCAGCAAAATGTATGAGGAAAAAGGAAAGCCATTCCGGAGTGAAATGAGAGGAGGATTTGAAATACTCGAAAGATTCTGTTTGCCCCATAATACGTGTGGACATTTGGAGCTGGTGCCATTGGAATTTGTCCGGTTTCCCATTCGGCTTTGGATTTTTGAGTATCCAATCTGTATATACTTCTTTCCATGAAAGCATATATTTTTCATTCTTGGATTTTTGATAAGCTTTGCCCTGCATCGGTATCCAATTATGGCGATGTAACTGCTTTTGATATTCATTATCAGCACCTTCGGGAGCAAATTGCCAATTAATCGTTTGGTCGTTACTTTTCAGTGAATATGGAATTTTCCGGTCTTTGTCTTCCAAGTAATTGTCATTGACGTAAAAACGATATTCGTCTATGGCATAATCGGCATAACCTTGCTCCGTGTCATTAAGAGTAGCAGTCAGATTAGGGTTTTCAATGTCCGTTCTGCTTCTGTAGTAGGTAAGTAACTTTTGCATTGCTGCATCATTCTCACCGCTTTTATATAAAGATTTTATTTCTTCTAATCCCGGATAATCAAGATTGAGAATATCAAATAAATGTTCTTCGGCCTCTTCCTGAGGAGGGGTTGGCTCGTCTTTTGGAGGAAGATTATTATTATTTTCCTGAATGTCGTTGTCAGTGCACGCTATAAACGTGGCGATAAGAAATAACAATATGTGGATACCTAATTTATTACTGAAGCTCATAGTATTAATTATTAGTTTACGCAATTTCTGAGTACTGATTTATTTCTCTGCAAATATATGGAGTAAAGTAGCCTGATTATGGATAATTTTATTGAATAGTATTTCAATTTTGTGCAATGTTCCTGTTTGATACGTGGAAAAGGCCGTTGCATTTTGTAAAATTGTGCTGTAGTATTAATAATCTCGTCTACTTGTATTATGCAAAACATCTTGGTCTTTTGATAAGTTCGTCTGATAGAGTTAATGAGTTGGAGTTGAGTAATCGACTGGTTGCTGTTGTGTAACCATATGGAAAGACAAGTGTAACTTATCGGTTACACAACTGTAATGCACTAATGAAAAAATGCACTTTTCTCTTGGAAAAAAGCGAAAACATCCTGTTGTTTTTTGTAAACTTATTCTATTTTACCCCTGCTTTTGGACTTAAACCTTTGATAATGAGGATTGCAACATTTTTGTATTTCCCCCTATAATACTTAGAATAACTACAAAAATGTCACAGGCGATGAAAGAGAGGTTCATATTGCTGTTTTATAATAAAAAATCTTCTATATTCTCCGGAGTAATTTATTATAAGAGACTTCAGAGCCTATTTGAAAAGCCAGTGCTTGAAGGAGTTTTACAATCTTGTCTGCCTTTTTGATGTGTCCCCAATCTAAAATATCTTTATATAGGTAGCTGTCTGATAGTAACTTCAGAATTTCACTTTCCGAACCGGGATGTGTAACTATATTCCCATTTTCTTCCGGTAAGAGGCTCATTTACTTTATTGGCTAAGTCGAACGAGGAACTCATGAATGGTTTGTTGTAATGCTCTTTCTATCATATTGCTTCCTCCATTTATCTGAGAACAAATTTCGAGCATTTTTGGATTCGGACTTATCCTTTTGTCCTCTTAATGTATTCTGTCGGAAGGTATCCAAAATATTTCTTGAAACTTGTAGCAAAGTAAGACGGGGTATTGAATCCTACCATTGTACTGACTTCCGCTACGGTATAACGTCCGTCTTTCAATAGTTTGGCAGCTTCGTTGAAACGAATCTTACGTATAAAGTCGATCGTGGATTCACCGGTAATCGCTTTCAGTTTCAAGTGCAGGTTGGAGCGGCTCATGTTCATTTCTCTGGCAAACTCATCGGTGGAGAACTCGATATTGTCCATATTCTTTTCTACAATACTTACGGCACGTTTAAGCAAAGCCTCGTCCATGGCATTAAACGTGATCTTTTCGGGTTCTACTTCCAAAGACTTGGAATAACGTTCAAGCATACGTCTGCGTGTACGCATCATATTTTGTATCTTCGTGGTCAGGATCGAAAGAGAGAAAGGTTTGGGGATGTAGTCGTCCGCACCCATTTGCAGACCTTCCATCTGGTCTTTTGTTTCGCTTTTGGCTGATAACATAATTACCGGAATGTGACAGGTCGGAATGTTCTGTTTCACATTTTTGCATAACTTGATACCATCCATAACAGGCATCATCACATCAGTCACGATAATATCTACCTCATTTCCTTTCAATTTCTCTAATGCTTCTTCGCCATTTCCTGCCTCTAATATATTGAACAGTTCGGCAAGCCCGCTACTTAGATAGTGCCGGATTTCATTGTTGTCTTCTACGATGAGAATGGTTCCTCGCTTTTTGTCACCGGATTCTATAGCTTCATTCTCCACCTTTTCCGTGTCGATGAAATACATTTCTTTGGAATTGGTGGAATATACCTGTTCCTCCTCGCTCTTATTGCCGTTAGCAGCCAGTTCGGAGGGCTTGTAGATACTTATATCCTGTGGCAGATAGACGGAGAACGTACTTCCTTTTCCTTCTTCGCTATCCAGTTCGATATGTCCGTGATGTAGTTCGACCAGACGTTGTATCAATGAAAGTCCGATACCACTTCCTACATGTTCACTTTCGATCTGGTAGAAACGCTCGAATATTTTTCCCTGTTTATTGATAGGAATACCGATACCGGTATCACTGACTTGCAACACTAGATAATTATTTTCTTCCTTCAACGTGACAGTAATGCTTTGCCCGCTTTCTGTATATTTGAAAGCATTCGAAAGCAGGTTGTTTACTATCAATTCCAGATAATTAGGATCAAAAAGTACCTCTTTATCTTCCAGATCGGAGTGGAGAGTATAAGTTATCTTTTTGTGGCGTGCCAGTTTATCATAAAACAAAAAATTTTCTTGTATCAGTTGGTAAGCGTTCGCTTTCTTGGCTTTTAATTCGAATACTCCGAGTTCGGCACGGCGATAATCCATCAACTGATTGACAAGGTGTAGCAGACGATTAGCGTTTCGTTGGATATATTCCAATTGGTTTCGTGTCCAACGATCGCTTATCTTATTGATGATATCCTGCAGAGGAGCCAGGATAAGAGTCAATGGGGTACGAAGTTCATGGGAGATATTGATGAAGAAACGCATTTTCATCTGGTTGATTTCCTCCTGATGTTCTTTGTCTCTGCGTTCTATTTCCAGTTCAGCTTCCATGCTTTTGCGCATCCAGAAGAAACGGAAAACGAAAGTGATGAAGCCGATAAAAGTGGCTAGAAAAAGAAGAATAGCCCACCATGTTTTATACCATATCGGAAGTACGATAATCTCGAGTACAGTTGGGATAGTGTTCCATTTACCGTCACTATTGGCGGCTTTTACCATGAAATGATAAGTCCCTTGTGGCAGATTAGAGTAGGAAACACTACGTTTGTCTGTCAGATAATACCATTCTTTATCGTATCCTTCCAGCTTGTAAGCGAAAGTATTATGTTGTCCTGAAATATAATTGGATACGACGAACTCAATGGTGAAAGCTGTTTGCCAGGATTTCAGTGTGATACTTTCAGTTTCACTGATGTTTTTAGTCAATATGCCTGTTTCATCGTCCGGACGGACCGTTTTATTAAATAGCTGTAGCTTGGTTATTACTACCGGCGGAGTGTATGGATTGTCCAGCAACAATTCCGGACGGAAAGTAGTGATACCATTGATACCACCAAAGTACATTTGCCCGTTGGAAGTGCGGCAGTAGGAGGAGGAGTTGAATTGATTACTTTGTAATCCATCCGATTCTGTAAAGTTACGGAACTTTTCCGTTTCCGGATTGAAACAGGAAATACCACGATTGGTACTCAGCCAAAGTCGTCCGAAAGTATCTTCCAGTATGCCGTAGACCACATTATTGGGCAGTCCATTAATTGTTGTGTATCGTTTGATTGTTTTTTCTTCCTCATTAAAGCAATAGACTCCTTCACGTGTGCCTATCCAGATAATACCATTGGAAGCCTCGTAAATGCAATTGGTAAATAACTTTGTAACTGATGATTCAGGTAGTATCGTAACTTTCTGTATTTCCGGTCCTTCCTGTTGAAAGACTGATATACCCTCTTCACCGCCAATCCAAAGTCGTTTGTGGGAATCCCTGAATAAGATTGTGATTCGTTGAGAAGTGAAAGGCGTGCCGTCTTTCTCTTTTTCTATGGTTGTAAAACTGCGTTCTTTCGGATTGAAACGGACTAAAGCGCTGAGTGTTCCCAATAAGAGATTACCGTCTTTGTCGGGAAGGATGGCATATACATTCTCATTGACAAGCTCGCTGTTCAGCTGATTGAAACTTTCCATCCGTCCACTGTTACGGTGTAGGACGTTCAATCCTCCGGCGTGTGTACCTATATATACCAATGATTTTTCTTCATCCACATATACAGCTTTGATATTGTTGGAACCGATACCGATTTCACGCTCGTTTTCTTGCAAGGCGTAATGGGTGAAATGTTGTGTCTTGGTGTTGTATAGATTCAATCCGCCGTCATTGGTTCCTATCCACAGATTCTTGTCCTTGTCTTCTACAATACAGCTTACTACATTGTCACTCAATGAGTTCTTATATGGGATGCGCTGTATATTCTTGAATCGGTTTCGGATGGGATGGTAATAGTTGAGACCGCCAAAGTAGGTGCCAAGCCACATTCCTCCCTGTGAATCCATAAAAATACTTCGGACGGAACGTTGCGAAAGGCTGCCGCTTTCTACCGGACTGCTGCTATATGAAACGAACGAGTCACTGGCTTCGTGATAAATATTCAAATCATTGAAAGTTCCTATCCATAGACGGTTTTGTGAATCCAATGCCAGAGAACGTATGTAATTGGAACTTATACTTTTCGGATCAGAGGAGGAATGGAGGTATGTCTTTAGTTCTTTAGTTTTCGGATTGAGCAATAATAAGCCTGCCCCTTCGGTGGCTATCCATATTCGGGTGGGAGATTGCTGTAAAATAGCCTGAATCCGCTTGGTATCCAGTATAGGAGTCACTTTCTCCAGATTTTTTTGAGTGACGGAATAACTGTAAAGTCCGTCTTCCATCGTACCGATATAGATTATGTCACCATGCCGGTAAAGAGCGGAAGCTATGATTTTGTGCATGGCAGTGCTGAAAGCATCTTCTACAAACTTGGATTCTTTGCAGTCGAACATGATCAGACCTTCCTGTGTGCTTACCAACAATTGCTCAGGAGAGATTTCTGCGATGCCGTTGACCTGTTGCCGTTTGCCCTTTTTTTCATAGAAAAAGTTCTTGAATTGGTCTTTTTCTTCATCATAATAAGATAGACCGTCTCGTGTTCCTATCCAAACCCGTCCCTGACTATCGGTCTTGACAATTCTTGAAATGTCATTGGCAATGCTGTTAGGATCATCTTCATTGTGCTGATAAACCGTGAATGCGTATCCATCATATTTGTTTACCCCATCATAAGTGGCAAACCACATATTGCCCCGTTTGTCCTGATCGATGGCGAATACAGTGCTTTGTGACAATCCTTCATTGATGGAGATGTAAGAGAAGTTGATAGGTTCCGGTATTTCCGAAAAAGCGGAATGGGTACCTAAACACAGAAATAGCAGGCAAATGACTATATTTTTAAGGTTGCTCATTATTAGGTCATAAGATTAATAATGGCTTCAAAGGTAGTAAAATCTTTTATATACGGTATAATGAAAGATAGAAAAAATAAACCCGGAAATGATTCCAGGCTTATTTGTATGATTTAAAAATCTTATTATTTTTCTAAATTTCCGATTTCGTCCAGATTCTTTTGAATATCTTCATCCGTCAATGAATAGTTGACCAAATCACCTGCCAGATACTTGTCGTATGAAGCCATATCGATCAGACCGTGTCCGGAAAGGTTGAACAGGATAACTTTTTCTTCCCCTGTTTCCTTACATTGGTTAGCTTCACGAATAGCAGCTGCAATGGCGTGGCAGGATTCGGGAGCCGGAATGATACCTTCTGCTTGTGCGAACAGGCAACCGGCTTCGAATGATTCCAGCTGTTGGATATCTACCGCTTCCATCAATTTGTCTTTGAGCAATTGTGAAACAATCACACCTGCGCCATGATAACGAAGACCACCGGCATGGATATGCGCCGGAGCAAAATTATGTCCTAATGTAAACATCGGAAGGAGCGGAGTATATCCGGCTTCGTCACCGAAGTCATATTGGAATTTACCGCGTGTCAGTTTAGGGCATGAAGCGGGTTCGGCTGCCACGAAACGGGTTTTCTTTCCTTCCAGTATGTTATGACGCATGAACGGGAAAGAGATACCACCAAAGTTGGAACCTCCTCCGAAACACCCGATCACGATATCCGGGTATTCACCTGCCATCTCCATTTGTTTTTCGGCCTCCAGACCGATGATGGTCTGGTGAAGGGTGACGTGGCTAAGTACCGACCCAAGCGTGTATTTACAGTTGGGAGTCATTTGTGCCAGTTCGATAGCTTCGGAAATAGCTGTTCCTAATGAACCTTGATAGTTGGGGTGGGCGGTCAGAATATCTTTACCGGCACGGGTAGACATGGATGGAGAAGGAGTAACCTGTGCTCCGAACGTCTGCATGATGCTACGGCGGTAGGGCTTTTGCTCATAACTGATCTTTACTTGATAAACGGCCGCTTCCAAACCGAAGACTTTTGCCGCGTAGGAAAGAGCTGCTCCCCATTGTCCGGCACCTGTTTCGGTAGTGATATTGGTTACGCCTTCCTGCTTGCAATAGTATGCTTGTGCCAATGCGGAATTCAATTTGTGAGAACCGATGGGACTTACACTTTCGTTTTTGAAATAGATATGAGCCGGAGTACCGAGTGCTTTTTCCAATCCGTATGCACGGACTAACGGTGTGCTGCGGTAATATTTGTACATTTCGCGTACTTCCTCCGGTATTTCAATCCAAGCGTCGGTCTGATTCAATTCCTGTCTGCATAACTCTTCCGCAAAGATAGGATAGAGATCTTCTGCTTTTAGTGGTTGTTTAGTTTTCGGGTGCAACGGTGGCATTGGCTTGTTTACCATATCAGCCTGGATGTTGTACCAGTAATGTGGAATTTCTTCTTCCGGTAGGATATACCGTTTTCTTTTGTCACTCATAATATTGTGGTTTTTAATTATCTGCTGCCAAAAGTAGGCAAAATTTTTAATATTCAGATAAATTTGTCAACAAAGAATCGGTTTTGATTGTTATTTTAATTAAGTTTGCACGACGTTATAAAAAATATGATATGAAGATTTATCATAAATTCCTGTTATATCAGAATAAACTGCTAAAACCTTATATACGAATTATACTGGGCTTAGTGGAGGCTTTAACTTATTTAGCGTCTCTTACGCTAATTGTCGGAGTGATTTATGAACACGGCTTTCCGTTGTCGGTAGATGAAATTGCGAAAATACAAGTTCTGTATAAGGCTGTATGGATTATCTTTCTGATTGATGTAACGTTGCATATTTCGCTTGAATATAGGAGCACTAAAAAGCAATATCGGAAATTGGCCTGGATATTGAGCGGGCTGTTGTACCTGACTTTGATACCTGTCATTTTTCATCGTCCGGAGGAGGAAGGAGCTATCTTGCAGTTCTGGGAGTTCTTGGATGGCAAATTTTACCATTTGATATTATTGCTGGTCTTTTCTTTATTGAATCTGTCCAACGGATTGGTACGTCTGTTGGGGCGGCGTACCAACCCGTCTTTGATATTGGCAGTCAGTTTTCTGGCTATCATTCTTATTGGCACGGGATTATTGATGTTGCCAAAGTGTACGGTGAATGGCATTACTTGGGTCGATTCGCTGTTTACGGCTACGAGTGCGGTGTGTGTGACGGGGCTAGTACCGGTGGATGTGTCGACTACATTTACGACAGGAGGGCTCGTTGTTATAATCTTGCTGATTCAAATCGGTGGTTTGGGAGTGATGACATTAACGAGTTTCTTTGCGATGTTCTTTATGGGAAATACCTCTCTTTATAATCAGTTGGTTGTCCGGGATATGGTCAGTTCCAATTCATTGGGTTCTTTGTTGTCTACCTTATTATATATATTGGGCTTTACATTGGTGATTGAAGGAATCGGTATGGTCGCTATCTGGTTCAGTATTCATGGTACATTGGGGATGAATCTGGATGAGGAACTGGCTTTTGCTGCTTTTCATTCCATTTCGGCTTTCTGTAATGCCGGGTTCTCTACGCTTTCCGGCAATTTGGGGAATCCGATGGTGATGACCAATCATAACTGGTTGTTTGTCTCTGTTTCCTTTTTGATTATTCTGGGTGGGATCGGTTTCCCTATTTTGGTTAACTTCAAGGATATCGTTCTATATCATCTGCGTCATTTCTGGAGGTTTATCCGTACCCGTAAGTTGGAAAGGCACAAGGTGCATCATCTTTATAATTTGAATACGAAGATTGTGCTGATAATGACTTTTCTGCTTTTGGTAATCGGTACATTGGCGATTGCCGCTTTCGAATGGAATGCTTCGTTTGCGGGGATGCCTGTTGCAGATAAATGGACGCAGGCATTCTTTAATGCCACTTGTCCGCGAACCGCCGGTTTCAGCAGTGTCGATTTGGCCTCTCTGAGTGTACAGACGTTGTTGGTTTATCTGGTGTTGATGTGGATTGGAGGTGGGGCGCAGTCTACTGCCGGTGGTGTCAAAGTGAATGCCTTTGCGGTAGTTGTTCTCAATCTCGTAGCTGTGTTGCGTGGTACGGAGCGTGTCGAGGTGTTTGGTAGGGAGTTGTCTCATGATTCTATCCGGCGTTCCAATGCAACAGTGGTTATGTCATTGAGCGTGCTATTTCTTTTTATTTTTATCTTGAGTATGCTCGAACCGCAAGCATCGTTGATGGCATTGACGTTCGAATGTGTTTCGGCGCTTAGCACGGTAGGCTCCAGCTTGAATCTGACTCCGAGTTTGTGTGATGCAAGCAAATTATTGGTAGCGTTATTGATGTTTATCGGTCGAGTGGGCTTGATAACATTAATGCTTGGAATTGTGAAACAGAAAAAGAATACAAAATACCGTTATCCGAGTGATAACATCATCATAAACTAAAGATATGAAGTATATTATTATTGGTTTAGGGAATTATGGTCATGTGTTGGCAGAAGAGTTGTCCGCATTGGGACATGAAATTATTGGTGCGGATATCAGCGAAAGCCGTGTGGACGCAATCAAAGATAAGGTGGCTACTGCTTTTGTAATTGACGCGACGGACGAACAATCTTTGTCGGTACTTCCGCTGAATAGTGTGGATGTGGTGATTGTGGCGATTGGCGAAAACTTCGGTGCGTCTGTGCGGGTAGTGGCCCTGCTGAAGCAGAAGAAAGTAGCCCGTATTTATGCCCGTGCAATTGACGGTGTGCATAAGGCGGTATTGGAGGCTTTCAACTTGGAGAAGATTCTGACTCCGGAAGAAGATGCTGCACGTAACTTGGTGCAATTACTTGACTTCGGGACAAATATGGAGGGTTTCCGTATTGACTCGGAATATTATGTAGTGAAGTTTACCGTACCGAAGAAGTTTGTGGGATATTTTGTGAATGAACTGAATTTGGATGGAGAGTTTCATTTAAAACTTATCGGGCTGAAACGTGCGGATAAAATAACTAATTGTTTGGGGATCTCCCTGACAGAGCTTCATGTGAAAAACAATTTGCCGGAGGATGAGAAAGTAAATGAGGGGGACGAATTGGTTTGTTACGGTAAATACCGTGATTTCCAGGCTTTCTGGAAAGCTATCTGATAATTGCTTTATGTGAATATCGGCTATTGGAGTTCCGGTTTGCAATGATTAATAACCACAGGATGAAGTTGGACATTGCATTCTGTGGTTGTAAAGTTTAGTTGTACAATTAAACTTTGCGTAGTTTCCGGTTTGTGCTGGTCGAATACGAAATTCCCCAAACTGTAAAAGATTGGTTTGCCATCGTAATATTCCTCTTTTTGAATGATGTGAGGATGGTGTCCGATGATTGCATCCGCTCCGGCGCGAATGAGCGAGTGTGCACCTTTTCTTTGGACAAGGGTAGGGAGGGGCTGATATTCTACTCCCCAATGAAGAATAACGACTATGTAACTTTTGGGATTCTGCCGTTTGAAGTTTGTGATTTCTTCTTTCAGTTCCTCTATCGGCTGCTGACAGATACCGGGGCTGTTTTCCAGATATACCCAGTTTTCCAAAGGAAGTGCAACGGAGTTGTAAAGTGCCACTTCTATCTTTCCTTTCTTAATAAGAACAGGCTGGCAACTTTGTGGGGAAGTATCTCCGTAGCCTACCGGAGTAATTCCAGAGGATAAGAGATATTGATTGGTGTCTGTCAATCCGTTTCGTCCTTGATCTATTGTATGATTATTTGCCATAGCAGCGTGAGTAATACCGGCTTGGGATAGAACTGTTGCCCATATTGGTTCAGCGCGGAAGATATATTTCTTGTGCAGTGGTGAACGAACGGAGGTAATAGGGCACTCTAGATTGATAACTGTTGCATCTACGGAGCGGAACAGTGGTGTGACTGATTCAAATAAGTGTTCGACACCTTTTTTTCGGATTTGTTGGCGTACTCCCCTGTCCAAAAGGACGTCTCCAGTGAAAGCGATAGACAGACATTCTTCTGAAGGCTGTTGACAGGCAGCCAGCATTAGGAATATGATTCCAATGCCAGCTGTGATTCGGCTTATCTGATAAAAGTTCATTAACAACCGGAACTATAAAAAACTCTTTCATTTACATGAGGCTCCTTCTCTATCAGGATACTCTTCATCCACTCTGGTACGGCGGGTGCTTTCTTTTCTTCCAGCATTTTTTGCCATTCTTCATCGGTAAGCCTTGTGCCTAGTGGCTGGACAAACTCGTAATAGCTGAAGGTCGCCCCGCGAGTCAAATAGAGGTTGCCTTCTATTTCTACTACGACATAAATATTGTTGGCATTTCCTGTCGCTATATGTAGTATTCCATTCTTGTTACAACCCCTTATATTGCGGGTATAAATACCGGCTACTATGGCTATCGACTTGTCCGGACCTTGTACTAATGACCAATCATCCAGATGCAAATCTGGGTCAACTACAGATAAAGTGAAATACTCAATACTGCTACCCATATATTCCAGTGTCCGGTATTCCGGTTCTGTCAGTTTCTCTCCTCTCAGTTCTTTTTCTGTTACTTGAATAAGGAAGGTGACGTAGTCATTCAATTGATCGGTTTTTCCTTTCAGGTCATCGGTCATACAATCGTTCTGTTGCAGGATTAGTCGGGTGGCCTGGAGAATGTTCTCCATTTTCCTCCAGAAAGGTAGATTAGGTTCTACATATCCTACAACGATTGGATCGGGAGGTCCGGCACCTCCACATTCAGCAGCCATCGGCTGTTCTCCATAAAGTATGGCATCGTGTTTTAACTCTGCCCAAGAAGCCAAAGCAGTATTCAGATTCTTGTATCCCCATTCAGGAGTTTGCATGAATCCCGGATTATTTTTGTCCGTTTGTTGCATGGTGAGCAAACTCTTCATCCATAGTTCGTAGACAGAGAGTTGTGTGGATTTACTTGTTTTGAATTTATCCTTTAGTTGTTGTAATTCTTTAGAATATTCGCTCCAGTTATTAGGCTCTTTATAAAAATCAATCAACAAACTTTCAGCAGTACCTGTGCCAAAGGTCGCGAATACATCCAAACCTTTCGGGTAGGCTCGTTGACTATTGGGATTGACATCAACTAACTTTTGAATTACTTCATTGTCAGATAGATACCGTTGTGGCATAAAGTTTATTTTATCCCGGCAAGTGATTTCTATCTGAGGCTTTATGTTGTTTTTATGTTTTGCCAATTCAATAAGAGCCTGATTCACTTTCTCTATTTGTCCGGCTGTCAGTGCGTCTTCAATATGTATGGCATTATTCTTTTCCAAAATTCGGGCGATATCAAAGATGGATAGGTTGTCGGCTTCCCCCATTAGGAATGTGAGTGGGGTATAGATATGTTGATATAACTTTATCAGTGGTGTCTGGTCTATACTTTTGTAAGTACAAAGTACGGCAGCCTGAAAAATGGAACGTTTCAATTGTTCCTGTTGCTCCCTGCAAAAGCAGGCAGTTTGCAGCCACATCATTGCTTTGAAATATGCTTGTAATTGCGGTTCTCGCGTGTAATGTCCACGAGGCTTGAAAAGGCTATACGGGAAATATGCATCTTTGTATGAAAGAAAGTCAGAAAAGTTATCTTCCTGTTTATTAATGTGCTCTATTTCTTCCTGATATTCTGTTTCATATTTGGAGGGAACGGTAAGCGTCTTATTGGTCAGCAGATAATAAGGGATGGCATAGAAGGTTGCTGCGTGTTCGGCCATATCTTTTAGGGATTCGTCCTCCGTTTGTTCGGCCAGCTTGATGCAGGCTGCATTGAAAGAATGGCATAGCATTTCGAGTGTAGGAATGATATGTTGCTTTTCCAGACTCTTTAGGATATAAGAGAAATACATGTGGAATGCTTGCAGATACAGGTCGGTAGTAATAAAATTAGGTACTTGGCGGTAGTCGTTTTCTTCGTAGGCATGAAAGAGTTGCAGGTTATTTCCTTTTGTGATGACAAAGTTGTTTTGTTGTAGTTTCTCCAATATTTCTTTGTCTATATCCTTAAATTGAAACAAGTTGACGATGTTATTTGTATTTCCCAGGTAATAGGAATCCCGTTGTATGAATTGATGCTGGCGTAGTTCTGTCATACGTGCATCAATACGGTCGACAAAGGCTTTTTCTTCAGGTGTCAGGTTGACCTCTTCATAGCTTTCTGCAAACTTACCTTTTCCTTCTTCTGCGTCCCAATATATATCATTGACTAAGTTGTTGTACCATTTGGTATTGGCTGAGAAAAAAGCATTGATATCCGCTTCCATAAAATGATAGCCATGTATGGCATACGGATAACTGCGTAATAACCGTAGTTCCTGAAAAGAAAGATGGCTGATATCCTGCTTTAAATCAATGAACTGAGGTAGTACCGTATCAGTCAACAGCGAGGAAACGGGATTGGTAATTGTATCTGTTTGTGCAGATACAGCGGACATGATTTGGTTGTTTTTGTTTTTATTCTTGCATCCGCAGAGAATGAACAATAGTATACAGGTGAATAATAATAGTCGTTTCATGTTTATTTCCATTCAATTAATTACGCTATATAGTATGATGATAGTAGCTAATGTTTGAGGATATGTATGGCTTCCTGTTTTTTAACCTCCCGTTTTAAGTATCGCTTGAAATCCAGACCGAATCCTCTCCAGATGTATTCTGCGACTAGAAAATTCCCACTGCGTTCCCGTTCTAGAGTCCGTATCCGTGTGGGAGTCTCTTCACGGATTATTCTGAAGTCTTCCAATGGTTGTGCTACCCTTGACCCTAACCAAAGCGGACGGATATAAGCTTCATCTGCAATCCGGTAAATAAATAACCGTTTGTCCGGTTTGGGATCAAATCTTGTCGGTTTGATAACTCCGACAATGATTTCGGGAACTCCGTTTCCTGTAATATCTCCATAATCAAATTGATAGACAGGGTAGGGCAATTCCCAGGTAGAATGACTGGGGCGATCCGTGTCCAGGTGGATAACATAAAGTGAGTCGGACTCTTTATTCAGAGACACTTCCATGTGTTTCTGAGCAACCTTCCATTCAAACCTGTTATTGTCGTGACATGAACAGAATATAGGCATAAGACCTGTTAAAAGGAGGAAAGAAGTCCTATATGACATATCCGTAATTTTTTCTGATGCAAAGATAAATATTAACTTGCATTTATAAGCTCCTTTTCTTGCAAAAGAAAAGGCCTTGCCTGTATTTATATATAAAAGCCACCGGACGACTTTCGATAGAAGTGCAATCCGGTGGCAGATTAAGATATTGTTTGTTCTTGAAATGTGTTATTTCGTTTGGATACGAATATTTCCAGCTTTCACTCCACTTGCTTTTGCTGTGAGTACGATTTCTCCGGCTGTTTCACCGGATTGTACTATGGCTGTCAGCATTCCGTTGAAGGTATGCATTTTCGGAAGATGGAATTGCTCCAGATTTGTCGGGTCGCCATTAGCAGCGGCACGATACTTGCCTGCTCCTTTTACGGAGAAGTTTATCTGTCGGCTGTCAGCGGGACATAGATTTCCATCCTTATCTACCACTTTGACGGTGATATAGGCTAAGTCTTTTCCGTCTGCTGTCAGTTCGTTGCGGTTGCTCACCAGTTCGATGTGATGAGGCTTTCCGGCAGTGCGGACAATTTTTTCAGCTACTGCTTTTCCATCTTTATTGTAGGCCACTACTTTTATCTCGCCCGGCTCATATATAGCATCCATCCACATTAGGCGGTAACGGTTTTTAAGCGAGCTGTTGTTTTTACTTTGTTTGCCGTAACTTTTACCGTTAATAAACAGTTCGGCTGTAGGATGGTTGGTGTATACAAATACGGGAGTAACCTTCCCTTCACGTCCCGGCCATGTCCAGTGTGGCAGGATATGTAATGTTTCCGCCTTTTTGTTCCATACACTGCGATAAAGATAGTAACGGTCTTTAGGGATACTGGCAAGGTCGATGATGCCGAACATTGAACTGTGATTAGGCCATGCGTTTGTATCGTATGGCGATGGTTCACCTAGGTAATCAAATCCTGTCCATACGAATTGTCCGATTGTCCAATGGTTGTCGTCAGCTAGCGCAAAGTCTTCATCCGGAATATTTGACCAGGAACAGGCTTCCACATCGTATGAAGAGCATTGGTGGTCGTCGTAAGTGGCACTTTTTTTATCTTCCACAGGGAATTTGTATACTCCGCGTGAGCTGACGGTAGAAGCTGTCTCACTTCCTAATATCAGATTTTGTGGGAGTTGGTCGTATGCCTCTTTATAGCGATGAGCCCGATAGTTAAGTCCCGGAATGTCGATCATAGCGGCAAATCCGTTGGCAAGTACGCAAGTCACTTGGTCCATTCCGCAGGTAACGGGACGGGTAGGGTCTTCACGATGGCAAATATCCTGCAGGAACTTGGCTACTTTATAACCGACAGGACTGCATTGGGTCGGTACTTCATTTCCGATACTCCACATTACTACACACGGATTGTTACGGTAATTATGAAGCATATTCACCATATCACGTTCTGCCCATTCATTGAAATAACGGTGATAACCGT
>USPQ01000002.1 GCA_900556625.1 uncultured Bacteroides sp. | reverse complement strand
TGTTTGTTTCTCGATTGCGGATGCAAAGGTAGGAACTTTTTTGAAACTGACAAACTATTCATTAAATTTTTTTCGATAAAATAGTCGTTTTTTTCTCTTGATGTTTTGTTTTATATTGAAAATCAGTGGAATAAATGGCAGATTTTTTTGTGAGAAAATGTACGCTCTCTTAAAAATACCGGGAAGTATATATACTTGTATACCTTAATATATAG
This sequence comes from uncultured Bacteroides sp., assembly GCA_900556625.1. Classification (GTDB taxonomy): domain Bacteria; phylum Bacteroidota; class Bacteroidia; order Bacteroidales; family Bacteroidaceae; genus Bacteroides. The sequence goes on along the minus strand of USPQ01000002.1, from coordinate 70,291 downwards.
GAAAGTTTATTTCCGATTTAAATCGCGAACTTGTTTTTTCTTTGTAAGAATGTAATCCGGTTTAAAAAAGAAATCTGCAAAGTCATAAAAATGCAGTTTTTTATGTTTCTCTTTGTAACTAAATGATTATTTTGACGACTAACGGGACAAATGCTAAGAACGATGAATGACAATAAAGAATTTATAGATATGCTATTGCAGAACAAACGTATCATTTATAAGATATGTTTTATGTATGCGAGGGACAATGATGATATTAATGATTTGTATCAGGATGTCGTTCTTAGTTTGTGGAAGAGCTTTCGGAACTTTAAAGGTCATAGTAGCGTGAGCACATGGATATATCGGATTACACTCAACACTTGCATCACAAACCTGCGGAAAAAGAAGAATTATGATTATGTACCATTGAAACAAGACATAGATATACTGGATGATTGCGAACATGACGAATGCATGAAACATCTGTATCAGCTTATACATCAATTAGATAATGTAGATAAGATGTATATTATGCTTTGGTTGGATGAAAAAAGTTATGATGAAATAGCGGAAATAGTAGGAGTGGGTCGCAATAATGTGGCCATCCGTATTCATCGTATTAAAGAGAAACTGAAAAAGATGTCGAACCGATAAATAGAATATAATATGGAATTTGATGAACTAAAAAAGGCATGGGGACAATTTAATGATAAGATCAATTGTCAGGAAGTTGTCGAAAGGCAGCAAGTTGAAGAAATGCTCGCAAAGAAGAGAATGACCAGCTATAACCGGTTATTATGGTATGAACGGATCTCTCTGGGGATTCTGTTTTTTTTGTTTTTGAATGTTTTAGTTTACATTCTGATTGACCCCTTTTTCCTGGCCATGTCGAATATAGTATTCTTTATTGCAATCTCGGTACCCTTCGGGATAAATCTGTTTCAGTATTATAAACTCAAACAAGCAGGATGCATGAAATATGATTTGGAACGCCAGATTCTTCATGTTTTGCAGTATAAATCATCGCTTTATTGGGGATACATCAGTACTTATGTTGCTTTTGTTCCGTTCCTTGCCTGGTTCATCATTTATGCTACTCTTGTACGGGGATGTATTATTGTGGGTATTGTGTTGTTGCTGGTCATTCTTGATATCTTTGTATTCCGGCATTTATATCGGAAAGTGGGACAACTCCTTGAAGCGAATAAAGAATTGAGAAGGCTGGAAGATATGATACAAAATAACTGATTGAATAGCTTATGTTCCTATTTACTAACTATTTCCGATAATCACTCTAAATTAAATATATTATGAGAACTATTTTATTTATCTCTTTTTTGTTGCTTCTTTGGTGCGGCTTTTCTTCATTTGAGAGTACTTCTGTCCGTCCTAACGGCTGGTATTATGTGATTGATATGGAGCATGACAGTTTGTCGGCAGACCCGATTGTGACAGTGAAAGATTTCGCAAGGATAAAACTGGATTCAGTGTCGGACTCGAACGAGGACAATATGGCTTACCGTATTCTCGGAGTATTGGACGACTCTCATAAAACGACTTGGGCTGAAGCGACGGAAAAGTCAATAGGCAAGCATATCGGATTCTTATTCAATGGTGTCATTCTTACAGCTCCTTATGTGAATTGTAAGATAGAGAGTGGCAAATTCTTTATTGCTACGGATAAGGCCTACGATATGAAACTGCTTTATCAACAGATTCTTCAGGAAGCCGGATGTAAAAGTGAGTTCGGCTTTACAGATGAAGTAGGCCAAGGAGAATCTACATTCACTTTCTGGCTCATAAGAGGGGGGCTCATTGGTTTACTTCTGGTTATTATGTGTTTTGGATTCTTAAAAGTACGGAAGATTAAAAAGACTGTTTCAGGATGAAATAGGGCATTGGTCGCATTTTTTTTGTAGTTTTGCTACCGGATTGAAATATGCAAGTATATGCTGCAAAAGACAAAAGGAATAGTTCTTCATACGCTCAAATATAATGATACTTCTATCATTGTAGATATGTATACGGAGTTGTCCGGAAGGGCTTCGTTTCTTGTCGCAGTACCTCGTTCGCGAAAGGCGGCAGTGAAGTCTGTTCTGTTCCAACCGTTGTCTTTCATTGAGTTCGAGGCCGATTATCGTCCGAATGCGACACTTTATCGCATCAAGGAGGCGAAATCTTTTTATCCCTTTTCTTCTATTCCCTATGACCCGTATAAATCTTCAATGGCACTTTTCTTGTCAGAGTTCCTCTATCGGGCAGTTCGGGAGGAGGCAGAGAATCGTCCTTTGTTCGCTTATTTGCAACATTCAATTATTTGGCTGGATGAGTGTGGGGGAGGTTTTGCCAATTTTCATCTGGTGTTTTTGATGAGACTTTCCCGCTTTTTGGGGCTTTACCCTAATTTGGAAGACTACCATACAGGCGATTATTTTGATTTGCTGAATGCCTGTTTCACTTCCATTCGTCCCCAACTGCATTCTTCCTATATTAATCCTGAGGAGGCAGGGCGACTCCGCCAGTTGATGCGCATGAATTATGAAACAATGCATCTTTTCGGCATGAGTCGTGCGGAACGTGCTCGTTGCCTGACCATTATGAATGACTATTATCGCTTGCATCTGCCGGATTTCCCGGCTTTGAAATCACTGGAAGTATTGAAAGAATTGTTTGATTAGATTTGTTATTCGCTTGTTGTATGTAACTTTAGTTATATTTTTACATGGGTTAAAGCCATTGAGTTCTAAAAATATATATTACTTTTGTCCTCAATGTAATGACTAGAGCTAAACAACATGAAGATATTCATAAACTTAACGGAATATATTCTTATTCTATTGGTGTTTTATGGTTGTAACGGTGATGTATTTGTTGACGATTTCCGGTCTGCCGATTCCGAACTGACTTTGGATGGCAATGGCGACACCAAAATCATTCGGTTTGCTTCTTCCAATTGGGACGTATTGGGAGTGTATACGTATGATGAAGGTTTTACCTATTCGTATGCAGTGTATGATGCGGGTGGTGATCTGATAACAACGGACCAATTTCCATATCTTAAAGGACAGGGCAAGATTGTGTGCAATGAGGAATTGATCGGTTTCACTATCGAACGTAGTAATCCCCGGGAACTGAAGATTGCAGTAGAAGAGAATGCCCGTTCTACTCATTTTCAATTCAAACTCACGGTGAGCAACGAATATGAGTCTCAGGAGATATACGTTGATATTTCACCATCGGACAGGTATGTGATTGATCATATCACTTATTATTCTTTAGACGAGGATTCTTATGAGAAAAGAATCGAAGCAAAAAGGAGTTTTGTGCAACCTAATGGCTGGGGTATTGACTATCCGTGTTTACTGTCTCCTTACGAGAATGTTTATCATGAAGTGATGTTCAGAAGCGACATGCCGGAACTTTTTCAACTATTGGGAGAAAGTAACCTGACAGTAGAGATACCAAGCGTAGAAAACGGTCATTTGCAGATGAACGGTAAACAGGTGCGATATACTTCCAAGCAGCAAACATTACCTTTTTCCAATACGGAACAGATAGAAGTCTCTATTCCACCTTATACGACCCAGCGTATCACTGTGCTGATAGAGTATTACTGGTTTGAAACTAGATACGCCCTCTATGCTGTTCACCCAAAGACCGGGAAACGGCGGACCATAAACGGCACGTTGCAAAGTAAAATGCCTGCTGCATATTACATAACACGAGAAAATATCAAATGACTAAAGATATGAATACCGGACGGTTACTATACATTATTTGTCTGTTGACGATTTCTGTAGTTGGCGGGAATCTGAAGGCTCAGACAATTGTGAAGCATCAGATTGGTTTTGATATTCGTCCGGGGTATGTAGCTCCGACAAACAGCTTTCTGGAAGGAGATAATGCACGGCAGAAGACCATTGACCAGTCACTTTCCCTACATCTGAAGTATGCTTTCCGGTTCAATAAAGATTCCCGATTAGGCCGGCTGTACCCCCATGCCTATCAGGGGATAGGTGTATCTTATAATACCTTCCACTCTCCCGCTGAACTTGGAAATCCGGTGGTGGTATATGCTTTTCAGGGGGCACCTATTGTACAACTTTCGCCTCTCTTGTCATTTGATTACGAGTGGAATTTCGGTGCTTCTTTCGGTTGGAAGAAATATGACGGGCTATATAATCCGCAGAATGAGGTTATCGGTTCTAAAATCAATGCATACATCAATCTGGGGTTTATCTTGAACTGGCAGCTTCATCCGCAATGGAAATTGGCCGCAGGTGTGGACTTCACACATTTTTCTAACGGAAACACGCATTATCCTAATGGTGGACTCAATGTGATCGGTGGGAGAGTCGGCATTGTACGCACCTTTGGAGATGCGGATGAGACACTCGGAACAGTATCCCCCAAGCGGGTATTTATAAAGCCGCATGTCAGTTATGATCTGGTAATATACGGTGCCACTCGTAAGAGGGGATTCGTAAAGGACAATATACCGAGTCTGGTTCCCGGTTCGTTTGGTATTGCAGGTCTCAACTTTGCTCCAATGTATAACTTCAACAACTATTTTCGGGCGGGCCTTTCTGTGGATGCGCAGTATGACGAGAGTGCCAATATCAAAGATTATAAATTGGAAGGAAGTTATTCGGGCGATTTAAAGTTTCATCGTCCTCCTTTTCGTGAGCAATTTGCAGTGGGGTTGTCCCTCCGTGCAGAACTGGTAATGCCCATTTTCTCAATCAATGCCGGGCTAGGACGGAATCTGGTATGCCATGGAGATGATACGCAGGGATTCTACCAGATTCTAGCTCTCAAAACTTATGTCACACGCCACTTGTTCCTGCACGTTGGATACCAGTTGAGCAAGTTTAAGGATCCCAACAATCTGATGCTGGGGCTTGGATATCGGTTCCATGACAAAAGATGAAAGGCTGTATTGTTTTCATATAGCTTCTTTAATTCTATTATTTCAGAAGTTGATAAGGCTTTGATATTCTAGTCATCTATAAAACAAACAGTGCATCCGTTCCTCTCTTGGAATGGATGCACTTAATACAAACAAAACAAACAATGAATAAAACGGTTTCTCAAAGATTATGCCGTTTTATTTGAGTGGGAATATTTATATGCTATGAGGGCAAAAGCCCGCTTGGGTACTTCACAGTAGCCTTTTTTACATCTCACCTATATTATGTTGTATAAATACTTATTTCTTAATTTTCTATGATCCTAGTTCAGAATCATTCAGACGTATAATCCAGTCGTTTACTTTCATTGTTGGAATCCTCGGAATCCCCGTGTCCGATGATTGTATAAAGAACATGAGTGTGTAAGAATCTTCTCGGTCAAGATATTCTTGATCACTTATGTCACCTATGTTATTAGGATAATTTTTTGATAACAATAAATATTGGGTGAGTGGTAGGTGCAGAATAGTTTTCCCGCTTGGTGTATGTTTTATTGATAATGTTGTGTCGTCTCCCTTCATGATGCGCAGTGTATTTAATCTGGCGTGAATGATGGGGATTTGTTCGGAAGTCAGAGACAGTTCCTGTCGATATGGAAGATAACAGGTCGGAGTTGTGCCGACAGGAGTATTTGTATAGTCTATTACACCGTTGGTGGATTCTAGGGTGAAAGCGAAGTCCTCTTGTCGTAGAGGAAGATTGTTCTCATCCTGTAGGATACACGAGAAGTAATTCGTATTTTTCACTAGTCCGGCAGTGATGACCTGATATTCTTCACTGATAGTAATATTTTCAAGGCTACTGTGAAAGAGTGCATTCAGTTTCCTGTTAAACTGATTCTTATTGTCACATGCCAGCGATATATTCAGAGATTTCCGTTCAGTTTGTCCAGCCTTGAGATTCGGGAGCTGATACTGGTAGCCGGATATCCCTCCCCATATAAGCAGGTGATAAGTTTCTTCGGGAAACGGTAGTCTTACCATGCAGTAGCCTTGATGTAATGTTATACTGTCTACGTCCAATCGATCCACATACTTGTCATTCTTGTCGAAGGCAAGAATGGTAATGTCGCCTACCTGCGTAGATGCAGCGTCCACGTTCAGGATATTATAGGTATATGATATCTTTAACCAAGTTCCTGTAGGACAGTCTGATAAATCGTCATTCACCCAATCACAGGACGAGAACAACGCGACAATGCAGATAATATGTAGTAGAAATGAACGCATTTATGATGATTTTAATTCAGTTGGCCGGTACTACTTATTCAAGTTCTACATCTTGATTACGTACGGCCCATGGAAAAACATTGATATTGATGTCCAGTTCGGCCTTATATTCGTCCGGTTGTTCCGGCTCAATGTAAGGATCTCCACTACCGAGTCCTGCCACTTTACTGATAGACAGACGATATATATTATTACGAACAATACCGAATTCCATTACACCCATTTCTGTAGATTCATAATTATCCTCGTGCTTGATCCAGTAGTTGTAGTAACATGAGTAGTTTTCTGTTTTCTGGAAACGTTTGATACTGTATTTGGCAAGAGTCTCTGTGTCCGAATCGTCTGTGACATCTGACGGTAAGTTATTCAGAACCTGTTTACGTATTGCATCTACACTGATGTAGAAGTTATAATTGAAATAGAACATCTTGGTAGGCCAGTTGGACGGATTGTTTATATTGGTACCATTTTCGTCGAAAACGCGGTTAGTGGCGATGTCCATGTTGGCTTTGAACATTACTCCGGTACTGTATGCATTCAATTGTGCATCAACGAACATACAGTTCTCCAGACAGTAAATGTATGACCAGCTATTGGCTGGTGCCATACCTGCCCAGTTATTGTCGTTGATGTCAGTATCTACTAATGCTTGTGCGAAGAAACCGTCGGCATTTGTGAAATCTTTGGCACCTTCCACTGTTTTCTTGAAGAAATAAGGATCGATTAGATAACCGTTGACATCGGGAATGTCACCAAAGTTTTCTTCCGTATACGAAGCCGGCTCCTGAAAGCTATTCAATGTGGCTGTGTGGCGGAATGTGTAGAATTTAGTTGCCAGATTCAACATTCTGAATGTGTTGAGTTTTATGGTACAATACACCTCTCCGTTGGGATCTTTCAGGGGAAAAGTCTCTTGTTTTTGAGTTAGTTCGATTTTGGCAACGGCACGCTCAAGACTGATAGATACATTGGTTATCTTGTCCGAATCAGTAGGCTTTCTTATCTCTATGTTCAGGTTGGCTGCACCACGGTTTGTCATAACAAAGCCCTCTGTGGGTACATTTGGAATCTTTCCTGTACTGTACGTTACTTCATCGACAGCATTTAAGAAATCGTCTTGCATGGTGATTTCTTTGTTGATTGCTTTCCCGTTGGCAATGGCAAAGATATTGTATGTACCCGGATTTACGGTAATTCTGTCAGCGGTATACTGTATATTTCTCCCTTCTCCTTTGACCTGTCTGATGTTCTTCAGTTCTTGTTGGTCTTTCAGACTTTTAGTAGTCGAATCGAACAGATAGACTGTCAGACTTTTTACTGCATATTCATCCTTTGAGCCAGTCTCTGTCACGCCTGATGATTCGGCGCTGCGAGTGTGGTTTTCATTGGGGATTTCAAAGAATAGGGCAAGATTGCCGTTTGAATCCGTGTGGCTCTCATCGGAAAAAGCTACATCTGCATCATTGATGCAACTGTACTGTGTGACTGCTGCCATAAACAACAGTGACATTAGTTGTGTGAATCTTTTCATTTTGTTTTGAGTTTAATTGAATAATTATTCTACTTCTAAAATCTGTTTTAAGTTATCGTCGGCTTGTAACAGTCCTGCGTCTTTCGACTGCCGGAATAGTGCCTCTGCTTCTTTATAGTTGCCTTGCAGGAAACATAAGACACCTTTGGCCAGCGTCGTTTCCGGTAATGGCGGAGCTTTTTCGAGAAAGACGGCTGCGGTTTTTGTGTCTTTTTGTATCAATGCTATACAGGCAGCATTCAGATTGGCCGTAGGATTGTCCGGAAACAATTGTACGGCAGTCATAAAAATCTTGTTGTAAGTTGCACTTCCTGGTGTATATGTGAGTGCGAGACGAAACATCTCTTCCAAACTGAGATTTTTAGGATTTGTATCGAATACTACTTGTGATTCTTCTATTGTAAACGGACGTACGTGGTACTCGACGGTATAGTCGGAATGTCTCAGTATGACAAACCAGTGTTTCAATACAAAACGGTAGAATGCCGGAAACCTCATTCTTATTATTTCTTCTTTACGGTCGGGATGCATATTGCTTGTCACAATTTTCATGATAGCTTCTTTGTCTTGAAAAGTTGTGTCGCTAAGAAGTGCCTCAAAACCCTCCCAGTCTTCAGGTGTATAGGTCGTATGTATGTATTTGCCGTCGAATGGATATAGTTGGGATACATATTCCTTCAAGGTCCGGGTACGTTCGCGAGCCAGTCGCTCGTTTAGTTGAAGCGGACCGTCGGGTGATGCATATCCATGAATGCTGATGCGTGTGATGCTTACATTGCTGTCGTTTTTTACAGTGTTGATTGTTTCAATGATCTTATTCAGTTCTATTACGTTATTGCTGAATTCTTTATGAATAGCAGTTACATTGACCGGAAAATCAATGAATGCGGAACCTTTTTCCGTTCTGATCTTTGATGTTTCAACTTGTGGGGTCAGGAAGGCAAGTTGCGGAACGAATGTAGGCCGTGGATGTAAACGGGCAATGCAGATGAAATCTTCCGCGTCGGGAATGCCACAGCCGCAACTCTTCTCTATTAGCGAGAGGGTAGCCTGATTCATCCATTGCTCGAATGGAACGGATTGCAAATAATGCATCGTCTGCTTATTCCCGTTTTTCCTTTGTAATGCTTGGGCAGACTTTTCTTTTTTACTTGTCTCCCGTAGGAAAACAATATGTTGTTTCCGGCTGTTGATATAAATCGGAGGCAGTTCCAACCGATGTTCCAAAGTATCGCAGACAATAGGAACCAGTACCATTGATTCATTGGACGAGAGATCCCGTGTGATATCTATTGAAATAGAAACCACCAGTTCTTTCCCCGCCTTATACAAACTGGAGGAAGTTGTACGAATAGTTCCTGTCTCTTTCGTTACAACCGTTTGAGCCTGTATCGAAAGGGATAGAATAATCGTAATAATAAAAGAACCTCCTGTTTTCATACTTGTAGTAAACTATATTTTTTCATTTTTATGTGATAATATCACCAAGGGTAGATATAGGAGATTACTCCATATCGTTGTAATTCTTCCAATATTTTTATATCTTTCTTATTCTTGCTCATTCCACCATGTCCCAACTGATAGACTTTCCATGGGGTAGTATGGAATTTGCGTGCTATCCGAAAATAAATCTTTCTTCGTTTTGAAAACCAAACTTTCCATATACTTCTCATACTGTTCTTCTCTTTAAAATAGATAAACTAAGCTTACAGAGGCTTTGCTGGGCCCTATATAATGATACTGTCCTTTATTGCGTAGTCCTGCACATTTCCTGACACAATTATACTGCTTGTAACGGATGAAATCATATCCAACTCCGAGACTCGTTTCTACGTTCCAGTGATCATTTAGCATCCAGTGGTATCCGCAACTGATGCCACCCCCGATGAGCCAGCCCTCGTACCGATATTTCTTGAGGTCAGCGAATATGCCGAAAGGTAGTTTTTTCCCTCCGACGTTGAATTGCGCTCCATTGAGATACCCTCCCCAGAAAAATCCGTTGAACTTTTGGCAAGTCCAGTATTTATATTCAGGTTGTATCAACCAGTAACGGTTCACGTACATTTCGCTTCGCTTCCATGGCCGTAAGCTTCCGGCCAATTCGACAGTGCTTTTATTCCCTATCCCATAAGAGACTCCGGCTCCGAAGGCTCCGTCTGTTGCCGGAAGCGCATTGAGCCTGACGGCTACTTTCTGTGAATAGCCGTCAAGACAACTAAATAATATGAGTAGGGTTATGAAATATCTCATTGTGTCTGCCGGTTAAGGACGTTTATTGTTCTCAAAAAAAACATTCAGATTATATGCGGCTTCTTCAGAACCTTCAGCTTTGGCTGCTTTCAATATACGGATACCTTCATACGTGTTTCCGGTCATCAATTCATATACTCCCCGGCAACTTTTATAGGCCAGTCCCTCGTGTAGTGCCATTGAAAGGAATTTGCTTGCCGATTTCGTATCTCCCTGTTCAATGGCGGCGGCAGCGGCATTAAGGTTGGCAACGGGATGTACGGGATACAGCTTGACACTGATATTGATAATCTGATAGAATTTCGTTTTATTGTCCGCGTATGACAATGCTACCGTATATAATTCACGGAGCGATAACATCTGCGGATTGATATCAGCCATAATTTTGGCCTCTTCAAGATTGAAGTTCAGTTCTTTTTGATTGCGGATATCTACGTCGTCCGAAGCCGGAGAAATATATGAACCTTTATACTTCAGTTTTTTATTAACCGGAGTAGGCGAAATGGAGGGCATACTATTGGTGGACATCGTCGTGGCAGATATTTCCTGAGCCGGTATATCGGTTGCCGTTACATTGGGTGGAAGCACTGCATATTGTGGTGCGAGAATTAATGTATCTTTTAGAGTCTGTTCGCTTTCCGGTCTGACAATCGTTCTTCTCAGATAGAGCGCGGCATCATTCATCCACTGCTCTGCCGGTAGTGAGGTTTGATAGGCTATGGTACGCGAATTTTCATCATCAATGCCTGTCACAAGGTATGCTGTATTGCTTTCCTTACTGTTTTTCTTTTTACGTAGTATCTGGTTGCGTACATATAATTTTTGTTTCTGTTTACCGTTCAGTTGTATGGCCGGTAATAATATTTTCCGGTCTTGCCCGGTTAGAATGGGGGTCAGTATGACGGCGTTTTTCGGGTTCATGTCCTCTATTTCTACTGATATGTCCATTGATACGAATAATGAGTCTGCCCGTACTCCGAGGAAGTGGGGTTTGATATCCAGCTTGACGTTTTGGGCCGGAAGCAGATTGCATATCAATAAGCTGAGCAGGATGAATGTTTTCGTTTTCATTTTATGCGTTTATTAGGTTGAATTATTGGATGAAATACACGACTGATATCCCTATTTGTGTAAGCCCCCAATAGTTACAGTTTGATTTTTCTATCAGGGGGGCACCTGCGGGTTGTCCGTATCGTTTATAGTTGAGATGGGCATATCCCAGCGATATTCCTGCTTCCATATTCCATTGCGGGCTAATCATCCATTGATAGCCGTAGGAAATCCCGAATCCTGCCAGATTGCCTTGATAACGGTTGTTGGCAATTTGTCGGTTTTCTATGCCCAGCATTTTCCCATTTCCGAATCCCCAAGGGAGCATTCCCCCAAAATTGTATAAGGCGTAGTGAACTTGTAAGCCGATAAAACCTCCTGTAAATGCCTCGTTCAGCCATTTGCGGTATTCCGGTTGCACGAGGAAATGCTTCATCTTTTTGTTTCCACTGAAATTCCATGGGTTGTAATTGACAGAAAGGCTGAAAGTGTGTGTATCGTCACAACGGATTTCTCCTCCTAAATTGAGTGAGGTAGTAAGGTCATAAAGCAGATTGCTTTTGATGGCCAAACTTTGTCCGCAGAGGTTTGCGGGCAGGATGCATAAAGCAAAGACAAAAAGGACGACCAGCTTATGTCTTGTGCTTGTCGTAAATCTCCAACTTTTGCCGGCAGATAGCCACAGATATTTATTGATTTTAGGCTTGTGTGTCATAATTTTTTGTTTATGTGTATCTGTTACTTCTTAGGTAACGGAATTCTGATATTAGGACATGAACGTGCAAAGTAAAAATAGGATAAAGACAGCGGTCTTTTATAAATAAAATATACTTAGCTGCTTTCGGATGGAAAATTGTTCGGTGGTCAGTAATAGAAAGTTGGAACATGAAAAGAAGAATGCTTCATGTTCTTGCCTGTTATTTTATTTTTTCAAAGAAAAAACTAAAATAAAGTATGATTCATTTGGATTGTGAGATTCTTTTTATATATCTTTGTGCCATATTTATATCCGTTACCTAAGAAGTAACAGATAAGGTAAAGTGTTTGTATCTAGAGTGTTATGAGTTAATAATTACTTGCTTTATAAGATTCGATGTAAGAACAATTCAATTTGTTGGCCTCTGTCCTTTCTTTTAATCCGAACCCCTTCAAATAAGTCTGCGTGGTCCTTATGGATTTGTGTCCTAGTGATTCGCTAATCATCTCAATGGAGATTCCTTGATATTTTGCGTTTGTTGCCCAGGAATGTCGTAGAGTATATGAAGTGACGGTTGATTTTAGGCGTAATTCTCTTGACAGGCTTTTCAGTTGATTATTGAACCGGCGGAGTGCAGACTGGTATTCCTTATAAATAGCTTCATCTTTCCGTTGTTTGTCACCTTTCATTATATTAAATAGATAGTCCGGATAATTTTCTTTCGGTGAGTTGTTATTGCGTAACTTATTCATTTCTTGCTTTGATACATCCAGAATTTCGAGGCTCATGGGCGTACCCGTTTTTATGCGGTTGTACCTGAGGATCCCATGTTCTAATGCCGATTTCTCTAAATGTGCGAAGTCTGCGAATGGCATGCCGCAAAATTGAAACATCAGCCGTGCGATGGCTTGTGTCTGCTTCAGGTGCTCGGAGTGAGGAGGCTTATAGAGAAGCGTATGCAATTCGCCGGCAGGTAGTGCTTTCTTTTGGCGTACATCTACACCTGTGTACACATCCCGGAACAGCCGGGGAATGAAGCGGGCAATACCTGCTTCTACGCCACGATTATATATACTGCGTAACATACGCATATACGTCGATACGGTGTTCGGCTTTAGACCGTGTTCATAGAGATACTGTCCGTATCGTCTCAGATTATCGCGGGTGATCTGTCCGAATGCAATGTTGGGAGTAGTGCAAAATTTGGTGAATGAAAGAACCGCGTTTTTATATACGTGCGCTGTCGAAAAGCGGCCTTCTTCTTGTAACTTCCGGATATAGGCTTGGGCACATCCGGTAAACCCTTTTTTATTACCTTTTTGTTTCATAAGCTTGTTTATTTTACATATTAGTCAGAGACTATAACAAAAGTAGTTATCTTTTTTGTTGTTAACACCTATGAAATATCTTCGGATACCATACATTTTTTCTGAAATTTTGTTCCGGATTGATAATGAGGAAAATAAGTTTGTTCGATTATTTTTATCATTATCTCCATAACTAAAAGGAATGGATTCCTTATATTGGTGATTGTTTTAATTTGAGGGATCATAATTGCTACTGTCGGGTTTTGAAACGGCGAATGTCGGTTGGGGCTGTTTAATCAGCCATGCCAAGATTTGTTTCCCGTAGAGAAACACTTTGTTTCACACCGAGAAATATATTGTTTCAAGGCACTAAACATTTTGTTTCAAGCTGCTAAAACAAAGTGTTTCAACGCTCTGAACTAATGCTTTATCCGTATGTCTTTATTGGAAAGGTAAGTGTGGGAGTAGTTTTCCCACTATAAAAAAAGTTGCAGATGTGTGTAAGGTAAAAACATCTTGCACACATCTGCAACGGTATCTTGCACTGGATTATGCTGCTATTAATCAAATAGATAACCCATGATTAGTGTAAGGTGCAAGATAAAACTGAAATAAAATAGTTCTGCTTCAAATTTGGTGATAAAATTAATTAGGAAAATAATAATTTGATAATCGATTTCTCCTTCCCGAAGGAGGGGAATGGAGATACCACCGACTGGTTAAATTACCACCAAATTTGACGAAGAACCAATAAAATCTCTTGTAAAGAGTGGGAATTTATCCCAAAAGCTCTTTTACTTTGGCAGAAATAGCACGTCCTTCCGCAAGTCCTGCCAATTTTTTGGAGGCAACTCCCATAACTTTGCCCATGTCTTTTCCACTGGTAGCACCTGTCTCGGCAATAATTTCCTTCAGTGCAGCTTCCAGCTCTTCAGCGGTCATTTGTTTCGGAAGGAACTTTTCCATTACAGCGACTTGTGCCAATTCTGTATCTGCAAGGTCTTGACGTCCTTGTCCTATATAAATTTCGGCAGAGTCTTTTCCTTGTTTCACTAGTTTCTGGATGATTTTCAGAGCTGCATCGTCCGTCAATGTATCGTTGGCACCCGGAGCGGTTTTTGCTTCCAAAAAGAACTTCTTTATATTTCTCAAAGTTTCGAGGGCTACTTTGTCTTTCGCCTTCATTGCGTTTTTAATGTCTTCGCTGACCTGATCAAATAAATCCATATCTTTATGTTATAAGTTAATTTAGAAAGTGATAACTCCGTTGTCGTCCATAGCTTCTTCCGTAGCTACTTCCTCTTCGAGGGCGGCTTTTGTCCTGATTTTGGTTAGAGTCGTCTTGTCGCGCTGATAAGTAGGAGAATCTTCTACCATGGCGATGATATCATCGTTATCCAAGTCCTCTGTATTAAAGAGGTAGATGTGGCGGCGTTTGCGTAAGCTCTTGCTGCCGATGCCGCTGGCGCTTTCTCCGTATGCTTTGCGGATACGTTCTTTGTTTTTCTCCTTTTCCTCTTCAAGTTGTAATTGGCGTTCTTCCTCTTCCTGGCTGCGTGCAGCATGCAAGCTATCCATGCCGGGAACGTCTTCTACGCCGAATCCGGTGGCAAGTACGGTAATCTTAACCTTCGTTTCCAATGAATTGTCAATAGCAACCCCCCAGATGACTTCCACACCTTCGCGGAATTTGCTCATGAACTCGTGTATTTCGTTCATCTCCTCCATCATCAACTCGGACGACGGGCAGAAAGAAACGTTCAGCATTACCTTCTTGGCATTGAAAATATCGTTATTGTTGAGCAGCGGAGAGTGCAGGGCGTCGTCGATAGCTTTGGTGACACGATTCTCACCTTCGCCGAATCCGGTACTCATAATTGCCACACCACCATCTTTCAAAATAGTCTTCACATCGGCAAAGTCCAAGTTGACTGTACCACGCATCGTAATAATCTCGGCGATACTCTTGGCAGCAATGGAAAGTGTGTCATCAGCTTTGCCGAAAGCATTCATAAAAGTAAGGTCGGCATATATTTCGCGCAGGCGTTCATTGTTGATAACCAGTAAGGCATCAACATGTTGGGCAATGCGTTCTACGCCGTCCAGTGCCTGAATGATTTTCTTTTCTCCTTCGAAGATGAATGGAATGGTGACAATACCGACCGTTAGAATATCCATTTCCTTCGCGATGCGGGCAATGACGGGGGCGGCTCCGGTTCCGGTTCCTCCTCCCATTCCGGCGGTGATAAATACCATTTTGGTGCCGTCGTTCAATTGGTTGCGGATGTCTTCTATACTTTCTTCGGCGGCGTCGCGTGCCCGTTCGGGACGGTTGCCGGCTCCAAGCCCTTGGGTGATGCTACGGCCCAGTTGCAGTTTCACCGGAACGGGTGATTCCGCCAGTGCCTGATTGTCCGTATTGCAAAGAACGAACGTCACGTCATGTATGCCTTCCCGGTACATGTGGTTTACGGCGTTACCGCCACCACCACCTACACCAATTACTTTAATGATCTTCGGTGAGTCTGTCGGGAAATCGAATTGTACTATCTCGTCCATAATTCTTATAGGTTATTGCTGATTACTAATTATAAATTACAAGCTTCGTTTCGGAGAGTTATTTCATGTCGTCGTCAGAGAATATCTCTTTCGTCAACGAGTCGATCTTGCGCTGAATCCAGCTCGGACCGGCTTCTCTTTTCCTTCTTTCTTTCTCTTCCTTTTCCTTCTGCTTGCGAAGTTTTTCTGCTTCCTTAGCTGCTATCTTGGCCTCTCTTTCTTCTTCCTCTTTCTTGAGCCGGGCGATGCGGGCTTGTTCTTTCAGTTCCTGGTCGTCCTCAAACATGTCGACAGTTTTGTGTACTTCCGGTTCCGGTTTCGGAGTTACGGGAGACTGCGGAGCAGCAGTTTCCGTCAGACAACAGTTCTGGTTTCCTTCGAACAGGAGACCGAACAGTGTGTTCTGCGAACCATCCTTTTTCAGTACGTTGCTTGGAGCATGGACTGTATTACGTGGAAGTTTCGCCATTCTGATCTTTTCTATCTTGCTGCGTTTGCGCAACATTTCGTCCAGATTCTTCAGGTTGGCGGCTCCTCCTGTCATGATGATTCCTGCCAGCAGCTTGTCTTCGTAGCCGGATAGCTGAACCTGATTCCAAACATTGGCAATGATTTCTTCTGCACGGGCTTCGACGATATTGTTGAGGTCGCTTACTTTGATCGTGCGGCTGTCGTCATCCAGTTTGCAGGTAGCTTCTTCCTGATCTTCCTCCTCCTCGTAGAAGGCGTCTCCGTATGCTTTTTTCAGACGTTCCGCTTCTTCCTCCTCCATTTGCAGGGAAGTGATGTCACGGGTGATACTGTTTCCTCCCAACGGTAGTACTGTTAGGAAGCGGAGTATATTGTTTTTATATACAGAGATAGTGGTTGTATCTGCTCCGAAGTCAACGAGCGCACAACCTGAACGACGTTCGCTTTCGGTCAGTACGGCATTGGCAGTTACCAACGGAGCGATCAATTGGTCGGCAATGTCGATTTTCGCCTGTTGGAAGCAGTGCTCCAGATTCTTTCGGACAGAGGTGCGGGCTACGATATTGAGGAAGCGTCCCTCGATGTGGCTACCTACCAGGCCCACCGGATTGGCTTGCAGGTTGTTGCCGACCTTGTATTCCTGTGGGGCTACGTCCAATATATCCATGTCGACCACCGGAACGGCAATGTTCTCGTCGCCGATAGCGCTTACGAGTTCTTCCGATATGATAGCTTCTTCTTCCAGATCGCGACTTACTACATTACGGACTGTGCGGAGTGACTGTCCGCCGATGCCTACATATACTTTGGCAATTGAGTTCTTCAACTCACCTTCCAGTCGGTTAATGATAGAAGTCAGGCTTTGCGCCGTCTTGTCCAGGTTGAAGATCACCCCTTTACGGATAAACGTAGAAGAGTCTTCCTGGGCATACGCTAATACCTGCATACTTCCGTCACTGTTCTTTTTTCCGGCCACACCGGTTATCTTCGATGAACCAAGTTCAATAGCGGCGATAAATTCTGTTGTTGCCATATCTCTTTATTTTTTATTTTCTCGTTTCGTACAAATTATCTGGTTGCTGAACTCGAGGTTGATGCGTGAATATTTATTCCAGCCTACCTGATTGAGTCCTTTCTTATAAAACTCTTTCAGACGTGCCAGCTTGTCTTCAAAGTTGTCCAGTTTGCCGAGATAGACGAGGTGGTCTCCCACACGGGGAACCAGTTCGATGTTGCGGTCGGGCAACACGTGGATTTGTTCTATCAGAGCATCCCAGAACTTATTGTTATGCAAAAATACACCAAACTTATATAAATCCTTCATTGCAAACGACTTTTCTACGTTTCCGGTGACAATTACCCGGTGGGCGACGCATTTTGCCTCCGGCGGCATCACAGTTCCTTTGTTGTCGAGATAGTAATTCTCGCCGTTGGAACTCATCACCCGGAGGATAGGGATGCGTTGGGTTACTTCTACGCAAACTTTGCCGCTGGGAGTTTTGTAACACTCTGCCTGGTCGATGAGCGGGTGCTTGCTCAGTTCCCGTTCCAATGATTTGGTAGAGATACGTTCCATTTTCTTTCCGATAGGGTAGATCCCTTTTTGCTGAAGGATCCCTTTCAGCTCGTCTTTAGTGATGAAGCCGGCGTAAGCGGTATCCTTGATGACAAGTTCCATGTCACGGCAGGTCTGGTCGGCAGGCTTGCGGTTGAAGGCGGTGATAGCTACGATAAGGTAGGCTATGAGCGCCAGCATGACAATGGATAGAAGGATTCTCTTTACCATAAGCTTTATCGGTTTTCGAGGATTTTACATATTTCGGGGACATAGTTGTCGATGTCTCCTGCTCCCAGAGTAATTAATACTTCAATGTTTTTATCTTTCAGAATGTTCAGTATATCTTCTTTTTTACACATACTTTTTTCGATACCCGGGCGGAGGTTATCATAAATCAGTTTGCTGGTGATGCCCGGAATCGGTGCTTCGCGTGCCGGATAGATATCTACCAGAATTACTTCGTCGAGCAGCGAGAGGCTGTCGGCAAAGTCTTGATAAAAGTCGCGTGTGCGGGTATATAGATGTGGCTGGAAGATAGCTGTGATCTTCTTGTCCTTATAGAGTTCGCGCATGGACAACACACTCTGTTTGATTTCAGAGGGATGATGTGCATAGTCGCTCAGGAAGACTACCCGGTCGTTCTTTATCTTGAAGTCGAACCGGCGGTCTACTCCGCGGAAGCTGGCCATGCCTTTTTTGATTTCTTCATCGGTCACTCCGTTCAGGTGTGCCAATGCCATGGCAGCTACTCCGTTCTCAATGTTGATACTTACCGGGATTCCTAACTGGATGTCGTTGATCCGGGTATCCGGGGCTACGAAGTCGATGAATATTTCTCCGTTTCCGATGCGGATGTTTTCGGCATGGAAGTCTCCTTCGTCACGTGAATAGTTGTAGACACGGACGCCGGGTTGCACTTTCGGTTGCAGGGAGATGCCTTTACGGATAATCAATGCACCGCCCGGTTGAATGAGAGTTGTGTAATGCTCGAAACTTTCCAGATAGGCCTGTTCTGTACCGTAAATATCCAAATGGTCGGGATCTGTGGCCGTGATAACGGACATATAAGGGGATAGCCAATGGAAAGAACGGTCGAACTCGTCTGCTTCAATGACCGTGTAAGGGCTTTTTTGAGAAAGCAGCAAGTTGGTGCCGTAGTTCTTTGAGATTCCTCCGAGGAAGGCGGTACATTCCACGTGCGACTGGTGGAGCAGGTGGGCAGTCATGGTCGACGTGGTGGTCTTGCCATGAGTTCCTGCTACGCATAAGCCTTTGCTCGAATGAGTGATTGTTCCCAGCACTTGGGCGCGTTTCTGTATTTCGAATCCGTTGTTACGGAAATAAACCAGTTCTTCGTGTTCCTGCGGAACGGCGGGAGTGAATACGACGAGCGTACTTTCCTTGTCCTTACAGGCTTCCGGAATCAGGTCGATGTTTTCTTCGTAATGTATTTGTGCGCCTTCGGCGATCAGGGTTTCAGTCAGTGGAGTAGGGGTACGGTCGTAGCCTGCCACTACTTTGCCTTTGAAAAGGAAGTAACGTACAAGTGCACTCATTCCGATGCCGCCGGCACCTACGAAATAGACTGATTTTATCGTTTCTATATTCATTGCTTTTTTTATTATTCTTTTTCCGCCAGTTTGATAACCTCCTGTGCAATGATTTTTGCAGAATCGGGTAAAGCTAATCTGGCAATATTTTCACTTAGTTCTTTCAGTTTCTGTTCATCTTTGACTGTAGACAGGGCTACATCCAATAAATTGGTTTCCGCTTCACTGTCTTTTACATAAATGGCCGCTTGCTTGTTTACCAATGCCAGTGCGTTTTTGGTCTGGTGGTCTTCTGCTACGTTGGGCGAAGGTACCAGGATAACCGGCTTGTGCAAAAGGCAGAATTCGGAAATAGAACCGGCTCCGGCACGGGAGATTACAAGATCGGCCGCTGCATACGCTGCTGCCATATCCTTGATGAAATCCGTCACATATAAATTCGGGGTTTCTCCCACCGCTTTTACGGCTTCCGTTACTTGCGGATAATAGTATTTCCCGGTTTGCCAGATAAACTGGACATCACTGTTCTCTTTGATAGCAGACAGTCCGGTGGTCAGCGTTTTGTTGATAGTACCTGCTCCTAAGCTGCCGCCTACAATCAGGATTGTCTTTTTATCCGGCTGTAAGTGGAAAGAGTGTAGTGCATCCTCTTTAGAAGGTATGTCCTTCGTCAGATTCTGGCGGACCGGATTTCCCGTCATGATAATCTTGTCGGCAGGGAAGAACTTCTCCATTCCGTCATAAGCAACGCAAATCTTTCTCGCTTTCTGTGCAAGCAATTTATTGGTAACTCCTGCATACGAGTTCTGTTCTTGGATTAAAGTAGGAACTCCCATCATGCCGGCTGTCTTTAATGTAGGACCACTGGCGTATCCGCCTACACCGACTGCCACTTGCGGGCGGAAGTTTTTGATAATGCTTCGTGCTTTCCATTGGCTGCGTGCCAACTTCACGAGTACAGCTATATTCTTCCATAAGCGTTTGCGGTCAAATCCCGCTATCGGCAGACCGATGATTTCGTAGCCTGCATCGGGAACCCGCTGCATCTCCATACGCCCTTCGGCTCCTACAAAGAGTATCTTTGCCTCAGGACGCAGTTCCGTTATAGCGTTCGCAATGGAAACAGCTGGGAAGATATGTCCTCCTGTACCTCCACCGCTAATGATGATTCTAAGTTCTTTTTCCATAATAATCCTTTCTTCTATCCGTTGTTCTCCGTTTACCGTTCATCATTCACCATTCATCGTTTACAGACCTTGTTCACCCTTTATTGATATCATTTTCATCTTCAAACTTGGCGTCGCTGTTCAGAATCTGTGCTGTCGGTTCGGCAGCCGCCTGTGCTTCGGAATCTGCGGCATTTGTTTCAATTTGCAGTTGAAGTTGTGCATCATGCTCTTTCTGTTCTTCCAGATGAGCGGTATATCGGCTCACGCTTAATATCATTCCGATATAAGCGCAGTTAATCAACGTACTTGTTCCTCCCTTGCTGACCAGAGGCAACGGCTGTCCCGTGACGGGGAATAGTCCGACGGCAACCATCATGTTCAATATGGCCTGTGATACTAGCAGTAAGGCAATACCCATGACGAGGAAGGCGGGGAAAGTCCGTTCGCATTTCTGTGCGATTCGTCCGGCGCGCATCAATAGCCATAGATAAAGGAAGACCACGAATATGCCTCCTATCAGTCCCATTTCTTCGACTACAATAGCGAAGATAAAGTCAGAAAAAGCCTGGCTGAGGAAGTCGCGTTGTATGGAGTTTCCCGGACCTTTGCCTACTACGTGGCTGGTGGCAATGGCAATACGTGCATGTGCAATCTGTGCGTCTTTATCAATATCGAACTTGGCGGCGGGAACCTCTTCCTTATCGAAGAAGCCGGAAACACGGTTCTGCCAGGTTTCGAAACGGTGGAGTCCCGGAGTGTTGTGCAGTGTCTTGGCAGGGATAGCCATTAGTATTCCTACGGCGACCCCACCTACAAGTGCCAGCAATCCCAGCATTCCGAACAGTTTTTTTGCAGATACCCGTCCGATGAACATCATCATGCACACTACACCGAATAACAGCATAGCCGTCGACAGGTTTTCCGGTGCAATAAGTATGAAGACCAGTCCGGTAAGAATCATGATGTATTTAAAGGCTTTGGGATTGGCGCCATATTCATCCTGTTTCTTCGACAGGATAAACGAAACTGCAATGATGACAGCCATTTTGGCTAGTTCCGACGGTTGGAACTGTAATCCCATGAAGGTCATCCAGCGGGCTGCTCCGTTGACACGGTCGCCCGTAATGATACCCATTAACGTGACGAATGCCAATAGAACAAGGGAAACCGGATATAGAAATACCGGAAATACCTGAAACCATTTGTAGGGGACATTGTGCAGAAACACCACTACTACGGCACCTACCATTAGGATGATGGAATGCTGTGTAATCGGTCCCCAGTGGTCACCACTCTTGTAGGTCAGTGTCGAAGCTGCCGAAAACACCTCAATGATTGAGATGAGGCAGAGACAGAGGAAGATAATCCAGATTACCTTGTCGCCTTTGAATATGTTCTTTAATAAATCCACTTTGTCTATTACAAATTATTGATTACAACATTACGGCTTTCTTCGTATTACAACTCCCTTACGTATTTCTTGAACTGGTCGCCACGGTCTTCATAACTATTGAAGAGGTCGAAAGAGGCGCAGCAAGGGCTTAATAATACGGTTTCACCTTTCTTTGCCAGTTTGTAGGCCGCTTCTACGGCATCCTTCATTCCGGTTTGTACATCAGCTACGGGCAAACCGAAGCGGTCGAAGAAGTCATGGAGTTTCTCGTTGTGGAGTCCCAGGTATACCAGAGCAGAGCACTTTTCACGTACCAAATCCTCGATCTCAGTATAGTCGTTGCCTTTGTCTTTGCCGCCGAGAATCAATACCGTTTTGGTAGTCATGCTTTGCAGGGCATACCAGCAGGAGTTGACATTCGTCGCTTTTGAGTCATTGATAAAATCAATGCCGCGGACACGCGCCACTTTTTCCAACCGATGTTCCACTCCCCTGAAGTCGGAGAGAGCCTTGCGGATGTTCTCTTTGGCAATGCCGGCCAGGTTTGCCGAGATACCGGCAGCTAATGAGTTATATAAATTATGCTGTCCTGTCAATGCCAGTTCTTCCTGTTCCATGTTAAAGGCAATCGGTTCGGTGATTTTTACCTCATGGTCTTCTACATAGGCAATAGCTCCGTCCTCTTTGACGGCAGCAAAAGGATACAAATGAGCTTTCAGACCGTGCTTGGCAAGCTCGTGTCTGATGATAGGGTCGTCATTCCAGAAGATGAAGGCGTCGTCCGGTGTCTGGTTTTGTGTAATGCGGAATTTGGCATCAATGTAATTCTGCATACAGTGGTCGTAGCGGTCCAGATGATCCGGTGTGATATTCATTAATACGGCGATATTCGCACGGAAGTTATACATATTGTCCAACTGGAAAGAACTCAATTCGATGATATAATAGTCATGATGATCTTCGGCTACCTGCAAAGCAAGGCTCTTGCCAATGTTGCCTGCCAAACCTACATTCAGACCTGCACTCTTGAAAATATGGTAAATCAGGGAAGTGGTGGTCGTTTTTCCGTTAGAACCGGTGATACAAATCATTTTGGCATCAGTATAGCGTCCGGCAAACTCAATTTCTGAGATAACCGGCGTTCCTTGAGCTTTCAGTTTCAGGATGAGTGGAGCGTCATTCGGGATACCGGGGCTTTTGACAACCTCATCGGCATTCAGAATGAGTTCTTCGGTGTGGTGTCCTTCTTCCCAGGCAATAGCGTGGCTGTCCAGAAGTTCCTTATACTTGTCCTTGATAGCGGACATGTCCGAAACAAATGTCTCAAATCCTTTAACTTTGGCAAGCACGGCTGCACCTGCGCCGCTTTCGCCAGCTCCTAATATTACAATTCTTTTCATCTACAATAATGTGCTCTTGTTTCCAATATGCTGAGTTGCTTATTCGTTGGGCACATCTTTTAAAAGTTAATAATCGGGTTAATACTCTCTATATATCGTTGGATTTCCGAACGGAAACCCGCTTCCGACAACCGACAAGGGCCGGAGGTTATCTTATCTTAAGCGTTATTATTGTTATTGCTGCCAGCACAATCGTTACAATCCAGAAACGGACGGTAATCTTTGATTCGTGAAACAATTGGTCGGGCTTGGTAAATTTCACTGTACATCCCGGTTCTATCAGGCTCATGGAAGTACGGAAATGGTCGTGGATCGGTGCCCGTTTGAATAACCGCTGCTTCACTCCTTTCCGTTTTCCCAGCTTGTAGTAAACCCGTTGCAGGATAGCCGATAAATTCTCTACCAGGAATACACCGCAAAGAATCGGTATGAGTAATTCTTTGTGGATGATGATAGCGAAAACGGCAATGATACCACCGATAGTGAGACTACCCGTATCTCCCATAAATACTTGTGCTGGATAAGCGTTATACCACAGGAAGCCGATCAATGCACCGATGAAGGCGCAGATATAAATTACGAGTTCTTCCGACCCCGGAATATACATAATGTTCAGATAACTTGCAAACTCGATGTGCGACGATACGTATGCCAGGATACCGAGCGTGGCGCCGATTATGGCGGAATTACCTGCGGCCATTCCATCCATTCCGTCATTCAGGTTGGCACCGTTTGATACGGCGGTCACCACGAAGATTGTGATGATAACGAACAATATCCATCCGGCTGTCTGCGCGTGTTCACCCATGAAAGAGACCAGGTCGGCATAGTCGAGGTTATTGCTCTTGAAGAAAGGAATCGTTGTTTGAGTCGATTTCAAGTCATTCGTTCCGTGTATCACTTCCATCTCCTGTCCCGGAGTATGTACTTCGATATTTTCACGGATTACCACATCCGGACTTAAATACAAGGTAAGTCCGACAATTAATCCCAAACCTACTTGCCCGATAATTTTAAACTTACCATGCAAACCTTCCTTGTTCTTGCGGAAGATCTTGATGTAGTCGTCGGCAAATCCGAGTGATCCCAACCATACAGTTGTAATCAACATTAATATCATATATATATTGTGCAACTTACCCAGCAACAGGCAAGGAATGAGAATAGCTACGATAATAATCACTCCTCCCATACTCGGCACACCTACCTTGTTGACACCGAACGGGTCAATCTTCGCATCACGTTGTGTCTCCGTGATTTGCTTCTTCTTCAGAAGGTTGATGAATTTGTCACCCCATATACTTGAAATAAGCAATGCGATGAGGACCGCCATTAAGGCACGGAATGAGGTGTAACCGAACATTCCCGCCCCGGGAAAATTGAGCTTATGCAGCCATTCAAACAGATAGTATAACATGATAAATAAATTGTCAATTTATTAATGTGTCGATATGCCGGTTTCCTTACGGACGGTTTGCGAAGCCGAACCGCATATTGGCGTATGAGCACATTGTTTTCATTATTTAAAAATCTCCTTTAATATCTCCTTATCATCAAAATGATGTTTCACTCCTTTTATCTCCTGATAATTTTCGTGCCCTTTTCCGGCAACAAGAATTACATCTCCCTTTTCTGCCAACATACAAGCAGTACGAATCGCTTCCTTACGGTCGGCAATGCTTAATGTCTTTCTCATATCTTCCGTGTCCAGTCCTGCCAGCATATCGTTGATGATGTCCTGTGGCTCTTCAAAACGGGGATTATCCGAGGTGATAATCACACGGTCACTGGCTTTGGCTGCTTCTTTTGCCATAATAGGACGTTTACCCTTGTCGCGGTTGCCACCGGCACCTATCACAGTGATTACTTTTCCTTTGCCTTCGAGCACTCCGTGTATCGCATTCAATACATTGATAAGCGCATCCGGTGTATGTGCATAGTCTACGATTGCTGTCACTCCTTTCGGTGAACGGACAGCATCGAAGCGTCCGGCTACCGGATGAAGTGTGCTAAGGGCAACGAGTACGTCTTCCTCTTTCTTGCCAAGCAATACGGCAGCTCCGAATACAGCCAACAGATTGGATGCATTGAACTTGCCGATAAATTGAACAGCCAGCTCGTGATTGTTGAAATCGAGCAGCATTCCTTCGAAATGAGATTCCAGTACCCGTCCTTTGAAGTTGCTGAGGCTTCTTAATGAATAAGTGTAAACCTTGGAACGTGTATTTTGTGTCATTACCAGTCCGTTCTTATCGTCAAGATTGGTCAGACTGAATGCATTCTTCGGCATATCATCAAAGAACTTCTTCTTGGCTTTCAGATAGTTCTCCACCGTTTTGTGATAGTCGAGGTGATCGCGGGTCAGATTGGTAAAGATACCTCCTGCGAACTTCAATCCGCTGATACGCTTTTGTGCGATAGAGTGCGAACTGACCTCCATAAAGGCATACTTGCATCCTTCATCCGCCATTTTTCCCAATAACCGGTTCAGTGTGATAGGGTCGGGGGTGGTATGTTCTGTTGGAATTGCTTCATCGTCGATATAATTGCAAACGGTAGAAATCAGTCCCACTTTATATCCGAAGTAGCGGAATGTATTATATAATAAGGTGGCAATTGTCGTTTTTCCATTTGTTCCCGTGACGCCGACCAGTTCCATTTTGGAAGTCGGGTCGCCATAGAAAGTTGTGGCAATCTTTCCTGTGGCGTCTTCGCTGTCTTTCACCTGTATATAAGTGATTCCCGCTACCGGTTCCTCCGGCATATCTTCGCAAAGAACAGCAACAGCTCCTTTCTCAATAGCGGTAGGTATATAAGCATGACCGTCAGCTTGCGTACCGCGCATAGCCATGAACAGTTGTCCGGCTTCTACTAAACGGGAATCAATGTTAATTCCGGTGATTTCTATGTCTGACTCTCCGGTCACTTGTACCGGTTGGATTGCTTTCAGTAACTTGTTTAGTAACATACTCTTTTTATATAATACTTATTTTTACTTTTAATTCATGGTAAGGGTAATTGTCTGTCCCTTCCTTATAATCGTTCCGTTGGCTATCGACTGGCTTTTCACTTTCCCCACTCCGACCAGATTGACTTTCAATCCTTTGCTTTCCAACAGATAAACTGCATCTTTCGCTCCCATACCGATTACGCTCGGCACAAAATTCTGCATGATTCCCCGACTTTCCAAAACAACAGCTTGCGGAGCAGCGTGTGTACTTCCCCAAACTTCTTTTCTGGAATCGGCAATCTTGCCTTGTATATTGATATTCAGTTCTTCCAAGACCCGTTGCGTTTGTCTCATCTCTCCAGCCTTCACGTGCGGGATGACAACGGTGTTTGTGTCAATCGCGCTGGTAAGCGGTAATCGGAGGTCTTTTGCATAGACTCTTTCTGCAATCTTGCTGAATACGCTACCGGCCATTAAACCGCCCGAAGCGGTAGGACCGGGCTTCTGAATAGAGACAATCATGCTGTATTTGGGAGCTTCCGAAGGAAAATATCCGCAGAAACTGACAAGGTAATTTGTAACTCCTGCTTTATATCCGGCTGCTCCCTGTGATATTTGTGCCGTACCAGTCTTTCCGGATACATGGAATTGCTTGCTTCCTGCGGGTTTGGCGAGTCCTTCTCCTACCACTTTTTGCAGGATTTCGCGTATCTGTGCCAAAGTCTTGTCCGAACAAATCTTTGGGTTAATAACCTCTGTTGGGTATTCTTTTACTATCTCTCCGTCTTTTACGGCTGCTTTCACAAATTTCGGACGTATACTTACTCCATTGTTTGCTATTGCATTATAGAATGTGAGGATATTGAGGGGCGGAACCTGTGTCTCGTAGCCGATACTCATCCAAGGAAGAGCTGTTTTTGAGAAATAACTTCTTTCTTTCGGCCCGCGTATGTTTGGTTTACCTTCTCCCGCGATCTGTAAATGGAGAGGTTGGTCAATACTCATTCGCCTCAGTCCATCTATATATTTTTGCGGATTGCTACCGTAGAAATGATCGATGATGTAAGATGTGCCAACATTAGAAGAAACCTCCAGGATTTCGGTCACTGTAAGCTTGCCATATCCTCCCCGGCGCCAATTCCAGTCTTTCATTACACGACCGTGCATCGGCATCTGCCCGTTGCCGGTATCTACCACATAATCAGGTGTGATTTTCCCGTCTTCAAGAGCTACCATGATAGAGGCTGTTTTGAAAGTTGAACCCGGTTCAAGCATATCGCTGATCGCATTATTACGCATTTCATAATAATTACCGTCCTTGCCTTTTGTCATATTAACGATTGCTTTCACTTCTCCGGTAGCAACCTCCATTAAGACAACTACTCCGACAAAAGCATTCAACTCTTTCAACTTGTCCACCAATGCCTTCTCGCAAATATCCTGCATACCTACGTCAATCGTACTTATCAGGTCGCAGCCGTCAACCGGCGGCACGTCCACGATATTCAGGTATTTGTTCATTACCTTCTGTCGGTGCGTCAATCCATCCCGTCCTTTCAGTATTGTATCAAAGGCAAGCTCAATACCATTTCTTGCTCCTTTTGCCGTGTCGGCATATACATCTCCCAACGTGCGGGCAGCCAGTGAACCGAAAGGCTTTTTGCGCTGGTTGTAAGCCAACTCTTTGAATCCGCCTTTGTATCGGTTCAAACAGAAAACGGGTAATCTCTTTACCTCTTTATATTGTATATAAGAAATACGTTTCGGATAAATTAGGTAATTACGGCTCTTTGCCTGACGCCCTTTCTTGAGGTGCGCCTTGAATTGGGCCGCGCTTTTGTCGGGGAATATCTTATGAAGTCCGATGCAGATAGAATCCATA
The DNA here is from genome assembly GCA_900556625.1 of uncultured Bacteroides sp. Lineage (GTDB taxonomy): Bacteria > Bacteroidota > Bacteroidia > Bacteroidales > Bacteroidaceae > Bacteroides. Next base: position 42,343 of record USPQ01000002.1, on the reverse strand, counting down.
TTGGCAGTAAGAATAGAATCACGCCGTGCCTGATCCTTTTTTCTGCGTTTTTCATCCTTTTCACCGGACATAAAGTCCATGTATATTCTGTATTCGGGAAGAGAACTTGCCATAAGTTTTCCGTCGGAAGAAATAATGTTTCCACGGTTGGGTTTCACAGTTACGTTCTCTTTAACGAAACGATCGGCTACGTCCTGCCAGTATTGTCGTTCGGCAAACATGGTGATACCAGCCTTTACGACAATTGCCACGCCTATCAACGCCATCAAAAGGATGACGAAGAAGTAACGGGTCATTATATTTTTTTTATTAACTGCCACAGTGCTCGTCTTTTAAAAACTCTCAACTCTCAATTTTCAACTCTTCACTTATTTAATAAGGTAAGGAGGATTCGTAGAAGTCTGCAAATCGCTTTCCTTACTTGAAATATACTCTTCGATACGAGACTGGCGGCTCTTCTCCATTAGTTCCGAACTACGTGTCAGCGCATCATATTTGATATCTGTCAATTCTTTTTTCAACCGGTCTATCTCGATCTGCTGCTGCTGACTGGCGTAGCGGTTGTGGATGTAGAAGATAATAAATACCATAATCAGTACCAGCAACTTCGTCTGGCGACGGAAAAAGTCGGTAGCCAGAATGTCGCCGCCCAAGATACTTTTCAGTGAAGTGCGTTTCTTCTTCTTGCTTTCGTCTGCCTTCTTGTTTACTGCTTCTTCCATACTTCCTTTTATTATTTTTTCTCTGCAATTCGTAATTTGGCACTTCTCGACCGTGGATTTCTTTCGATCTCCGCCTGGTCGGGTACAATAACTTTGTTGTTGACAAGACGGAACGGCGTCTGCAGGTTTCCGAAGAAATCACTTTCCGCTTTACCTTCCACATTACCCGTCTTCATGATATTCTTTACCATACGGTCTTCCAATGAATGATAGGTGATTACTACCAGCCTTCCGCCCGGTTTCAATGCTTCGGTTGCGGCTAGCAACATTTCTTTCAACGCTTCCATTTCCTGATTTACTTCAATCCGCAATGCCTGAAATACTTTAGCAAGCTCTTTCTTTTCGCGTTCACGGCCGAAGAGCGGTTTGATAATCTCCAGAAATTCACCGATCGTCCGAATCTGCTGTCCGTTTCTGGCCTTTACGATTACTGATGCCAGCTTGCGGCTATTTTTCAGTTCGCCATACAGATAAAAAATATCCGCCAGGCGTTCTTCCTCATATGTATTAAGTATATCAGCCGCTGTGAGTCCCGCCCGTTTATTCATGCGCATGTCCAAGTCTCCGTCGAAACGGAAGGAGAAACCACGTTCGCTGTCATCGAAGTGGTGAGAGGAGACGCCGAGGTCGGCAAGAATTGCGTCTACCTGTTCAATGTTGTGATAACGCAGAAAATTGTGCAAGTAACGGAAATTACTGCGTACAAAGGTGAAATGAGGATCGTTGACAATGTTCCGTTCGGCATCTTCGTCCTGATCAAATCCCAGCAACCGTCCGCCTTCTCCGAGTCGCGAAAGAATCTCGCGCGAATGACCTGCTCCTCCAAACGTAACGTCTACATACGTTCCGTCCGGACGAATATTCATCCCGTCAACGCTCTCTTTTAGCAATACAGGCACGTGGTATGTCAATTCATCTTTCTCCATCTTGTCTATTTTCGTCGTTCATAATTTCTTCTAATGCTGCACCGAACTCCTCAGGCGACATAAACGGCTGTTCGGCCCGTTCCTTCGCCCAGATCTCTATCTTGTTGTCGATACCGATAAAGCGTATATCCCCGTGGATATTGCATATCTGTAAATACCGTTTGGGGATTAGTATGCGCCCGTTGTTGTCGGGAGTCACCACCTCAACGTCACTCACAAACTGCCTGAAAATGAGTTGATGTTTGCTGTTCCATTTATTGAGCCTGCTCCGAAGCTCGTTTAATTCCTCGTTCCACACGCTCTCGGGGTACAGAGTCAGACAGTCCTGAAATACGTCTTTACGCATAATAAGCTTCTCTTCAGAAGCAATTTGCAACTGCTTCCTGAAGGTGGCGGGGATAAACACCCTTCCTTTGGCGTCCGCCTTGGCTTCAATATTCCCTAAAAAACGTATCATTACCTTATTATAATAAGCGACCGTAAAAGTATGAAATTCCCCACAATTCCCCACAATTTTCCATAAAAAACTTTCAGAGAAGTTTTCAACAGATTGTTAAATGTCTATTTGCTTGAAAATGATGTAGCTTTGATAAGTCTTTATCAGTGGGGAAATATGCTTTGTCAAACAGCAGATTTTGTCTGTATAGGGAAAAAGGAATTGTCAGGCGGCAAATCTTTTTTTTTCTTAGCAGTAAAGAAAAAAAAGGCAGAAGTGCTTTAATCACTTCTGCCTTTAACCATTGACACAACTAAAAATCTACATTTAATAAATTATTTAATTTGAAGTTTGAAAGTTATATAGTTAAGGTCTAGCGGAAATCTTTCAATTCTTCCTGCAATTTCTGTCGGGTGAAGAAGATACGGCTTTTAACGGTGCCTAACGGTAGGTTCAGTTTCTCTGCAATTTCGCGGTATTTGAAACCGGAAACGTGCATGGCAAACGGAACTCTGTATTCTTTAGGAAGAGCATTGACTACACGGTGCATCTCTTTCAGGTCATAAGCTCTTTCCGTACTTTCAAAACTACCGTCTTGCGGCAGGTTCAAATGATAGAGGTTATCGGTCTGGTCTACAAATGTTTGGTCACGAACTACTTTGCGGTAGTTGTTGATAAAGATGTTACGCATGATGGTGTACATCCAGCCCTTGAAATTAGTGTCAGGCGTATATTTGTCTTCGTTATCTAATGCTTTCAATGATGTTTCCTGCAACAAATCGTTTGCTTCTTCGCGGTCGGTTGTCAGTTTATAAGCGAACCGGAGTAGTTCATCTTGTACTCCTACTAAATCTTTTCTGAAGCTTAAACTTTTCATATACGTTGCTTTTTAAATTGTGAGTATTCGTTGTAATAATTTCGATGATGCAAGTTTACAGCATTTCCCGGAGTCCGGTAGGGGGGAATCCAACTTTCTTTAGGGGAAAAACTATCTGCGGATAGATTTTAGGTCATATTTGATAGTTTTTAGGTGTTGTTTTTTTGCGATGTGAACTTAATTCCTGCATTTTCTACCAAATTATTGCGATTAATAAAAAAGAACCGCTAATTTTGTGGCATCATTTTTATTTGAAAAGAATGACTGATGACTCTTTATTTTTGATTGATGTCGATAAGATACTTCGGACGAAGGCTTCGAAGCACTATAAGTACATCCCTAAGTTTGTGACTTCTTATTTAAAAAGAATCGTTCATCAGGATGAGATAAACATATTTCTGGATGAATCGAAAGACAAGGTGGGAGTGGACTTTCTGGAAGCGTGTATGGACTTTCTGGACGCAAAAGTAGATGTGAAAGGCATTGAGAATCTTCCCAAAGACGGGCTGTATACTTTCGTTTCCAATCATCCGCTGGGCGGACAAGACGGAGTTGCGCTGGGCTATGTGCTGGGGCGTCACTATGACGGAAAAGTGAAATATCTGGTAAATGACCTGCTGATGAACTTGCGCGGACTTGCTCCGCTTTGTATTCCGATTAATAAAACAGGGAAGCAGGCGAAGGACTTTCCGAAAATGGTGGAAGCCGGATTCCAGTCCGATAATCAACTGATCATGTTTCCCGCCGGGCTGTGCTCGCGTCGTTATAACGGAGTGATTCGTGATCTGGAATGGAAAAAAACATTTGTGGTAAAGAGCGTACAAACAAAACGTGATGTGATACCTGTGCACTTTGGCGGCAGGAATTCTGATTTCTTCTACAATCTGGCCAATATTTGTAAGGCATTGGGGATTAAGTTTAACATCGCTATGTTGTATCTTGCGGATGAAATGTTTAAAAACCGCCATAAAACTTTTACTGTCACCTTTGGTAAACCTATTCCCTGGCAGACTTTCGATAAGTCGAAAACACCTGCACAGTGGGCTGAATACGTAAAGGATATTGTGTATAAACTGTAACTGATAGAACAACTATAACAAGGAATATGGAAGATATTATTAAACCGATAAGCAAGGAACTGCTGAAGGCAGAGTTGACGGAGGACAAACGCTTACGAATGACGAATAAGAGTAATAATCAGATTTATATTATTACTCACCTGAACGCTCCTAATGTGATGAGGGAAATCGGTCGTTTGCGTGAGATAGCTTTCCGTGCTGCCGGTGGAGGGACAGGTTTGTCAATGGATATTGATGAATACGACACAATGGAGCATCCTTACAAGCAGTTAATTGTATGGAACCCGGAAGCGGAAGAAATTCTGGGGGGATATCGGTATCTGCTCGGGACAGATGTGCGCTTTGATGAGAAAGGGGCGCCGATTCTGGCTACTTCCCACATGTTCCATTTTTCGGATACTTTTATTAAAGAATATCTGCCTCAAACAATCGAATTGGGACGCTCGTTTGTGACGCTTGAATACCAGTCTACCCGTGCCGGAAGCAAAGGTCTGTTTGCTTTGGATAATCTTTGGGATGGATTGGGGGCGTTGACTGTTGTCATGCCGAATGTGAAATACTTCTTTGGTAAAGTGACCATGTATCCCAGTTATCACCGTCGCGGTCGCGATATGATTCTTTATTTCCTCAAGAAGCATTTCTGTGATAAAGAACATCTGGTGACTCCAATGGACCCGTTAAAATCGGAAACTTCCGAAGAAGAACTGAAAGCGTTGTTCTGCAAGAATACGTTTAAAGAAGATTATAAGATTCTGAATTGTGAGATTCGCAAATTAGGATATAATATTCCACCGTTGGTAAATGCTTATATGAGCTTGAGTCCCACTATGCGTATGTTTGGCACAGCTATCAACTATGAGTTTGGGGATGTAGAAGAAACCGGAATCCTGATTGCTGTAGATGAAATATTGGAGGACAAGCGCATGCGCCACATCCAGACGTTTATTGAAAGTCATCCGGATGCGTTGAAAATGCCTTGTGAGGAGGATGAGGCGTTTACTCCTAAAGTCGTTACACCGCAGGCAGACTGTTACCGTTAATCTTGCGGTAGAGGTCAAGAGCAAAGACATCAGTCATTCCCGATATATAATCAAGTACCGCCTGTATTCTTTCATAGAGTGCAGGTGCTTTTATATTGTACTGGCTGGAGACCCGGTTAATTAGAAGTTCGGAGTAAGCCTTTCCGGGTGAGGTCACCGCATCTACCATTAACTCAAGTAGGGTACTGATAACCCGGAAGCCGGCTAATTCGATGTCCAGTACATCTCGTGAGCGGTAAATCTTCTTGATCGAAACTTCGGCACAATGCTTGTAAGCCTTTGCCGGACGTTCGGAGATATGTTTGATAAGTGCTTCTTCAAATGTGCCGGAAAGTATTTCTTGCTCGTGTTCCAAAAATACACGTGTACATTCCCGGATTAATAATCCGATCACAGAAGAACGTAGGTAAGCGATTTGTTCATTGGTGTCATTTACGATATGGAATGTTTTTTGGATATGCGCCTGCCGTTCTTCGTTGAAGTATGCCATTAGCAGTTCTTTAGTTTCTTCGGTTGTGAGAATTTTCAATTTATGGGCGTCTTCAATGTCCATCATCTGATAACAGATATCATCGGCAGCTTCTACCAGGTATACCAGTGGGTGGCGTGCATATTTCAGCGGGTGTTCGTTGAGCAAAGTAAGCCCCAGTTCCGTAGCAATTCTGTGAAAACTCTCTTCTTCGCTGACAAAGAAGCCGAATTTTGATTTCGTACCTGCAAGACTGGATGAAAAAGGGTATTTCACAATGGAAGCTAATGTCGTGTAAGTCATGGCAAATCCTCCTTTCCGGCGTCCTTCAAATTGGTGTGTGAGCAGTCGGAATGCGTTCGCATTTCCTTCAAAATGTGTCAAATCTTCCCATTCCATCGAAGAAAGTTGTTCTCCATCCGGTTGCTTGTCCTTTAAGAATTGTCCTTTACCTTCAGAAAAAAAAGTAGATATGGCCCGTTCGCCGGAATGTCCGAAAGGCGGGTTGCCCAAGTCGTGCGCCAGGCAGGCAGCGGAAACGATAGAACCTATTTCCGGTAGGAAAGACTCCTGCAGTTCGGGCTGGCGCTCAAGAATCGCTTTTGCGACGTCATTTCCTAACGAACGTCCGACACAGGATACTTCAAGGCTGTGTGTGAGCCGGTTGTGTACGAAGATACTGCCCGGTAAGGGGAATACTTGGGTTTTGTTTTGCAGTCGGCGGAAAGGGGCGGAGAAAATGAGGCGGTCATAGTCCCGTTGAAATTCCGAACGGTTTTCCTGGCGTTCTTCATGGAACTCTTCCATTCCGAAGCGTTTTGCAGATATTAATTGGTTCCAATTCATCATTTTAATCATTATTTCGTTATTTACCATTCACAAATTAGTTGCCGGTACATTATTTAACTGCAAACTTAACTATTTTTCAGTTCAAAATGTGTATTTTCGCCCGTTAATATAGTAAACGTGTATTTATGAATATTCAAGTTATCAATAAATCGAAGCACTCGCTTCCGGCTTATGCCACTGAATTGTCTGCAGGAATGGATATCCGTGCTAATCTTTCCGAACCTATCACATTGGAACCGCTACAACGCTGCCTGGTGCCTACCGGACTATATATTGCTCTCCCACAGGGATTTGAAGCGCAAATTCGTCCGCGTAGTGGTTTGGCCATCAAGAAAGGGATTACCGTTCTCAATTCTCCGGGAACCATTGATGCAGATTATCGGGGAGAGATTTGTATTATTTTAGTTAATCTGTCATCGGAAACTTTTGTGATTGAAGACGGTGAACGTATTGCACAAATGGTGATAGCAAAACATGAACAGGCCGTATGGCAGGAAGTGGAAGTATTGGATGAAACGGAACGGGGAGCCGGCGGCTTCGGTCACACAGGAAAAAAATGAAAAGGATACTATTATTCTCGTTGTTAAGTACTTTGCTGCTTACTTCCTGCATGGCTGTGCAAGTGGTGGGGAGTGTAGCAGGAGGTGCGGTTATGGTGTCGGGGTATGCTCTTGGCGCGAATGCAGTTACAAAGAAGGTTAAGAAAAAGAAGGATAAAAAGAAAAAAGTTCAGAAGGAAGAAGCTTTGGCTTCTCAATTAACAGAGGAGCAACAGCGTAAGTATGACTATTTTTTTCTGGAAGCCATGCGGATGAAAGAAAAGAAAGAGTATGACGCGGCTTTCGGGTTGTTGGAACATTGTCTGGACATTCACCCGAATGCTTCTTCTGCGCTTTACGAAATATCCCAGTATTATATGTTTCTCCGTCAAGTGCCGCAAGGGCAGGCAGCCTTGGAAAAGGCTGTGACTTATGCACCTGATAATTACTGGTATAGTCAAGGGCTGGTGAGTCTGTATCAACAACAGAATGAGTTGGATAAAGCTGTTACGTTGCTTGAAGAAATGGTAACCCGTTTCCCGACCAAGCAAGATCCTCTGTTCAATCTTCTCGATATCTATGGACGACAGGAGAAGTACAGTGATGTAATTTCTACGCTGAACCGGCTGGAAAAACGCTTAGGTAAGAATGAACAGTTGTCGATGGAGAAATTCCGTATTTATCTTCAGATGAAGGATGACAAGAAGGCTTTTCAGGAAATAGAGAGTCTTGTCAATGAATATCCGGCAGATATGCGTTATCAGGTGATATTGGGGGATGTATATCTTCAGAACGGAAAACAAGAGGAAGCATATGAGGCTTATCAGAAGGTATTGTCAGTAGAACCGGATAATCCAATGGCTCTCTTTTCAATGGCATCTTATTATGAACAGACGGGTCAGAAGGAACTATACCAGCAACAACTCGATACGTTATTGCTGAATAAGAAAGTTACTCCGGATACAAAAATCAGTGTCATGCGTCAGGTGATTGTGGAGAATGAACAATCATCGGTAAAAGATAGTACGGAAGTGATCGCCTTGTTTGACCGGATGATGGAACAAGATCTGGATGATCCGCAGGTTCCGATGCTTTATGCACAATATCTGTTGTCGAAAAGTATGGAAGCAGAGGCGGTGCCGGTACTGGAACAGGTTGTTGATTTGGATCCGACTAATAAAGCTGCCCGTCTTATGCTGATAAGTGCGGCGATAAAGAAGGAAGACTATAAACAGATTATAAAAGTCTGCGAACCGGGTATTGAGGCTACTCCGGATGCATTGGATTTCTATTATTATCTAGCCATTGCCTATCATCAGGCAGAACAGCCGGACAGTGTGTTGAGCGTTTGTACCAAGGCGCTGGAACGTGTGACGACTGACACGCGGAAAGAAATAGTCTCGAATTTCTACTCAATTATGGGGGATATCTATCATACCAAGAAACAAATGAAGGAAGCATACGCAGCCTATGATTCGGCTTTAGTGTATAATCCGTCCAATATTGGTACATTGAATAATTATGCTTATTATTTGTCTGTGGAACGCCGCGATCTGGATAAGGCGGAAGAAATGAGTTACAAGACGGTGAAGGCCGAACCTAACAATGCCACTTATCTCGACACATACGCTTGGATTCTTTTTGAGAAGGGCAACTATGCAGAAGCTCGTATCTACATTGATAATGCAATGAAGAGTGACGAAGAAAAGAGTGATGTGGTTGTGGAACACTGCGGTGATATCTATTTTATGACCGGTGATGTGGAAGGTGCACTGAAATACTGGAAGAAAGCATTGGAAATGGGTAGTGAATCGAAAACACTGAAAGAGAAAATAGAAAAGAAGAAATATATTGCAGAATGAAAAGAATAGTTTTTCTATTGTTGGTTGTAGTTGTGCTGGCCGGGTGTAAGAGCTCGAAGCATTTGGCGACTTCGGAGAAGAATGTTCAGGTGTCCAGCTATCTGACTTCCAAACTTCAATTGACTATTCCCGGTAAAAAGGGGGGAAGTATGTCTGTTGGGGGAACTATGAAGATGAAAACCCATGAGCGGGTACAAATATCCTTATTAATGCCTATCTTGCGTACGGAAGTAGCGCGTGTGGAAGTTACTCCTGACGGTGTGCTATTGGTAGACCGGATGAACAAACGTTTTGTCCGTGCCACCAAAGATGAATTGAAGGGCATGCTGCCGAAGAATGCAGAATTTTCCCGTCTGGAGAAGATATTGTTGGATGCCTCTTTTCCCGGTGGGAAGACGGAATTGTCCGGAAAAGATATAGGCATTCCTTCGTTGGAAAAGGCTAAAGTCCAACTTTATGAGTTCTCGACAAAAGAATTTTCAATGACTCCTACGGAACTTACTTCTAAATATCGGCAAGTTCCCTTGGAAGAATTAGTAAAAATGCTGGTAGCTTTCTTATGATGAAACATTTCTTTGTAATTCTGATTGGTTGCCTATGGTTGGCAATTCCTCTTTTCGCTCAGTCGAACAAGCTGATTCGTGAGTTGGAAAGCAAACGTGGTGCGCTGCAAAAGCAGATCTCCGAGACGGAATCAATCTTGAAGGATACAAAGAAAGATGTGGGTAGTCAGTTGAATAGTCTGGCGGTATTGACTGGCCAGATCGAGGAGCGGAAACGTTATATCATTGCTATCAATAATGACGTGGAAGCGATAGAACGTGAACTGACTTCCTTGCAACGTCAGTTGAACGGTTTGCAAAAGGATTTGAAGGATAAGAAGAAAAAGTATGAGGCTTCTGTCCAATACTTGTATAAGAACAAGTCGATTGAAGAAAAACTGATGTTTATTTTCTCTGCCAAGAATCTCGGGCAGACTTACCGCCGTATGCGCTATGTTCGTGAATATGCTACTTATCAACGGTTGCAAGGTGAGGAAATCCTGAAGAAACAGGAACAGATACGGAAGAAAAAGGTGGAACGGGAACAGGTGAAAGCCGCTAAAGAGAGTCTGTTGAAAGAGCGTGAAGGCGAGAAGACCAAACTGGAAGCGCAGGAGAAGGAAAAACGTACGCTTGTGGCCAATCTGCAAAAGAAACAGAGAGGGTTGCAAGGTGAGATCAATAAGAAACGGAGAGAAGCTAACCAATTGAATGCCCGCATTGACAAGTTGATTGCAGAAGAAATAGAACGTGCCCGCAAGCGTGCCGAGGAAGAAGCCCGACGCGAGGCTGCCGCCCGTAAGAAAGCGGAGGGTAAAGAAAGTCAAACTGCCGGAACCGGAACAACCGTTAAAACGAACTCGAAGCCTCTGGAAACTTATACAATGAGTAAAGCCGACCGGGAATTGTCCGGCAATTTTGCAGCCAATCGGGGAAAACTTCCTATGCCTATATCCGGTGCTTATATTATCACCAGCCATTATGGACAATATGCTGTGGAAGGTCTTCGTAATGTGAAACTGGATAATAAAGGTATTGATATCCAAGGAAAGCCGGGAGCACAGGCACGTGCTATCTTTGACGGAAAAGTCGCAGCAGTATTCCAGTTGAATGGATTATTTAATGTGCTAATCCGCCATGGCAACTATATTTCCGTTTACTGTAACTTATCATCGGCTTCTGTAAAGTCCGGCGACATGGTGAAGACCAAGCAATCTATCGGACAAGTTTTCTCTGACGGCACTGATAATGGAAGAACGGTATTGCACTTCCAGTTACGCCGGGAGAAAGAGAAACTGAATCCGGAACCTTGGCTGAACCGATAGTCAAGCAATGTAAGGCATACGTATACAAGAAATATGTCAAAACTAAATCTTTTCTAGGTAAGTTATTGCAAATGAAGGGTGTATTTGGCATCTTTTTTCTAATGTATTATTCTAAAAGTTGAATTAATGATTAATTTTTATCCTTTATTGAACAATTTGTTTTAAAAAAACAATTAGTTTTTTCTCATCTTTGTAGAATGAATTTTAGATTTCTTTTGGTAAGTCTGTTTAATAGTAATTAATTAATAAAACACCATGAAAAAGTTATGTGTATGGGCAGTTGCCGCCCTTTTAATGGCAGCTTGTACACCGAAAGCCGAGAAAGCTACGGATTCCGGTCTATTACAGAGTAATTTCCGTACGGAAGTGGACGGAAAGAAAACCGATCTCTACATTCTGCGCAACAAGAACAATATGGAAGTTTGCATCACGAACTTTGGCGGACGCATTGTTTCTGTCATGGTTCCCGATAAGGACGGACAGATGCGTGATGTAGTTCTTGGTTTCGATTCCATTCAGGATTATATCAGCAAACCTTCCGACTTCGGTGCAAGCATCGGACGTTATGCTAACCGTATCAATCAGGGTAAGTTTACGTTGGACGGCGTAGAATATCAGCTTCCCCGTAATAACTACGGCCATTGCCTGCACGGAGGTCCGCAAGGGTTCCAGTATCGGGTGTATGACGCCGTACAATTGAATCCGCAGGAATTGCAACTGACTTATGTGGCAAAAGATGGTGAAGAAGGTTTTCCGGGAAACATTACTTGTAAAGTGCTAATGAAACTGACTGACGACAATGCAATCGATATTCAGTATGAAGCGGAGACGGATAAACCGACTATTGTCAATATGACCAACCACTCTTATTTTAATCTGGATGGCGATGCGGGCAGCAACGCAGAGCATCTGCTGACTATTGATGCAGATTATTATACTCCGGTGGACAGCACCTTTATGACTACCGGTGAAATAGTTCCGGTAGAAGATACTCCAATGGATTTCCGTACACCAATGCCGGTGGGAGAACGTATCAACGATTTCGACTTTGTGCAACTGAAGAACGGTAATGGTTATGATCACAACTGGGTATTGAATGCCAAAGGCGATATTAACCGTAGGGCTGCTTCATTGAAATCTCAGAAAACAGGTATTGTATTGGATGTATATACCAATGAACCGGGAGTTCAGGTATATGCCGGAAACTTCCTTGATGGTTCGCTGACCGGAAAGAAAGGTATTACCTATAATCAACGTGCTTCCGTATGTCTTGAAACACAGAAATATCCGGATACTCCGAACAAGCCTGAATGGCCTTCGGCTGTTCTGCGTCCGGGCGAGAAATACATGAGCCAGTGTATTTTTAAATTCTCGGTGGACAAGTAATACAGATTAGTTCCGAGCGTTTCGTTATAGGGGTATTTGTAATAACAGAAATAATCCCGTTAAATGTGAGCAGTCAATATCTGATGTTTTAGATGTTGACTGCTTAATAATAATATAAAAGAGTATGGAAGATCTGATAAATGCACGTTGCGGCTGGGCCGGAACAGATGAATTATACATAAAATACCATGACGAAGAATGGGGCCAACCCGTTACTGATGACAGAACTCTATTTGAGTTCTTGGTACTCGAAAGTGCTCAGGCAGGACTATCCTGGATTACTATCCTTCGAAAGCGTGAAGGATACCGGGAAGCCTTTCATCATTTTGATGTGGAGAAAGTAGCACAAATGACACAGGAAGATATCGAACGGTTAATGCAATATGATGGAATCGTCAAAAATCGGTTGAAGATCAATAGTACAATCAATAATGCAAAACTATTTATAGCTATTCAGAAAGAGTACGGTAGTTTCTACAAATACACCTTATCATTCTTCCCCAAACAACGGGCTGTTGTCAATAATTTTAAAACTTTAAGTCAGGTTCCGGCTACATCTCCCGAATCGGACGCTATGAGCAAAGACATGAGAAAGCGAGGCTTCAAGTTTTTTGGATCAACTATTTGTTATGCTTTTTTGCAGGCTGCCGGTTTTGTGAATGATCATTTGGAAGATTGTTTCTGTAAAGCTGTTCGATAAAAGAAAGCGAGGGATAACCTAATGTGTAACATGCTTTAAAAACGATGAAGGTGCAATTATCTCGTTTGATAATACATCTTTTTTATCTTGTGAAGAAGAATATTGATGATGATTGACTATGTGAATATTCTTTTCGCTATATTTGTAATTCAAGAGCACAAGATAAAGTAAGTAATGAAATTTTCGACTTATTCTTTTAAACAGTTACTGTCAGGAGGTTTGCTTTGTTGTTTGATTCTGTTGGCAGCTTATATATTTCAGGCATTTTTTCCTGGAGTGTATGTTGATGCATTCTCATCTTCTATGCATCTATTGATGTGGTTGACTCTCTTTGTGGGGGCATTACTGTGGACATTTCATGAGAAGGGAGAACCCTTTGGCATTTCTGAGGTGATAGATTGGCAGTTCATTGCAGCTTTTATTTTGATTACAGCAGATGAAATTTATATGATTATGCCGAGAGAAATCCATATGGAAATAGCACCGGTATTATCTGAGTATACTATTCCTGTGTTAGCCGTTATTGGTATAATGGTAGCCGCTACAATAAAAGTCTCTATTACACTGTATCATAAATTGGCGGACGAACGTCGGCAGGCTATTCTTCAAGCTCAAAAAATACAGCAATTGCTAGATTCTCCTCCACCAGAACAGAAAGGAATTTCTTTCTTGCGTAAGCTCGTAGAGAATCAATCTATTGCTCAATTCTCGGCCAAAGACTATCTTTTGCTGGTGGAAGGATGCCAAATTGTTGATCCTGAGTTTTTTAATTGGCTTAAGAAGCAGGATTTCCAACTTCCACCGCGAGATATTGTATTATGTGTGTTGATTCGGATGTATAAGAAGAAAGAGGAAATATTATCTATATTTTGTATTACTGATGGGACTTATCGTACGATGAGGTCTCGTGCTCGAAAGCGTTTAGGGCTTGACGACAAGGATTTGGACATTTTTCTTCAAAAGGAATTAAAATAATAACTTTTGTAAAGTACCTGCCAATCGTATAAATGTGTCAATAATAGTCAAACTCCCACCCATGATGATGTAATAGAACCACACTCTTTTATTAGAGTATGGTTCTTGTGGGAATATACTGATTGCTCCTATTACAAGTGTTATACGTGCGAGAAGTTCAAAGAAGATAATTAGGAAATCTTGAAATGTGTAGTTTAAGTTGTCAATAAAGCAATCTAAATAACACATTGCAATGCTGGTAAGCCACATTACATTATTCAAGACTATATATATAATTATTTTTTTATACATTCTTCGTATACTCTGTCAGATGTTCTTTTACTTCTTTCATACTTAGCTAATGCTTGTGTATAACAATAATTTGTAGAAGACTCTTGTCTACATTTTATGATAGCATTATCATAATCTGCTTTTGCTTGTGCATACGCTATCTGTTTATTTGTTTCGCAACTATTAGCATTACCTTCTGTTCGTGTCTTTATAAGTGTTTTTCCTGTAAATTCACGACTTTCAGCATACTGCATGAATAGTAACATACGTTCATCCTCGCTTAGTCTGGAGAACCCAGTGTGCAAAAGTAAGTTTTCCTTGGCTTCATTCATCTGTTGGAGTTCTTTTTCTAAATTTGCTTTTCCGATAAACTCTTCCATATAATCATCATCGTTTAAATTTTCCATGAGTTTGTTATACTCTTCTGCGCTCAAGGTTGAAGTGTAAGCTTGAAACTTATCTGATAGAAGTTCACTGTTCCTTTCAAATTCCCCAAATTCATCAGAAGTTGCTATGGTATCAATAAGGAGTTTTGTATCATACATTTGCTCATCATTATAATCATTCGAATTACAACTATTGAAAAAAGTTGTTGCAAGTACAACACAGACAATGGCTGTTACATGGAGGCTAATTTTTTTCTTTGGGTTAATCATATCCGTTCGATTTAGTTTGTTGTGGGTACAAAGTAACGAAAAATAGTTTTGTTTTAAAGATAATATTTGCATAAAAAATAGTTTATCTAGTTAGGTCTTGATTTAATGCATATTTGTAATGTTACAATATAGGGTTATCTAATCTTTTCTGTGATTATAAGTGATTGAAAATTAATGGTATATTATTGAAAGGGATGTAACACTTACTTGTATAAGATTTATTTTCAGTTTATCTTTGACAAAACTTTGATACACCTCTGAATATGAGAAAAAGACTTGAAGAATCGTTTCTATTTTTTTTATTTACTATAATTATTTGCTTGCTTTTATTTAATTGCAATGAGCATATATACAAGATATATAGTAATCAGTCGTTTGAAGATATTTGCTCTATTGCATATAAAAATGAAAAGGCATTTTGTATAGTCTTAGTAGATTCTACTCAAGAGTTGTCTCGAAGGTATTGTTTAAACTTGAAGAATAAAGGTTTTGTAGATACAAGCAAAGCTATTTATAATATTGCAGATGTTAACATTTCTTCAAATGCTTGGTATATGAAATGGCTTTGTCCTCTATCACTACCTTTGACATGTGTGTTTTCAGATACTGGGACACTCATTGATTTAATTCCTGGAGCAACTAAAGAAACTTTTTTATATACAACCGAGGCGATTTCTGATATGAAAATAACTAATTATCATTATCCTAACCGCTTTAAAATTCCTAAATATAATGTTATCCATTTGTTGAATCAAGTTTTGAAGTGTAAAATGGATTTGAATCAAGGTATATATATTCCAACTGCATTAAATAACTCAATTGATTCATTGGTATATCCATATTCTGTTTATTTGGGTATGGTTGGGGAACTAATGGATAATGATACTATTGAAACTAAAACATTAGCGAATTTGATGATGAAATTGGAGAATCCTTATTATTTAGAATTGTTTAAAAATGAGTTTATTACTGCTAAAAAAGTTTTGAATCCAAATTTTAAAATAGATGATGAACCTAATATTAGAGTAAATAGTGAGGTAGTCTCTCTTTCAGATTGTACGGTTAGTGAAGATAATGTTTTTGTGATCTCTATTTATAATGATGGGAAATATCCTTTAAAGGTGTCTAGGATTTTTACAAGTTGTTCTTGCTTGAATCTATTAGACCACACTGATGAATTTGTTGTTTCTCCTAATGATTCGGCAATGGTTAGTTTTAATTTTAAGTCGGAAGAGTCTGGAGAAGTAATTAGAGATGTTTTTATAACTTCTAATGCGATAAATAAGCCTATTCTGTATGTGAAAATATTAGCCAGTATATATTGATTATTAATTTAAAAGAACCAAAGATGATGAAGAACTTAATTTTTATTGTATTTAGTATTGCTTTGCTTACGCAAAGTTGTTCGCAAAGTGATGATTTTATAGATAAACAGTCTGTTTTTGAAGAAGAAATTGTAGAGGAGGAAATTGATTTTCCTAAACAGGTTGAGGCTTATGGGAAAGCTGTGGCTAAAGAAATTGAAATTACGGTAGCGAAATTGAATGATTTAAATATGGATTATTCGGAAGTCGTTGATTCTAAGGATTTTCGTAAGAAATTTTATGAAGATTGGTATAATGCAAGTCCTACAATGGCAAGAAGTCGTGCTACCGGAAAGATTCAGTCAATTGAGATGATGAGTGCGACTGAATTTATGGAAAGGTATAATTCGTTGACGGATATTCAGCTGGAGTTTATTCACAAAATTATTGGTGAGTGTGAGAAAAGTAGATCTTCTCAAGACTTATTGGCTAGGTTGGTCGCTTTAAATAAAGAAATTCATGCACAAGTCCCAGAAATAGAACAAGAAAGATTGTTGAATGTTATTGCTGTGTTATACTATGGAGGACAAAAAATAGTTTATCTTGAGCACCAAGGTTTAATGTTAAGGACTCCATATAATAATATAAAATTATCGAAGGTTAAAACAAGAGGACCTGAGGATGGAGGAAATATAGGAGAATGGTGTCGCAAAATTACAGCGACAGTTTGGACGATTGCTATTGGTGAACCGACGCCTGCTGGTGAGATTGTAGCTTCTATTGTAACTTTGGCTGTTGCTGGGGTTTATGTATATGAAGTGGTGGTATGTGCGAGCCAGCAAAGTAGTAATACAAGTTATTGTAATGAAAAATATAATGAATGTATGGAGGGGAAAGAACATAGTGGACTAAATTCTGGTGGTTGGGGGTATTCCGAATGTAGGCGCTGTCATGAATACTGTTTAGCCCAAGGAGGAATATGGGATTGTCCTCGTCCTCACTAAAAAAAATTATGATAGGATTTGAAATAAGAATTAATAACCGGGAGCCTGTGATTATTACATCCTATGATGTAGCGTTTGTAATGGTGAACTGTAACTATTCATTTGACGATAACATTTATATAGGAGGGACAGACACTTTGAGCAGGCTTGTTTGGGTCGATGAGAACTTAAAAATAGGCGATAAGGTTGTAATAAAAGTAGTTGAAATATCAAAAGTGTCTCCTCCTATGAAAGTAATCTATGATAAAGATAAAATGAAAATAAAATATGAACAACTAAAAGTTGAACTTAAAGTAAAAGGGCTTATATAATTTGTATGAAAGGACTTATTGTGAAATCTAAAGATAAAACATGCAAGGCGGGCATTCCTCAGTGTGGAGTAGGGATCGTTGCTAATATTACTTGGCATAGTGGTCTGACTTGGACTCTTAGTGGTTTAAAAATGCCTGAAGAAATACATTTGGTATGGAACGGAGGTATGTTGGACATAGGAGATGTAGTAGAAGTGGAAATTGCAGAGTTTGATGAAGCCTCAACTCCTGTTGCGGAAGATAAACACTGTTGCTTAATGGAAGAACAATCAGATAGTGTAGATGAATCGAAAGATTTAGAACATAAATTAAATCTTTATTATCGGTTGAAAAAAATATTGGAGGATGAGAATTTGATAGAAGTGGTTGATGATTGATTTTGATCGTTTTTGGTCAAAAGGTGATAGAAGCGTTTGTAAAATACAAAGATGATCTTTTAGAATAATTTGTTTTTGTAGCTGAGTTACATATCGTTTGATTCAGCTACATTACATACTATAAAACCTTTGAAATATGAAATTATATTTTATTCTTTTGTCATTCCTTTTTGTAGGTGTTTGTCATGCTCAAAAGGTAACTTGTATTAATAGTAATGAGATTGCCGTAGAAGGCGACACGATTATATATTTTGATGCAGAGTAAAGACCTATAACAGAACAGGTGCATTCCGACTCTTTAGAAACGGGTAAATACATCATTTCTATCAAGGGAACGGATGAAATAACGGAAATTCACTTAACTTATAAGCATCCTAAACTTGAGACTTTAATTGGTAAGATGTTTCCTCAGATCAAATTAACTGATATGAGTAGAAAATCCGTTAAAATGGATGAATCCGATATTACAGTTATATGTTTTTGGAATAGGCATTGTCGTCCTTGTATACGGGAACTTACAGCTTTAAATATACTAGCCGAGGATTATTCGAATATTCGGTTTATAGCGCTAACGCCTGATTCTAATGGAGAAGTGAAGAGATTAATGGGTAGATTACACCTGAAGTGGGAAAACATAACTGTTGTTCCCGATTACAGAGACGAATTTGATGATACATTACATATTTATGTGTATCCATCAAATGTTATTATTGATAAAAACAGAGTTATTCAAGGGGCAACTGTTGGCGGAGATACACGGCAATTGTTGCGGTCATTGGAAAGATTGAGTGGAACTTTTAAAAAATGATTGTTGGGAATAGGTAAAATGATAAGAACATCTCATTATTTGTTTGCTGCATTGTGCTTAGGTAGTCTTTTTGCCTGTTCACGACAATTTACGGACTCGTACATTGTTCCTAAATGGTGCTTTGCTGTGTTCATGCTATTTATAGTATTAGCATATGAAGCTGTAAACATATTATTTTACAGGCAGAATGAACAGAAAGATACGAGGATATCTGTATATGGTTTTATCATTGTTATTTCTTGCTTTTTGCAGGCAATGTTCGGGGTAGTTCAGTTTTTCGGTTTCTTTCAGATATCTACTACTTTGTGGGTTACGGGGAGTTTTGACAATCCTGCAGGCTTTGCGGCATGTCTCTGTGCTGGTTTTCCTTTTGTAGGATTCTTATTGTCAGATAGTAATAAATATATCCGGTATGTAGGAGGATTGATAGGATTTGTAATTGTAATAGCTGTGATTTTATCGCAATCAAGAGCTGGCATTATGAGTATTGCTTTCATTTGTTTCATTCTTCTGAATATGAAGTTCTTTCATAAGAGGTGGGTAAAGTATCTTTCTCTATTATGTTTCGCTTTATTATTGTCAGGATGTTACTGGATGAAAAAAGATTCCGCTGATGGTAGGTTACTTATTTGGCGATGCAGTGTAAGTATGGTAAAAGATGCACCGTGGTTGGGACATGGGATAGGTAGTTTTGAGGCTCGCTATATGGATTATCAAGCTGATTATTTCCGACAATATGGACTGAATCGTTATTCCATGTTAGCTGATAATGTGAAACATCCTTTTAATGAATATTTGGGAGTTCTCTTGAATTTTGGATTTGTCGGTTTGTTGATGATACTTGCGCTGATAACTTTGTTAATATACTGTTATAAAAAACATCCTTGTGCGGAGAAACGAATAGCTTTTTGTTCCCTTATATCAATAGGGGTATTTTCATTTTTCTCCTATACGTTTACTTATCCTTTTACATGGATTGTTACGTTTTTGTGCATCATAATTCTTACAAAGGAATATATAGCAAAGGTTTTTACCTGTCCAATAATAAAGAATACTGTATGTATCTTTATTCTTCTTTGTTCATTTTGGGGGATCTATAATTTAGTGAAACGTGTAATGGCAGAAAAGGAATGGGGAGATACATCCAGGCTTGCACTTTGTGGGGCATCCGGCAAAACTCTTCCGGCTTATGCAGAGTTAGAGAAGAAGTTTGAAAATAATCCTTATTTTCTTTATAACTATGCAGCCATACTTTTGGAAAATAAACAATATGAGGAGAGTTTGACAGTAGCACTGCAATGTCGTAAGTATTGGGCGGACTATGACTTGGAACTTATGATTGGTGAGAACTATCAGGAATTGGATAAGTATGAGTTGGCGGAGAGGTATTATGATAATGCGTCTATGATGTGTCCTTCCCGGTTCCTGCCTCTTTATAAGTTATTTCATTTATATAAAAATATGGGTAATCGGAAATGTATGCTGAGAGTTGCCGAGTCAGTTATAGATAAGCCCATGAAAATTAAAACTTCTGCTATCAGGATGATGAAGAGGGAAATGAAGAGTGAACAAGCGCAATTATTGATTGAAGAGAATAATAATTGATATCCCCCCTATATAAATAAAATTGAATATGAGAAAGAATAGCCTTATT
The DNA here is from genome assembly GCA_900556625.1 of uncultured Bacteroides sp. GTDB lineage: Bacteria > Bacteroidota > Bacteroidia > Bacteroidales > Bacteroidaceae > Bacteroides. Next base: position 22,232 of record USPQ01000002.1, on the reverse strand, counting down.
ATTGTTTTTTTTCTGTTTCTGCTATTAGGCTGTACAAGTGAGATAGACAAGCGTGTTGAAACTGTCCTTTCAATTTCCGGGTCAAATAGGACGGAACTGGAAGCTGTTTTGGATCATTATAAGCATGAACCTCAGAAATTGAAAGCTGCAAAGTTCTTGATTGCGAATATGCGGTATCATCATTCGTTTTATTCTCTCAGGAATCCCCGACAACATCCATTATTGGACTCATTGACAAGAGCTGCGGACTCTCTTTTCTATCATTCAGTGTATGTGGCTACTGATAGTTTTCATAATGGAAATATACAAAAATTGATAGATAGTGTTCGCACTGGATTCAGAAAACAGAATGATGTCAGAGTATCAGAGCAATCTGTCAAAACGTTTTGGAAAGAAGATTATGATTTTAATTGGATCACAGCCAAGCAATTAATTAATCATATAGATCATGTTTTTGAGTGGAGGAAACAAATAGACGGCATACGGCGGTTATCCGTTGAAGACTTTTACGAGTATATCCTTCCTTATCGAAGTATACCCGATTATTCCCTAATTGACTTCTCGGATGTCCATTCTGCATTTATGGGTAAATATCTGACAGATATTAATAAGGATTCTGTACAAGAAGCGATTCGGCGATACAACTTTGTAATATATCAGTTACGCAAGTTTTTTCCGTTGTATCCTTATGGAGAAGAAGTCGGTTATCAGGAACTTTTCTTTAATGGTTTTCATGACTGTATCCCGATTGCAAGTTATGGTGTGTCTATATTGAGGGCTTGTGGCATACCTACTGCTGTTGAATTTAATGCATGTTATAGACAGTTTCAGGGAAGGCATTATCATGGAGTTGTATTAGATAAAAATGGGAATTGGCTAGCGTTTAATCCGGAATCATCAATACCGACTAGTGACAATAGTTCTTTTGAAACGAAAGACATACTGAATATTTATCGTTTTATGTTTTCAGAACAAAAAGACACGCCTTTCTTTTTGGAAAAGAATGGTGAGTATATTCCTGAACTCTTTGATTCTCCATTTCTGAAGGATGTAACTTCACATTTATTGAAGACCGTTCCTTTGACTCTTTCTTATCAGGAAACTGGAAATAACAATCTTGCATATCTTGCCGCTTTTAATAGCGGGGTGTCATCCGGTATCATTCCCGTAACTTGGGGGAAAATAAACCGTATGGAGCACAATGTCACTTTCTCATCCGTAATTCCTGACAGGTTTTATTTCCCTGTTTATTATTCACCATTTGGCAAATCATTTTCTTTTGGAGAACCTTTCTATTTAAACAAGGAAGGGAAAATAGAGAAGCCTCATACAGGAAGAAAAATTAATGATGTGACATTACTTCGTAAATTTCCCATGAAGCAAGGGTTGGTGAATAAAGCGATAAAATTGATTGGGACAGTCGTTTTGGCGAGCAATAAACCGGGGTTTAACCCTTGTGATACTGTTGGGGTAATAACTGATACGCTGCACCCTTATTTTCAGGACATCAAGCTTGGCATGAACAAAGGTCCCTATCAATATTATCAGATAAAGACTACAAATGAATATCCCCATGCTGCTTTGTCGGAGCTGGAATTTATAACCGATATTCGATATGGATATAAAAATACCATTCCTGCCTCTTCTTTACCTATATTTTCGCCTGCGGATACTTTGGTTGGAAACAAGTTTGAAGTTCGACTAATGGATGAACCTTTGGAACAAATTAAGTGGAAGGCTGAATATGATGGTAATCCACAAACATCTCCAGAGCCTTACCCAACTATACATTTTATGTTGAGGGAACCTCAGTTTGTTACAAAAGTAAGAATGATGCCACTGAATGCTGACAATGGCATTGTTGTAGGTAATCAATATGAATTGTTATATTGGGACAATGGTGAATGGAAAAAAATCCTGAGTCAACAGGCTAAGTGTAATTATATTACGGTCGGCGTTCCGTTCGGTTCGCTTTTATGGCTCAGGAATCTAACGAAAGGCAAAGAGGAACTTCCATTCTATGTAGATGATAACGGACAGCAGAGGTTTATCTATATGTTGTAGTAGCAGGAGAATTTAATGGAAACTATATAACATTTCCTTGCATAATAATTAAATATTGCATATCTTTATAAGAAATATTCTTTTTAGGATCGTTTGGCGGATATTGTTGGTTATTAAAATTGCATACTAATGAAATATGAAGCGTATTTAATTATTCTGGTGGTATGATTCTAAAGAAACTTATGGTACGACTGGACTAAGAATAGAAAATATGATAATATGTTTAGAACATTTGTTTAATAAATAAAATTTGATGCTTATGAAAAACTTATTTCCTTCCCGAGTAATTGTGTGTGTAATTACACTGCTTACTCTAACTTTTCCGGTCTTTGCACAAACCACGAATGCGACAGATGAATATGAAGAGACATTAAAGAAGATGATGAAGCTTTCCGGTGCTTCGGCTGCTACGGACGATCTTTATCCGAAAATGCTTTCTGTGATGAAACTTAATGCACCGGGAAAAGATGATGCCTACTGGAATGATTTTGCTAAAGACTGGAAAGAAAAAATAGAAAATAGGGTGATTGAACTGTGTATGCCTGCTTATAAGAAACATTTGACATTGGAAGATTTGAAAGCAATTGCCGCGTTTTATGAATCTCCTGTCGGCAGGAAATATAAAGAAAGTTCATTGGCTGTGATGCGTGAAGCAATGCCATTGTTGGTACAGGAACTCCAAACAGAGATGTTTAGAGAGGTGAGACCGGGAATGGATAAACAAATGGTTGAGCACGAACAAGCAATGAAAGAATATGAGCAAAAAAAGAAACGTGATAGAGAGTTGTGTGCACAAGCTTATTTGCTTCCGAAAGACAGTATCGCTGTAGTTCCCGGAAAAGTTTATGAGAACGGAATGTCTACAACTCCTTCATTATATTCGATTGAAAGAAGAAAAAAGGATACAAAAGTGACATTCGTGCAACCTGTTTATTGGGATTCACAATGGCTGTATTATAGTCCGGGATTCAAGATTATAGATAAAGAAAGTGGCGATGAATATAATGTGAGAGGATATGATGGCGGAGCATCTATGGATAGGCTGTTAACTGTTGAAGGATTTAATCATAAATACATTTATATCAGTCTTTTATTTCCAAAATTGAAGAAAAATGTGAAGGAAATTGATATCCTTGAATTGCCACATGCAAAGGATAAGGAACTATTGCCTTCTAATGATGATGGAAAGGCTAAATCATATTTTAATATAAGAGTGAAGGATTATCAAGTTTCTTCCGGGAAGAAAAATAAAAAAGTCTATTTCTAGTTCAAGATAACTAGTATTGAAATCGCAATGACTGATAATGGACTAAATATATCCTGCTTTTACGGTAAACACAATCGGCATAATAATTGTCCGCTGTTCTTTTATTGGGCCGGATACTTTTGGAAAAGCTCTTTTTATTTTGTATATTTGTAGGAGAATAGTGATGAGTAAAGAACGGAACTAAAGAAGAATGGAAAAGAAAATAGTGCAATATTGCAACAGTGGAATGGAAACTCCTTACAGTAGTTAAGCTGTAAGAACCTTGGTATAAACTAAAGGCTGCGAATCTTTGTAGGGTTTGCAGCCTTTTTTGTTGTTAAAAATCACAGGAATAACCTTTGTCTTGGATTTGAGAGTTTATAATAAACTTAGATACCGTTATTAATAAACCCCTCAAAAGTTTATTAATAACATGGAACACGTTTGTGCAAGAAACGTTCGCTTTTTTCTTCTTTATATGCGAGATTGAATACGCCCGATAGGATATTTTTATAGAAAGTAATTTGTATATACATTGATGTAACTAAATCAGAAGCCCATCCAATAACTCCAGATAAATTCCGACAGCTTCTTCGATCTCTTTCAGTATGATATATTCCTCTGCTGTATGCGAACGTGAAGAGCGTCCCGGACCGATCTTTACCGAAGGGAAGGACATTAATGCCTGATCAGACAGAGTTGGAGAACCGAAAGGAACACGGCCAAGCTTTACTGCTTTCTGAACAAACGGATGTTTTTCATCAATTTGTGAAGAGTTGAGGCGGTATGAACGCGCTTTGGCGTCACAGGAAATATGTTTCTTGATTTCCGCAAACAGTTCTTCGTTTGAGTAAAGTTCGTTGCTCCGGATGTCGACGACGAAAGAACATTTGTCGGGAATGACATTGTGTTGAGTACCTGCATTAATCACCGTGACGCTCATCTTCACCGGGCCTAGTAGCGGAGATTCCTTTTCAAAACGATAGTCACGGAACCAGGCGATGTCATCCAATACTTTGTAGATAGCATTGTCTCCCTCATTGCGTGCCGCGTGTCCGGCTTTACCTGTTGCAGTGACGTCTAACACCATTAAGCCTTTTTCGGCAATGGCGGGCTGCATCTCCGTCGGTTCGCCCACTATGGCGAATGAGACAGGAGGAAGTCCCGGCAATACACTTTCAATTCCGTCCTTACCTGAAACTTCTTCTTCGCACGAGGCAAGATAAATGAGGTTGTATTTCTGCGAAGTGCGACATAGTTGCAGGAACACCTGTAATAACGAAACAACGCTGGCGCCGGCATCGTTGCTGCCCAGCCCGTACAATTTGCCATTTTCTTCGCGGGGAGTGAACGGATCCTTTCTCCAACCGTTGACAGGTTTTACGGTGTCAATGTGAGAGTTAAGCAGGATAGTGGGCTTTTTCAAATCGAACATCGGACTGAGGCACCACACATTATTTCCCTTGCGCCCGGTCTGCATACCTGCCATTTCAATATAGTTTTGCAGAAAATCCGCAGCTTGGGTTTCTTCCCGGCTGATGGAAGGGATGCTAATCAGTGATTTAAGCAGGCTTACAGCCTCTGTTGTCATATAGGAAATATCATATTTCATAGTCAAATCTTTTATCTATATCTTAATCTTTGCACAAAGATAGTCGTTTTGAACAATAGTTTCAAATAAAACTAATATATTTGTGATGTACATTGATTATCAGATGATTATGAAAAATCATTATTTTACTTGATTATAATGGTGGGATAATATTAGTGCCCTAATAAAACAGGAGGGTTTTAGTAGATGTCCTATTAGTGGATACTAATGATGATAAGTAGCAAGTAGTCACAGACCGCAATTCATATCTGTGTATATACAATATTCTCTGTTGTTCCGAAAAACGATTGGGTACGCAAGCTTTGTTTTATCCATTTGGAAAATTTGTGTAAAGCTTTACATAAGATATTTATTTCATTTAGACAAAATTGCCCAAAAGTTTTAATATGAGTATTGAAAAACTGTGTTTTGTTTGAGAAATAGAAAATATTTTTTATGGCTCCATTTCGATGTAAGTTACCATAGGGTACTCTTTGTTATTAAGGTCTACACGAAGTTTGCGCACATAATCCGGTTGGTTCTCTTTGCCGGTAGCACCCAATGCTTCGATGAAGGGAGTAATTTCGAGTTTTCGGTGTACCTTACAATGATAGATTTCCGTAGTGTCCGAGGGGTGTATCTCCAAGTCAAACTTTTCTTTGGCCACCAGTACTACTTCCAGTTGCTCTCTTCGGCGCCAGGCATTGATAATAGGGTGAAATCCGGAAATATGTCGTTCGATTAAGTATTGTTTTCCTTTTTCTGTGAGGCATACGATGCTCCTAACTGAAGTACTGTCTCTACGAACGATGTTATATGTTATCAGCCCGGCATCTTGATAGCACTTCATGCACGAGTCGCATCCGTGGCATTCGTATGTTTTGCCCATATAGTTGCCATTTACAATCCATACATTGCTGATAGGGGTTTCCGTACCTCCCGGAGCTGGATAGGTAACATGCGGATATTTGCCGCCAAGAGGCAGGGTAACTTCGCCCGTCTGTAGGGCGAGAGCATATAGCTCTTTGGTGGGTTCAAGATGATTGCGGATTATGCGTTCCACTTCGGCATGGTTGTTCCTACAGGATGTACAAAGGTATATCACAACTGTGAGAACCACTCCGGCAGTGGTAATATTTCGTAGAGTAATATTAGATAGTATGTTAAACATATAGTTAGGTATAAACAGGTAAGCAATAATAAAAAGAAAGAACACAAATTACGCAAATTACATTAATGGATGTACTGTTGACAGTCTCAGAATAATTTTTTGTGTAATTTGCATTCTTTCTGTCAATTCACACTATTTGATGAATGTGATTTCGTAGATGTCCGGTCCTGTACCACCGCTAGTGGTCAACATTCCATCAAACTTGAGAGCACGTATGTCAGCGGGTTCCTTGAACTTCAGATATATGGTGCCATTAGCATTTCTGGTGAGTTTGCCATATGAAATGAATCCGTTACCTTCGTCTGCATACACGTTCAAACTTCCAAGACTGTAGTAACCGGTGTCAAAGTTGATTCTGACACCCAGTATTCTTGTGAGCTCCGGGAAAGTCATCGTCAGGAAAGTATTCTTATTAGGGTACCACGTATTGCCAGAGTTTTTTCCATCATACAGAAATTCCAAACCATCGCTTTTATTTGATTCAAAAACAACGTTGTTATTGAAATACTCTCCAGTAATCTCATCATTAGAAGGATCAATATTGTCTTTCTCCAATTTGAGATTTATCTCTATTAACACGTTGTAGCTCTGTTTCGATATTTTCACTCCACTGACTGCATCTACAAATTCCAAGCGAAGTGGAAGAACGTATCCCGGTAGTTTGTTCAATATATCTGGATTAGTGATATTAAGAGTAATTGTCCCCTCTCTACTTCCGGCAGTTATGATGGCATCATTCAATTCGAATGCCTCGTCCGGAAACTCTGTCAAAGTATGTCCTTCCAACAAGTCGAGGTTCTTTTTGAGACGCACTTTGACATTTTGGTTCAAAGCCTTTTTCAATTTTACATTAAAGGTGAACTCGGTTCCTTCGGTTATCGTAGTCTGTTTTCCATCGCTCTTGGCATTCAGTTTCATCACGGTCTTACCTTCCAGATATAAAATGTTGGAAGGATCAAACAGAAACTTTTCCGGAATATCTACAAATACATAGTTTGCATCGAGCTGATAAGACAAGTCCTGGCTTACCACTTCTCCCTGATTGTCATCGCTACAAGCCGAAAAGGCAGCTACGGCAAACAGTATATACAGCAATTGAATTATTTTTTTCATTTGTTTCGATTTTAATTTGTTACACGAACAGGAGAGCTATTCTACAATTATCAGGTCTTCGGCCGGGAATTGTACATTCTCTACATATGATATTTTGGGAGGATCTTCATCCCATATACCCAATGTGCGAAAGTCTGAGATTTCCCAATTGCCAGTCAGTTCTTTCATTTCATTGTTCTCTACAGTGTTGAAAGGCATGTACATAATCAGGTTGGGATCTGTTGGATCTTGAGGCAAATATTCCTTATCTATGATTTCTCCGTCGGTCAATGCCCTGTTCCACATGCGTGCTTCGCGAATATAAACATTAGTATATTGAGTGTTGCCTATAAATAGACAGCACTTCTTCATGTCCGAAAAATAGATAGGCGAGGTTTCGAACGTCTTCTGTAATTCTCCGTTCACATAAACCGAGATACTGGAAGCATTCCTGTGAACAAGGCTGATGTTCAGCCATTTCCCGTTAGATAAGGGCTTGTTGGTCCAAGTATCATCTCCATCGCGTCCGTTCTTGATCTGGATACCTTTGTCGTTGGTGATACGGGTATAAAAATCGCCCGTACCGGATTGGATCGACATGACGGTTTGATTACTATTAGTCATTCTTGGGTAAAGCATACTCACCTGCATGGTCCAATTATCCATAGGCTTTCTCAGCTCTGCATTGGGTACCAGTGCGATACTTCCTGCACGTGAGAATTGTCCGACGGAAGTAACCAGCTCGCGGCTCAGACGGATGATAGTAAAGTCCGGCGAGCTCAGTATCTTATATTTGGAAGAGCTAGTGATGGATACCGGAATAGCAAAACGCTTACTGTAGGGATACTTGGTTTCATCTATTTGGGGGATCTTTATCTCCACGCTGGCGTTGTACTGTCCGGGTTCAATAGTCACCACAGCTTTTCCGTGTGTTTCTTTCTTGTCCTTGGTGATGAATACAAAGTCTTCTATTGCCATAGGTTCCAGCGTCAGACCGGCTTGGGTGTTATACTCCTCCAACAGTTGTTTGTCCACTTCTACCGTTATTTCCACTGGCTGGTCGGTAATGTTGGCTAATCGGGGAGTGATTACAGAACTGCCACCTTTATCGTTGCTTACCACCATCGAGATTACTCCGCTACTGTTGGTGTTACCCATGTAGACCGCATTGTCAGCACCTTCTCCTTCACCACTGACCATGTCGCAAGCGGTGAAAAAGCCTAAGGACAGGAATAATAATGCTATATGTTTCTTCATATTATTTTTGGTTTATAAAGTGATTATATTACTTGATAGGAGGATTCATGATGGAAATTGCATTTCGTACATAACGATATTCGTTTTTGTCAAATGAATCTGCATTAATGTGATAAGCACCGATACCACCAGCTTCCCGGTTGAGGTTGTTAACAACAAAGTTTGCATAATTTTCAAAACTTATCCGGTTGGCTTGTCCGCTTTCGAATGTCTCTGTATAGATAATCTGGTCTTTCACATCATTCCCCAAACGGTTGGTTATTCTGGATGTCCATCCACTATAACTACCATTATAGGATTGTGCCACAAAGTAGGAGAAGAGAGGTGCCATTTCCGGGGATAGATAGTGGATTGAACCATTGATGTTCAGAATTTTCTTCTTACCGTCTTTGGCTTCTAATTTGTCCAAACCATCGCGTAATGTTTGAAAGAAAAGATTTTCATATTCTTTATTGTCATACGAGCTGCAAGAGATGATAGGCCTGTAGTCTGTCCAGTCGTCTGTCCAGTCGCCACAGTGATTGCCTGGTTTGAAAGGAGAGGCATAGGAAGGTTCATAGTCAATATCGAAGCCGTCGTATCCATACTTGGCGATGGAGTCCAAAATGGCTTGTGCGTATTGCTTGATACCTGTTGTCGGGTCATCAGACCATCCGCCTTCAGGAATATTACTAAGTCCGTTACCCACGTTTTCTACGATCCAACCCACAATGACCTTGGTACCTTTACTCTGCACCTCTCTCATCTGTTTCAGACGTTTTTCATTAATGTTGAAACAATTTCCCCAAATAGAAACGATATCCATACTGTCGGGAATCAACGTCAGATTGGAGTATTCGCCCGGAGTTTCAGCACTCCACGCGTTGAACCAGCCGAACATCACCGGATGCTTGGTTTCTTTGTACTCCCTTAAATCTGCAAGGTAGAGTTCATAGAGGCGTTTGTTCTCCTCGGCTATGCGTACAGAGTCCTCATAATTCTGTTGTTTCTGGGCATCTTCCTCAGCCCATTTATCTTTATCACGATTCTCATACAGATCTTTCACGGCTTCTTTTTCCAAGTCGATAGTTTCAATGTCAGTACATGAAAACATGAAACTTGCCATGAGTGATAAAACGAAGCATTTTTTTATGTTATTCATCATTTCTGTATCGTTTAAGAGTTACTTTTTTTCTTTTTTGTCCCACCATACATTTACGGAAGCCTTATCTATGCCTCCCAAATATTGTTGGATGGCTTTTTGAAGGTTTTCGCCGTTGTGTTCGTATTCATTGCGCGGATATGGAATACGGCGTACGCCATCCTTGTGACCGTCACTTTTCTTCACGTCAGAGTTAGTGAAGTTGTTCACCGGAGGAATCTGGCGCGGGTATCCTGTACGTCTCCATTCGCTCCATGCTTCTTGACCGTCGGGGAAGAGGGCCAGATACTTTTGTGTAATAATACGTTCCAATTTTTTCTCTACATCATCCGCCTCATTCCACTTCACGGTAATGATACTGGGCGCTGCATAGTTGTAGGCCGCATTCACCGGATCTGTAAAGGCCAGCGGAGGAGTGGTACTGTTCAGGTAAGAGCCAATACTTGCGCCACATTCGGCAAAAGATTTCCGAATGCCCGATTCATAGTATTGTTGAGGAGTTCCGCCCCCCATATCGAAACCTGCTAAGGCACCTTCTGCCCGCAGAAAGTCTACTTCTGAAGCCCTCATCCAATACACAGGATCGTCTTCCGAAATGTTGGGCAATGACGCTCCGTCATACACTTTTTGAGTAACCGGTAAGCCGGCACGTATAGCGTTCTTTCCTTGATCCTGAAAATATTTGGAGATACGCGGGTCTGCATATCCTTTCATATAACATTGAATAGTGGCTCCCATGCGACTATCGTTGTACTGACCCGGGTCTGCAATCTGGTACATCGGATGTTTTGTCTGCAAATTAGCTCCTCTATTCATTTTTGCCATATCGTCTATGCTTTCCATTACGCCAATTGGGTTCTTGATAGCCTTTTCAGCGTATGTGCGTGCCAATACCTCATCAGCATAGCGTACACGGATAGCAAGTCGCAACATCAGTGAGTTGGCCAAACGTATCCACTTGGTCACGTCGCCCTCATACACTACGTCCGAAGCCATGGGGACGGTATTGTTGGCTTTCATATAAAAGTCGTACAGGACGGTGACAGCTTCGTCCAGTTCTTCAAAGAACGAGCGATACACCGATTCCTGAGAATCATATTCCACAGTGAACGAACCGTTTCCCACCTGTTTGTAAGGGATGGGGCCAAACTTGTCAGTAGAACGATGCAGTCCCATAATCTTAGATATCTGTGCAATAGCGTACATCTCTTTATTGGGGTTTTCGCCACTCATGTTGATATTCTTCAGTTGGATCCAGGGAGCAAAGATGTTGGTGATAGCATACTCATACATCAAGTTCACCCAGCCTTCCGAAAAGAAGAACGTAGTGGTGTTGGACGCCTCGTTCCATTTGTTGTCACGTGGCGAGAAATACCCTATCCACGAGTCACCGCACAGGTTGATGGAAATCTGATAAGCGTTGGTCAAGTCTGTGTTATCAGTTTTGAGCGGTACGGGAATAATATGTTTTTCTAAATTCGGCATATAGGCACCGTTAAGCACACCGTCTTTCTGCTCCATGTCTTTGTCAGGAAGATACGGGTTTTTATTTATCTCTTCAAAATCCGCGCATGAGGTGCTTGTCATGATCCCTGCACATGCCAATAGTACCCCCACTATCTTTTTTATCTGTATTTTCATAAATTGAATATATTAATTGTTACAAGCTAAACTTAATACTAAATCCTAAGTTCCTTAAGCTGGGAGCCATGAAAAAATCGCTGCGGTTATACGTACCTGTAGAACCGTTCATGTCGGGGTCGAACGGAGCCTTACGGTAGAACATGAAGAGATTACGTCCCACGAAGGAGATAGTGGCATTGTTGAAAACATCACCCAACCATTTCTTCGGCAGCGAATAGGTCAACGAAAGTTCTTGCAGACGGACGTTGGTGGCATCGTAGGTGTAGTAACTCATCAGCCCTTGTCCACCCACAGTATTGTAATAGCGTTCGGCATCATATCGGTGTCCGTCCAACATCACACCGCCGTTGTCGCGAGCCTCGGCTGATACTTTGGACACACCGAATGCATCCATGAATGCCTGTGTCTGCGATGTGACGATACCTCCAAAACGTCCGGTAATCATCAACCCCAGTGAGATATTCTTGTAGTTGATGTCATGACGCCATCCCATGGTGAAGTCAGGATCGGCCGATCCCAAACGGATACGTTGGCTGCGGTCAACCTGATAACCGTTTCCTTCTTCAACGAGCTTGCCGTCTCTGCCACGCTGTAAAATGCCTGTAGTAAAGACATCGGACATGGAATAGCCTTCACGCAGGTATACATCACCAGCTTCCTTCAAAGTCAATTCAGTTATATTTACCAGTGAGTTGTCGATAGGATTGCGATAATCGTGTACCATTTCTACGATCTTGTTTTGGTTGGCTGTATAAGTCAAATGGGTAGAGTAGTTCACCTTGCCAAACGTATCGTTGTAGCCCAATGTCATTTCCACACCCCGGTTACGCACGTTACCAGCCTGAACATAGAAACCTGAATAACCGGTTGCAGGAGACATGACCGAAAGAAAAGTCTGGTTATACGTATTGGATTGGTAGAAAGTTCCGTCAAAAGAAATTCGTCCGTTCAAAAAACGGGCATTGATACCTACTTCATAGGATTTGGTTCGTTCCGGCTTGAAATCGGGATACGGATACGTGGAAATCGGATTAATAACGCCGCCCGACATTGGGTCGGTCACCGTACCGGGAGTGATACCCGTCTGCGTAATAGGCGATCCTACCTCTGTATAGGATGTACGTAACTTTAAATAAGAAATAAATTCAGGCAGTTTCACCATTTCGCTAATGATACCTGACAGACCGATGGAGGGGTAGAAGATGCAGGGAGTATCTCCATTGCTGACCAATTGAGAGGCCCAGTCGCAGCGTCCTGTAGCAGACAAATAGAGCATGTTTTTCCAACCTAGCTCCGCACTGGCAAAGAAGGCAACGTTGCGTGTACGCAGGTATCCTTGGTCTCTTTTACCTGAAGCGGGTTCCACATTGGCCAGCGAGAAGAGATTGGGCACCGTCATCAGTTTGCCGCCTACATCAATACTACGTGTATAATGATCTTCAAAGCTACCGCCCACGTTGGCCGTCAGTGAAAAGTCTGTACCGAACCGTTTGTTAATATTAGCCATCACGTCAGCATAGGTTTGAGTGTAGAACTCCTCTTTATTCGTGTAACTACCCTTGGAAGAACCTGTATAAAGCTCGAGTGTAGAAGCATGAAGTTTACGTTCTTCGGTAGAGTGAGTCTTATCCAGGCGCACACGTCCGGCAATATTCAACCAGTCGAATATGTCATATTGTACTCTGGCATGAAGCATGTAACGGCTTTTCTTGGTGGGAAACATTTCGCGGTTGATAATCCAATAAGGATTTTCAAAGGAAAGTCCCTGATCGCCATATTCCCAGTTCTGGGTGGGGAAACGACGTTCTTCGTTATAACGCTCGAATATTTTCACATTTTCGAAGTCCTCGCCACGGGGAAACAGATAGAGCGGAAATAACGGGTTGAAGTAACGTCCGCCTGAAATCATGTTCTGCTCAGCCTGAATGACATAACTAGCCCCCAAATCTACGTGTAACTTGTCATCCAACATTAGCGCAGTATTTCTGAAAGAGAAGTTGTAACGGTAATATTCATTGTTCTTAATGACACCCTTGGAGTTGGTAGAGGCCAAAGAGATGAACGTTTGGTTAGTTTTCGTGCCCGAAGAAATGTTCAGCGAGTTAATGGTATTCATACCAGTTTTGAAAAAGTCCATGGGATCAAATGAAGAAGGTGTAGCTAGTTTCTCTCCCCAACTACGATAGGAATTATCTCGGTTGCCATAGCTATTTTGGAACTCCGGTGATATCATTGGTTTAGAGAATTCTGTATTGGATGAAAAGTTAATTTTCATCTTTCCCTCACTACCTTTCTTGGTGTTGATCAGAATCACACCGTTGGCTGCAGCTGCACCATAAAGAGCTGCTGCTGAAGGACCTGTCAGCACAGAGATACTTTCAATGTCATCGGGGTTAAAGTCGGAGATACTTTCACTACCGGCCACTGCACCATATTCTGTTTGGATGACACCCCGTGAAGGGTTTCCGATGGGCATACCATCAACTACATATAAAGCATTGTTGTTTCCGACGATAGATTTGGAACCACGCATGATGACACGTGTAGCACCGCCCACACCAGAGGAACTCTTCTGGATGTTGACACCAGCGACCTTACCGTTTAAACTGTTCATGAAATTAGCGTCCTTAGCCACGGTTAGTTCGGAATTGCTTACAGTCTGTACGTTATAGGAAAGTGCTTTTTCAGCACGCTTGATACCTAAAGCCGTAACAACCACTTCGTCTAGTGCCTGAGATTCATCTTCCAATACAATGTTAATAGTATTTTCTTTTACAACTATCTCCTTTGACTGATAACCGATGTAGGAAAATACCAATACAGGTGTGGCACCTTGTGTAGTGATATGATAGTTACCTTCCATATTGGTTACAGTTCCGTTGCCGGTCCTTTTTTCGACCACAGTAACTCCAATTAGCGGAGCACCTTTTCCATCCACTACATTACCCGCCACATTTCTGCTTTTAGATTTTTTAGCAGTCTGCTCCGGAATAATCATTATATAAGTATCTTTTACGGTATATGTGAACCCTGTTCCGGCAAGAATAGTTTTCAGTGCCTGATCCAAAGACTGGTTGTTTATATCTAAAGATATTCTTGTTTTAGGTAGTTGGGAACTGTTGTAAGATACAGACATCTTGGTCTGTTCCCTAATATCCGCTAAAGCTGTTTGCAATGAGATATTCTTCTTTTTTATTGTTATTTTACTATTGTTTTGGGCATAAAGCATTGACCCGATTAATAGTAGAAAAGTTATTAATATACCTTTTCCAGTGTTTTCCAGATATAAATTCATATCTTTACGACGTTTTTAGTTTTAAATCATGTATTTTTTCTCATTTCTTAAATAAGCAACTTGTTGCTTATTTGTTTTAAGGCTAAAAATTATTTCATATCCGGAGAGGGTGGAGCCTCTTCCGGATATTTTTCTACATAAGCATATTAGATTTTAAGTTTAACAAAAAAATATTTATTGTTTTTCTCTACCAGATAATATAGCAGATACTGTCTTCCAATCGATAATCGAATTGACCAATGACAACCTTCATCACTTCCAATGTTTCTTCTAAAGTGGCATCTTTTCTAAAAACAAAATTATAACGATCTTGATTGGATTTCTTTGTTGAGATATGGAATGTGATTCCATAATGACGTTCCAACGTCCGCACAATTTCGGTGAGAGTAACCTTATCGAACACAAGTTCTCCCCGCATCCATGCCGTCACATCTTTCATGTTTGCAGTCAGCATTTGGCAGTCATCCGTACATTTGTTATACACAACCTGATAACCGGGAGTTAAAACATAACTAATCGTATCATTACAATCCACTCGTACTTTTCCTTCGATCAAAGAAGCAGTTATTACATCTTCTTCCGGATAAGCTTTCACATTAAACTCTGTTCCCAAAGCAGTTATCGCCATGTTTGATGATCGCACGATGAAAGGTTTCTTCGGATTTCTTGCTACCTTAAACTCAGCCTCTCCTATCAAATAAATCGTTCGGGTTTTGCCCTCGAGATTTTCAGGATAAAACACGTGTGAACCGGAGTTCAGATGTACGGTAGTCCCGTCCGGCAGGCTGATTGTCTCTCTGGTTCCATTATTCACATAATGTTCCACCATTGCAATGTTGTCTCTGTCAAAATGATTGTAGCTTATCCACAAAGTAGCTGTCACAGATAGAACGACAATAACAGCAGCTGCCGCAACAGATTTCCACAAATTCCAGCGATTTACATCTGTAACCATTGGAGTGTATTCAATTCCGATTTTATCCAATACCTGCCGAAACGAATACTCCATATCGTGCTCAGCCTTTCCTTTTGTCTTGAACCATAGATTACGAAGTGCTGTCTCTTTCTCTTCGGCAGAATCAGAACTAATCATCCAACGATGAAACCTGTCGATCGTTCGCTTTGAATAATCAAAGTCAATAAAAGAACGTAGCTGTTTTTCTAATTTATTTTTCATCTAAACCAACTCAAGTGTTACATATAAGAGACAACTTGCCGGGCATACATACTTAGTCTAGATAGAAAAAAAATAAAAATAAAACGATTTTTTTTAGATCTTGAAGGGCTTTATAGATATGTTGTTCAACTGTACGAACCGAAATATTCAATTTCGCTGCAATTTCCGGTGAGGTCATTCCCTCTTCCCTGCTCATTAAAAAAATACGCCTGCGCTGTTCCGGCATACGTTCAAGAGCCATCTGAACAAAAAGTTCAAGTTCATGAGCGCAAAATTCATCATCCGGCGTAGGCAATCCCCGTTCCGCCATTTGCATTTTTTCTGCTGCAACATCCAAGTAGTCATATTCAACAGCCTTGTGTTTCAAGAAATTATAGATATGGTTTCGTACAACTGTATATAAATAACTGTCCAATTTTTCACGTTCTAACCATAAATCCGGTTTCTCCCATAACTTAACAAAAATATCCTGAGCAATATCTTCTGCATCTTCTTCTGATTTTAATAATTGCCATGCGAAAGTTTTTACTTTGGGAAAATTCAGATCAAAAAACTTTTTAAAACGAAGAACTTTATCTTCCATTCGTGTGATAATCATCATGTGTATCCATTTAGATTAACAAGTAAAATATAAAACCCTCCAACAAAATTAATTATTAAATAATTTATCGACAACCTTTTCATAAGAAAACATTCAAAAAAAGAAAGCTTTCAATACTTTTTTAAAACTAAACGGCTAATAATCAGTGTATAAGTACTGATTTATTGATTTTATTTGAAAAAATTGCGTAAAACGACTTTTTTGTGTAAAAGTAATTAAGCAATAATATAATGTTTGAATTGCAACGCAAAAGTAGTGTGTTTCAGATATTGAGTATTTCTTTGACTGATAAAACTAAATTTCAAAATGACAAGGAACGGTTCAGACCAAATGGACCAAATTTATTTAATTCTAATTCGTCCTAGTTTTAATGGGATACTAGTGTATTTTTATGATTAATAATTATGGTTAGTTTTTAGGGTTAAAACTGGTTCTATTCTCAAACAAAACACTGATTTTCAATACCCATTGTAAAACTTCTGACTAATTTTGTCTAAATGAGATAAAACTAATACCTTTGTACCATATTTACTAATACAAAGAGTATGACTTATCATCATTTATCTGTCCTGGTCCATCGTCAGGCCGAAAAATATGGCGACAAGGTAGCCTTAAAATACCGCGACTATGAGACAGCTCAATGGATTCCTATTTCGTGGAATCAGTTCTCGGGAACTGTACGACAAGCAGCTAATGCTTTCGTGGCGTTGGGAGTGGAAGAACAAGAGAATATTGGTATATTTTCACAGAATAAGCCCGAATGGTTCTATGTTGACTTTGGTGCATTTGCCAATCGTGCTGTTACCATTCCGTTTTATGCGACCAGTTCGCCTGCGCAAGCGCAATACATCATCAATGATGCGCAGATTCGTTACCTTTTTGTGGGGGAACAGTTTCAATATGATGCTGCTTTCAGTATTTTCGGTTTCTGTTCTTCCCTGCAACAACTGATTATCTTTGACCGTTCGGTGGTGAAAGACCCTCGGGATGTATCTTCTATCTACTTTGATGAATTTATGGCAATGGGGGAGGGACTCCCGCATAATGATACGGTGGAAGCACGTACGGAACGCGCTTCTTACGATGATTTGGCGAATATCCTTTATACGTCCGGAACAACGGGCGAACCGAAAGGGGTCATGCTGCATCATTCCTGCTATCTGGAACAGTTCCATACACATGACGACCGCCTGACGACAATGTCGGATAAGGATGTATCCATGAACTTCCTGCCACTGACGCACGTATTCGAGAAAGCGTGGTGTTACCTTTGTATTCATAAAGGCGTGCAGATTTGTATCAATCTTCGTCCGGCAGATATTCAGACGACTATCAAGGAGATCCGGCCGACGTTGATGTGCAGTGTTCCCCGTTTCTGGGAAAAGGTATATGCAGGCGTACAGGAGAAGATCAATGAGACAACCGGTTTAAAGAAGGCGTTGATGCTGGATGCTATCAAAGTGGGTAGAATCCATAATCTGGATTATCTGCGCCGGGGGAAAACACCTCCGGTGATGAATCAGCTGAAATATAAGTTCTACGAAAAAACGATCTATTCTTTACTGAAGAAGACGATCGGCATTGAGAATGGAAACTTTTTCCCGACTGCCGGTGCTGCCGTTCCCGATGAGATCAATGAATTTGTTCATTCGGTAGGCATCAATATGGTGGTTGGATACGGCTTGACGGAATCTACGGCTACTGTATCCTGTACGTTGCCAGTGGGCTATGATATCGGTTCGGTGGGTGTTGTACTGCCGGGAGTTGAAGTGAAGATAGGCGAAGACAATGAAATACTGCTTCGTGGTAAGACGATCACGAAAGGATATTATAAGAAAGCGGAAGCCACTGCTGCCGCTATTGACCCCGACGGCTGGTTCCACACGGGGGATGCAGGTTACTTTAAGAATGGACAGCTTTTCCTGACGGAACGTATCAAAGACCTGTTCAAAACATCGAACGGCAAATATATCGCTCCGCAAGCGTTGGAAACAAAACTGGTGATTGACCGTTATATCGATCAGATTGCTATTATTGCCGATCAGCGTAAGTTTGTTTCTGCCCTTATTGTTCCTGTGTATGGATACGTGAAGGAATATGCTAAGGAGAAAGGCATTGAGTATAAAGATATGGCCGAACTGCTGCAACATCCGAAGATTGTCGGTCTTTTCCGTGCCCGGATAGAAACGTTGCAACAGCAGTTTGCTCATTACGAGCAAATCAAGCGCTTCACTCTGCTTCCCGAACCATTCAGCATGGAACGTGGCGAACTGACCAACACGCTGAAATTGAAACGGGCGGTTGTAGCGCAGAATTATAGCGAGTTGATTGAAAAGATGTATGAGGAGTAAGCAGGCTTTTTCGTATCTTTGTCGCCGGATTTGAAAAAATATAACTAATAAAATTGTAAATCAGATGATTACTATTGAACAACTTAAAGACGTGAAAGAGCGCACAGATGCGCTGAGGAGGTATCTTTGACATCGACGGGAAGAAAATTCAAGTCGAAGAAGAGCAATTAAGGACACAAGCTCCGGGATTCTGGGACGACCAGAAACGGGCGGAAGCTCAAATGAAGTTGGTAAAGGATCTGCAGAAGTGGATTAGCGGTTATAATGAAGTGAAGACACTGGCAGACGAGCTGGAACTGGCATTTGATTTCTATAAAGAAGAACTGGTGACAGAGGAAGATGTAGATGCCGCTTATGCGAAAGCCAGTGAGGCGGTGGAAGCACTTGAACTCAAGAATATGCTTCGTGACGAAGCCGACCAGATGGATTGTGTGTTGAAAATCAATTCCGGTGCCGGTGGTACGGAAAGTCAGGACTGGGCATCCATGTTGATGCGTATGTATCTGCGCTATGCCGAGACAAATGGTTATAAGGCTACGATTGCCAACCTTCAGGAAGGTGATGAGGCGGGAATCAAAACTTGTACGATCAATATCGAAGGAGATTTTGCTTACGGTTATCTGAAAGGTGAGAACGGCGTGCATCGGTTGGTTCGTGTCTCTCCGTACAATGCACAAGGTAAGCGTATGACTTCTTTTGCTTCCGTATTTGTGACTCCGCTGGTAGACGACAGTATCGAGGTGAATATAGAAACAGCACGTATTTCCTGGGATACATTCCGAAGCGGTGGTGCCGGTGGTCAGAATGTGAACAAGGTAGAATCCGGTGTCCGTTTGCGTTATCAGTATAAAGACCCTTATACGGGCGAAGAAGAGGAAATCCTGATTGAGAATACCGAAACCCGCGACCAGCCGAAGAACCGTGAAAATGCAATGCGTCAGTTACGCTCTATCTTGTATGATAAGGAATTGCAGCATCGTATGGCGGAACAGGCAAAGGTGGAAGCCGGTAAGATGAAGATCGAATGGGGGTCACAAATCCGAAGCTATGTATTTGATGACCGCCGTGTAAAGGATCATCGTACCAATTATCAGACTTCGGATGTGAACGGAGTAATGGACGGTAAGATCGATGGCTTTATCAAGGCTTACCTGATGGAGTTTTCTTCGCAGGAATCATAAAAAACAAAATTAGCAAGTGTTATTTTTGGAAAGTTAAAAGATTTGTTCTTACTTTGTTAGTGTTGAACTTTAAAACTAACTATTATGGGTAAGGCTAAGAAAAAAACAGCGATTAGTAAGAAGGAAGAACAACAAGCCCAAAAGGTAGTCAAAATAGTGTTCGTCTCATTAATTATTTTGGCATTGGTAATGTTGGTTGCATTCTCCTTTTTCGGTTGATTGATTCACTACAGATTACATAGATTGCACAAGGGGCACGAAAAGAAGGTCTGCCCGGACGGTGAAAATCATGTGATCTGTGGTGAATTCTTGTTTTGTAACGCTTTTGTAACCCCTGTAATATTAATGTAACTTTTCTGTAATTCTTCCGTAGCCGGTTTGTCATTCCGGTGTATCTTCACAGTTGTACTTTTGCCGCGAATATAGTAGCAAACAACTGAAATGAGTAGAATTACAACAACCGTCGTTACACTTTTGCTAACGACAGCAGCCTTTGGACAGGCCAAGGATGATGCCGGAGAAGGCAAGAAACTGGATAAGCAGACAATGGAGATAAAGGATTATCTGCCGGAAATCCACGGAACGATCCGGGGTAAATATGAATATCAGACAGAAACAGGCGAAAGCCGTTTTGAGGTACGCAATGCCCGTTTCAGTGTTTCGGGAAATGTACATCCGCTGGTTGCTTATAAGGCAGAAATCGACCTTTCCGATGAAGGCTCTATCAAAATGCTTGATGCGTACGCACGTGTCTTTCCGGTGAAAGACCTGAATTTTACAATTGGGCAGATGCGTGTTCCTTTCACGATAGATGCACACCGTTCACCGCACCAACAGTATTTCGCTAACCGTTCATTTATTGCCAAGCAGGTGGGTAATGTGCGTGATGTCGGACTTACTTCTGCCTATAGGCATAAAGGAGATTTCCCGTTTATTCTGGAAGGTGGACTGTTCAACGGTTCCGGTTTGACAAACCAGAAAGAATGGCACAAAACACTGAATTATTCTATAAAGGCGCAGTTACTGCCTGGCAAGAACTGGAATGTGACACTTAGCACTCAAATGATAAAACCGGAAGATGTACGAATCAATATGTATGATGCCGGTATCTATTATCAGAACAATCGTTTCCATATTGAGGCGGAATACCTGTATAAAATGTATGGGCATAATGCGTTTAAAGATGTTCATGCAGTTAACAGCTTTGTCAATTATGACTTGCCGCTGAAGAAGGTTTTTAATAAAATATCTTTCCTGGCCCGTTATGATATGATGACGGACCATAGCAATGGTACGATTGACGAGACAACAAAAACGTTGATTATAAATGACTATGCCCGTCACCGTGTGACAGGCGGGATTACGCTTAGTCTCTCCAAGGCTTTTATTGCCGATCTCCGTCTGAACTTCGAGAAGTACTTCTACAAGAAATCGGGTATCCCTAAAGAGTCGGAACGGGATAAAATCGTCATTGAGTTTATGACGAGATTTTAAGGAATTTCATTACTTTTGTGCCATGGCACAAGAAATAGAACGAAAGTTTTTAGTCTCCGGTGAGTTTAAATCTCTGGCAACCTCGCATAGCCGGATTGTACAAGGGTACATCAGCAGTGCTCGTGGGAGGACTGTACGGGTCCGTATCCGTGACGATAAGGGGTATCTTACCATTAAAGGAGCTTCCAATGCTTCCGGAACCAGCCGTTATGAATGGGAGAAGGAGCTTCCTTTGGCGGAAGCGGAAGAACTGATGAAACTTTGTGAACCCGGTATCATTGATAAGACCCGTTACTTGGTACGAAGCGGTAAGCATGTATTCGAAGTTGACGAGTTTTATGGTGAGAATGAAGGACTTGTCGTGGCGGAAGTCGAACTGGAATCGGAAGAGGAATCTTTTGTGAAACCGGACTTCATCGGTAAGGAAGTGACTGGAGATGTGCGTTACTACAACTCCCAACTAATGAAAAAACCGTATAAAACGTGGTGAACGTTAACAAATAAACCGTATATTTGTTCCTATTCTAAAAGAGCAATGTATGGATATGGAACAGTTGTACAACTATCTGCCGCGGGAATTGGTCACTTTCGTTCTGGTGACCTTGTTTTCTTTACTAATCGGGCTTTCGCAGCGCCGAATCAGTTTGAAACGTGAGGGTGAAACTACCCTTTTCGGGACCGACCGTACATTTACTTTTATCGGAATCTTGGGGTATCTGCTCTATATACTCGACCCTACCGATATGCGTCTGTTTATGGGAGGCGGTGCAGTGTTGGGAGTGTTGTTGGGGCTGAACTATTACGTCAAGCAGTCTCAGTTTCATGTTTTTGGTGTTACTACCATTATTATTGCGTTGATTACCTATTGCATGGCTCCTATCGTAGCCACTCAACCTTCCTGGTTTTACGTCATGGTGATTGTGACGG
>USPQ01000001.1 GCA_900556625.1 uncultured Bacteroides sp. | reverse complement strand
GGCGATATCGACGCTCTTGCTGCATTGAAAGAACAGTTGGAAGGAAAGAAATAATAAAAAGTACTTCTAAATAAACAGAAAGGTGTATTGCGAAAGCGATACACCTTTTTTATTATCTATGTTTTTATGTTCTTTGAGGATTGTTTATAAAGCCGATACGGTAAAGTCGGCAGATAAACCTTCAGCGCTGTTTGTTCCTACCCATAATTTGAAATCTCCCGGTTCTACGTTGTAAGTCATGTTATAGCCCCAGAAAGCCAGTTCTGAAACAGGCAGAGAGAATGAAACATTCTTTGATTCTCCGGCTTTGAGTTCTACACGTTGAAAAGCCTTCAGTTCCTTTACCGGACGGGTTACAGAGCCTACCTTGTCCTGAATGTAAAGTTGTACTACTTCCGTGCCGTCATACTTTCCTGTATTCTTTAGATCTACCGTGACTGATATCTCGCCGTTAATAGCAAGTTTGTCGGAAGTCAACTTCAGATTGCTATATTCAAAGGTAGTGTAAGACAATCCGTAGCCGAACGGATACAAGGGGGAAGCCCCGGCATCGAGATAGAAGGAACGGCAGCCAACAGATGTTTGCCCCGCTTCGACAGGGATTTCATCAATGAGCATTTCTTTCGGGTTGGCCGGGCGACCTGTGCTGTTGTGAGCATAATATATAGGAACCTGACCTGTCATACGGGGGAATGTAACCGGAGTCTTTGCGCTTGGATTAACCTTCCCGAAAAGGATGTCGGCAATGGCAGGTCCTCCCATAGTGCCCGGATGGAACGCATAAAGAACTGCATCCGAAGCTTCAACTTCACTAGCGATTGTAAGTTGGCGTCCTGCCATCACTATGGTTACTAATGGTTTGCCGGTAGTGGACAGTGCTTGTATCAGTTGACTCTGTGCTCCCTGAAGATTTAGGTTTGCCAAAGAATGGGCCTCACCCGAAAGTATTGCTTCTTCACCGACAAAAGCAAGGACTACATCTGCGTGGCGTGCCGCGTTTACGGCTTTGGCGATACCGTTTAGGTTTTTGTCACGGCTATAACCGAGTGCAGGTTCGAAAATTACGTTAACCTGATCGCCATACATTTCTCTGATGGCTTTGAGAGGTGTTTGAGTATGGTCTTTTTCACCGTCGAACACCCATGTCCCCATCTGTTCATAGGGTGCGTCAGCCATCGGACCTACTACCGCTACAGTACGGATTTTGTTTGTAAGCGGTAATGTTTGTGTGTCATTCTTCAGGAGAATAACGGATTGCTCTACCGCTTCTTTTGCTATTTTCAAGTGCTCTTCCGCATATTTCACATTCTGTGGTGTAACAATATACGGATTTTCAAACAAGCCCATTCGGTATTTCAGACGGAGAATATTCCGTACAGCGTCGTCTATTGATTCTATGGAAACCTTATTCTCTGCTAAAGACTGCTTGAGGTTTTTGATGAACGTTTCACTCACCATATCCATGTCAACGCCTGCATTTACCGATTTCTCGGCAGCTTCCTTGCCATCTGCACAGAAACCGTGATTGATCATTTCGGCAGCCGAAGCCCAGTCGGTTACTACCATACCGTCATATTTCCATTCATCGCGCAATATATCTTTCAACACAAATTTATTTGCCGTAGACGGCACACCATCGTTATCGTTGAATGAAGTCATGAAAGTGGCACAACCAGCGTCTACCGCAGCTTTGAACGGAGGTAGATATACATTGCGCAGTACTCTTTCGGGGATAAATGTAGAATTATAGTCCTTACCGCCTTCGGATGCACCATAAGCTACAAAGTGCTTGGCACACGCCGCTATTGAAGTCGGACTGTTCAGCGAATCTCCTTGAAACCCTTTAATCATAGCTACTCCCATTACGGAAGTCAAGTAGGGATCTTCACCGCAACTTTCGGCTATGCGTCCCCAACGAGGGTCACGTGATATATCTATCATGGGCGCAAAAGTCCAACGGATACCATCAGCTGAAGCTTCTATGGCAGCTACACGTGCTCCGTTTTCTACTATCTGTGGATTGAATGTGGCTGCCTGTCCCAATGGAATAGGGAAGATAGTCTTGTAACCGTGAATTACATCGCGTGACACTAGTAGGGGGATACCTAACCGTGACTCTTCCATTGCGATTTTCTGTATTTTATTCACTTCTTCGGGATTCATATAATTCAATATGGAACCTATTTCTCCATTACGAACTTTGTTTGCCAGTTCGTTAGGATCCCACGGACTCAACTGATTCATCTGCCCTAGCTTTTCCTCTAAAGTCATCTTATCCAGTAAGGCTTCTACTTTGTTCTCTATCTCAGAATCAGAGTTGGTTCCTTTCGGAGAGCAGGCTGTTAATGCCAATGCTGTCAGTGTTGTGGTAAATAATAACTTGTTTATCTTCATAAATCGTCTTTTATTATTGGAAATATTTATTAGTTCTTGTTTTTGGGGGGAATGCATCAAAATGCACAGATTGGATAAAAAGCTTCGCCAGGTATGCCGTGCCATCCATTTTCAGAACCGCCCGTCATAAGGCGTAATCCATGGTCTCCGACACCATTGTAAAAAGTGACAGAAGGAATTGTACCTGCCAGTTCATCCGCATTTATTTTTTTCAATTGTTTGTTAATGTACTCTTGCCCCGATGTAGAACCTGTTTGAGTATTTTCACCTTGTATCAGGTATTTAAGTTCATTGAACGAAGGAGCATACCAAGCGGTACTATTGTTTAGTTTTTCAGTATGATTATTCAAAGCGATAAATCCCAGATTTTCAGTTCCTACTAAAATTTGTGTCAATTTATAACCGTTTGATGTTTCCGTATCAGTGTATTTCTCTACATTTCCATCAATAAAGGCTTGCTCTATATCAGCTGCTGCCACAGTGCCAAAATTATTTCCTTTTTTTGTAGAGACTACTAAGCCATGTTTTTCTTGATATCCATTTAAATTGGAGTCGTTTAAATCATTTGTAGATTTAAAAGTTTCAAAATCGTCTATTATGTGGAATACGATTCCTTTGCAGGTAAGACCGGTAGGAATACCGGCTGCATTTCTTGGAAGAATGATTGTTTTATTACTTTCTGTGGTACAGTAGAAGTCACCTACTGCAATATCTGCCGTTCCTTCGGAGGATGTTGGGCAAGGGAAAGTGTAACATTGGTTGGCTGCCAGTGTTATAGGATCTTTCAGCGTCTTTGAATAAGTAATATTATCAATCGTGTAGAAGTAGCGAAAATCATTTTTTACTAATTGTTCTTCGTCAACAAGACAGATGTACTTGCCGCTCATTGATTCGGGCGTGTACAGTTCGTCGCCAATGGAGAAAGATACATCGGAAAGATCTAATAAATAGGAAATCTCTTCCGTGTCATCTAGTTTAATGGTCGCTTCCGCAGAGAACGCTATCAATGAAAAGGCGTGCTTAAAGTTGATTGTCAATTGATGGGATTGAATATCATTGATTTCTGCTATCAGCAAATCTTTGTCTTTAAATTCCGTTGTTTCTTCCTCTTTCTTTAGTTCTTTTAGTTCATTAACGGATGAAGGAACAAACTCTTTTCCATCTTTCACTATTTGGGCGTATGGAAAGTAGGCGATGACTTTTTTAATTTTGCTGGTATAACTCACACTGTTTTTACTAACCCATTTGTTTACACCGTTTTCGTTTATATACTTAAAGGGTTCATTGGCGAATCCGATTCCATCTTTGTCTATCAGTAAAATACCGATTTCATCGCCGTTGACATCTTCCAAGCTGTTTCCTGCTTCGAAAAGAACTGTGACACCATCATTGATTACCCGTGTAGTAGGATTTCCGGTATCGAAATTGGCTACATTTACATTTTGAATAGTCAGAACATCAGAAACGGCGGTTTCGTTTTCTCCGATCTGAGGTAACATCTCGTCTTGGGTGCAAGCCGAAAATATTAATAGCGATACGGCTGCCAGTTTGATATGTGAATATATTTGTTTCATAATTTGTATGATTAATTAGAAAGTAAGAATAAGACGAACTTTTTGTTCTGAATCTACAGCCCTGTAGAAATCAGTACTGCTTATTGCGCCATTTTCATTGAAAACTACTATATAAGCATTAGGGTCACTGTCGAATGTACTGTCCCAATATGTGCCATTCAATGCACTGTAATTAGTGAATGTGTTACCCGCAAGAGTTGCTAGATCTCTTAATTGGGTATGAGAGGGCAAATACCAACCAGATGTGCCGGGTATAAGTGAATTATTGTTTTTGCTGGTAGAAGTTGAGGCTGCCGGCACTGTTGTAGCCTCTGCTACAGCTGCTTTTGCTATAAGATATTTAGTGTTAAGGTATCCTAGATATTGTGTGGTTTTTCCGTCTCTTATGCCGTGTTCCGGAAAATCTGCCCCATACAAGTTTGCATTACCTTCTTTCCATTTGAAACTACTCTTTTCGTCGCTAGTTTCATCAGTTAGCGCTACTACATATCCATGAATGGTTTCTATATCCGTACCTTCGTAATTTGTTACGTTGTCCGTCTCATGTTTTCCTATCTTATAGATAATACCTAAGGTGGAACCGTCTTTGTAATCTGTCCCGTAAGTACCGTCACTATAGAAATAATAGCCTACTTCCATATATTCTTTAGTATATGTTAATTTGATATCCGAACGGATATTGCAGAATGTGAAAGTGACAGTCCCGTTTGGGGTATCAACTGTACGTACTCTGTCACATAGACCTTCGTAATCGATGCCTCCGCTTGCATTTGTTTCTTTATAAGTTATGGAGAAGCCGTTGGTTGCGTTGTCAATGAAACTGTTTTCCAAACCTGTAAACTGGCAATTGGTCAAATTTGATACTTCATCAGATATAATAGCCTTAAATTTAGCATCCGTAATCTGATTGTCATCGATCTTTTCATTATCCCAATTAATTTCTCCGGATTCCATTTCTACAGTCAGTCCTTTTTTGCTGACAGACAAGTAATATCTTTGCCATGTATTGGGAAGCAAATCTCCGGTTTTCTTATTGACGTCATTGGGGTTGGACTTACTTGGAGTATAGATATAGGTATCTTCTCCTATTTCTACTTTTATCAATGGTTTCTCCCACATTTCACAAGGAACCATCATAGCTTCGCCGTTTCTATAATATTCTCCTTTTGTGTCATGAGTAGAAATCAATTGGTCAGCATCGCCTACCGTTGTGATTTCTCCATTAGTATACGTTACACTTCCATAACCGATAAACGAAACTTTTGCGGTGTTCACTTCTTCATCTGTATATCCTTCAAATTTCTGAAGTTCCCACCACATCCGGGTCATTTGGTGTCTGAATACAAAATGTACATTCTTTGCTTCCACTTTCGCATTACTTGCCAATAAGTCACAGTCAAAGAGTTTCTCTTCGGTAGTTTGGTCTGTTAGGTTTATCTGTTCTGCTGTGAGGGGAGTCCATGCCAGCAGATCATAGCTTGTGCCATCCCATGTATAAGGTGTATCTTCAGTAGACATTTTTCCATTGGTTGTCACTTTGTAAGTTTTTACTGTTTCTCCCGCTTTCACACCTATCAGTTCGTCACCATCCCATGCGCTTTCTGTGGTTCTGCTCATCGTTTTTCCTACTTGAGCTGAGAAAGTAATGTCGCCTTTATCCAGCGAATTGGCAAATTCCGTTTCGTTCGTACATGAAACCGCTCCAAGACTTATGGCTGCCATAAGCCCTAAATAGTATCCTTGTATTTTTATTAAATTCATAATTTTAATCTTTAGCAGTTACATTGTTATTTATTTTAATTCAGGCTCTATAAGCCCTTTATCAGAATCCGGTCCGTTAAAATCCCATCCGGGAATTGAACCGTTTGAAGAGATATCTCCGGTATTAGTTCCGGGTTGTACTTCTGTTGATTTCTGATAAACCCTGACGTAATCTACATACATGCTTTGGGGAAATACAGTGTCTGCTGTGGGATCACCACCAAATGTACCGCCTACCGCTACATTCAGAATAATAAAAAATGGATGATCGAATACCCATTCACCATCTGTTACATCAGCGGCTTTCACTCTTTTGTAAAGTACATTATCCACAAAGAAGTCTATTTGGGATTCATCCCATTCTACGGCAAATATGTGGAAGTCTGTGTCAAAACGTTGGTTCTCATAGCCAAAAGTCTGTGTTATGGGATTTCCACCCGAATGTCCCGGAAAATGTAGAGCACTTGATACGATATTAGGTTGGTATCCTTTATTTTCCATAATATCTATTTCACCGCATTTTGGCCATACATCGGTGGCATAGTTTGCTCCTAACATCCAAAATGCAGGCCAAAGTCCCGGACCGTACGGAAGTTTCAGACGTGCTTCGAAACGTCCGTATCGTTGTTCGAACAGTCCTTCGGTCTTTATTCTGGCAGAAGAGTAAGCTACTCCGTCATAATTGTCGTTCAAAGCTGTTATTTTCAGGCATCCCAAACCTTTGTGAGTTGTGTATGAGGCGTTTTCTACTCTGTCGGTATAGTTCTGAAGTTCCTGATTACCGTATCCTGAAGCGCCTTTTTCATACGTCCACTTTGAAGGATCGGGTCTGTTGTCGGGAGTCGGTGTGTCAAATTCGTCCGACCACACCAATACCCATCGGGTGTTTTCTATCTCTTCTTCTTTCTCGCAACTTCCAAGTAACAGTGGCAAAGGAAGTATCAGCAAGCTAAGCAATATTGTTTTATATGGTTTCATAAGTTATCATTTTTAATAGAAATAAATATTGTCCAAAAGAATGTTCCTGGTGTTGTCATCACATGCCAATGCCAATTGTGGTATTAGTTTATTTTCTTTTTCAAGTTCCAGATCGAGTGACAGCCACTGTTTTGATTTGAAATCAGGATATTTCTCCAATGTTATCGGATACTTTATTTCCGTTGTTCCATAGTATATAGAGACTGTTATAATAGTGCTTTCACTTACTTCGTCCATGCATAATACATCCAGGTGGAGGTGAGTCTTTGACGAACAATCCGCAGTTTTGTTGAATACAATACCTACAAAGTTCAAACCGCTATACCGTGCTATATGATTATCACCGGTATCTATTTCCGTATATTCAGCTGTTGACCATTCCCATCTAGGATTCCAGTTTGCAGAAATCTTATTAGTATAAGAATCACTGAACAGAGACAACACTTCCGATTCGTCTCTCGTGGGTGTTGGAGCGAAATCGTAGCAATGTACCTTTATTTCGCCTTCAGCCTCCTTTAACGAGATAACGGCTTCTCCTGTTTTGTGCACGGTTATGTTACCATCATTTGTTACCGAAGCCACATTGACGTCAGATGACTCGAATGTAAAATAATTGGGAGAGACCCGCATTTTACGGTTAATGCCGTTCGGAAGATTGATAGTCTCGGTCAGAGTTCCTATCGTCAGTTTTCCGGGAAAACCGGGAACCTCTATATCTTCTATTTTGGCATGAGCCAATGTACCGAGTTTTTCGAACTTGACCTCATCGAACCAGATGGTGTAGCCTTCGTCATTTACTGCACCGGCGGAGTAGTAGAATAATCCTTTTTCCGATAAAAGCTTTGCGGAATTAGGAATAGGGATGATAATCTTGCTCCAGTTTGTATTCAGTTGGACATCATTAACTTGAACCAGATTTTCGGTAGTATCATAATTTCCTATTCCAACTTCAATAGCGGTAGCTACGGAAGACTTGGCATAAAAAGTCAGTGCGTCATATCCGGACAGGTTTCTGCCTGTAGCGGAATAGAAAGTACCTCCTGCCCAACTTCCCATAGGATCACTCGGATTGGGAACTTCTATTCGCATAGATGACGTGCCATCGTAGGTGGTTTCAGTATCCACCCCGAAATTAGTTACTTTTCCCCATGCCTGGTATTGCAGGTCGGATGCAAATTCATCGATAAAGACATCAGACAAGTGTGGGTAAGTTGCCAGCACATCCGTATTTATATCTCTTGTACATCCTGTCAACGAAAAGAGAACAGCGACAACAGAGAGCTTACATGATATATTGATTTTGTGATTCATAAAACTATCTTATTAATTAGTTCGTAGATTAGAAAATGCTGAATGAAATGTAGGTTCTTATTTCCCATTCGTTGCCACGACCTGCGCCTATAATATCTGTGCTTGGTTCAAAACCACCGGAACCGTCCGGTATATATCCGGCAACGTAACGAGGAGAATATTGATCTAATGTTCTGAAAGTACCTCTGATTCCTACGCGAGTGGATACCGGACCCAACCATTTAGGCTTGGCGAGACTGGTCGAAAAGTCTAACATACATTGGAAAGGGAAAGTAAGGTTAAAATCCCTGTGATAGTCGTACGGCCCCCAGTCATTAAACTTCACCATTGCGTTCAGTCGCAGTTTCTTATAAATCATTCTGGCGTCTGCACCTACCCGCTTAACTAAACGGGTATCATCTCCGTTGGCTTGGGCAGTACCACAGTAGACACTTGATATGATACCGAAATCTCTTGATATTCTAGACGCTATTTTCAGGTTTGTTTCCCATAAATCATGAGCCGGTGCAGCTCCTCCGAAAGCAAAGGTAGAACGACCGTTGGCAAGTATACCTATGGCTGCATCCTGTGAGGTGGGATGATGGCGGTAAATGAAACCAAGTGAAGCGGCAAACGGTGCATCTTCGTTATTGTCATTCTCCCAGTCGTACATCCAAGTAGCGGGTGTCGGGTCATAAGTCAGCAACAATTCTCCCGCTGTTGTCTCCCTGTTATCCCTAACAGCAAAAGGATCATCAATAATATTTCGTAATCTTCCGGGAGCATCGATTCCATTAGGCATTGGACCTACAAGCGGTTTCTGCCACAGGAAATTAGGGGCAATCTGGAAGTTGCCTATCTGATAAGTAAAACCGGCAAGGACGTTCGATTGATTTCCGCTACCGCTATCTTTTAGCCTCCATCCTGTTAAAGTCTGTGTGTAATCGGCTCCGCCACTGGCTACCAATCCCATTATCGCCCCCTGCGCATAGGCATTGAACTTTCCTCCGCTATATACCACTTTCATCTTCCCTCCGAATGTATCGGATGTTTTTATCACGTCGGAATATACGATAGCTTCTTTATTGTATTCTGTGGTAGCTTGAAATTCCCGTCCTACAAGCGTTGTTCCTGACCATAATCCGCCCGCTGTAATATTGAAACGTCCGAAATTTCTTTCCACCATAAGAGAGGCCCGTGTATTCTTGGGGCGGGGTATGGCGTAAGAAGTAGTCGTTCCTTCACGCTGGTCTATATCATAATGGAAAATACCTGCTACGTTATATTTACCTATATTCCGTTGGTATTTGACAAGCAGAGCCGGGTTTGCACCCCACCATAGTTCGGGACCGAAAGCAATTTTCAGCCCTTTGAAGTATTTCTTACCTTCAATTTCACTTCCGAAAGGAGCTTCGCCACCATAAATATCCATATTATCACCGTAGCTCGCTTCGGGATACAATCCAAAGAAGTCTCCTTCGTATCCCCAATGATAGTGTCCTTTGCGGTAAAATGTTTTCAGATTAAACAGTTTGCCATCCCAGTCAAAACTCGCACTATAAAGTCTTAAGCGTTCCAACGGACCCAGATCTACTACTTCTCCGCTTTCGTCCGTTATATATCTGGAGCGTCCTCTGTTCTCATAAAAGATTTCGTCTATCGGGTTCTCCGCCACATTTCCAAGAACATTTACAGTGACTTCCGCCTGTACATTCTCTGCCGGTTTTGAGGCTACGCCTACGTAGAACGATTCAGTATGGTCAAAGCCTTTAAAGCTGGGGAAACTTGTCGGATTCTTCGGCCTGGAACTTGGAGTGGTAGTATTCTTTGCACCTGTATTGTAGGTAGTTATGTCACCTCTCAGTTCGCTCAGGCGTATTAGCTGAGTCTTTTCGCCTTGCAAGGCAGCTTTATCACTTCTGGAGGATAAAACGGCTGACATTACATTGATATCGGAAAGTTTGCTTATTATCGAAGAGGTGGTACTTCCGGGAGAATAAGGATTAATCTTGTGGACATCTTTCAGCACATAGTATGCGGCACGCGGGTAAAGTTCGTATATTCCTCGGCTGTCAGGAGTTCCTTTTGCGCATATACCGAACCATTCTTCGTTCATATTGTTTTCACCGTTCACATAGTCAAATACATATCCACCGTTGGCCCATGATGCATTGGTGTCATGTATGCTCAGGTTAGTATTTTGGCCGAATTTCCACCAACCGTCGGCAAATTGGAAAGTGAAACCTCCGAGTGAGTTATTGTTGTTGCCTAGTCCTGCCGCATTCAGATATATTTCAGTCCAATTCTTCAACAGAATGTCTGCTTGCTCTTTTTGTGCTTCACTTTGAGTTATGGCATTGAATGCATCGGATCCGAACTCTGTAAACAATACCGGTTTTCCATACTCAGCTTTTACTCTGCTGAACAAGTCGCCGAACGAGTCACCGCGATAGCAGTTGATTCCTAGAATGTCAACATCCTTACATTCTTTGGCTATAATATCAAGGAATAGAAGGTCACCGTTGCAAATGGCTATAGGAGCTGAAGCATTCATTTTCTTCATCTCGACAGTCGCTTCATTGAACAGTTTATATAAGTGAACCGCTTGAATAGTGGATTTACGATCTTCTACCGGAATATCTTCCGTTTCTGCTCCTTGCCAAAATAAACCATAATTGTTCTCATTTCCAAGAAGATAGAGGAGTATTCCAGGAGTATTATTGTATTCCTTTACCAATTCTCTCGCCTCGTCGAGAAGTACTTTTTTTACTCTAGGGTCGGAATAGTCGGTGTTAGCCATCCATGCCCCGTCCAAAGCTACTCCATAGCGTCCGAAGGAGCTATATATCATTGTGTGAATACCATATTGTTCATAGATATATTTTACCCATCTGGGGGGAACGCCTATGTGTTGTCTGATAGCGTTTACACCCATGTTCTTTAATAAAGACATATCCGTATCGAGAGCAGCCTTGATTATATCGTCAGGCTTTGTCCATAAGGAATATGAATAATTGGTGCCGACTGGGAAGTAATCCCAGTTCATACCATTCACCATAAAAGACTTACCGTTCACAAGCAACTTGGAACCTGTTCTGTCGTTGACTAAGGAGACTTTTTCCTGTTGTGCCGAAAGGGGAATGGACAAAAGGATTAGCAAAGATAATAATATTACATTTTTCATGATAAGTAAAATAACAAATTAGCACTTTGTGAAAAGAAAGCGTCTGAGATTACAAACGTATGTTTCATAGTTTGCTTTGGACCTAGTAGTTTCTCTTGCCTCATAGATTAAATTTAAAAAGTATATACTCGATTAATTTCTTGATTAATTTCTTGGAGGACAAAGGTAGTATAGTATAAGGTACGGTGTATATACAAGTAAATAGTAAGAGTAAATAAATAAAAAGTTAATGTGTTGATTATTAATTATATAATGTTTGGTAGAGGTAAATAGTTTATGAAGTAAAATGGTTTGTTTGCTCTCTCTATTTTTGCATTTTACCCAATGAACGTACCGTCTCGGTGAATTCTTCCTTAGGAATTATTGCCTTGTTTCTGGTTTTTAAACGATTATTGTAAACCGTCTGCGGAGAGCAATGAAGAAATTCTGCAATCTTCATACTGTCATTTATTCCGAGTCTGACAAGCGCATATATCCTCAACTCCGTGTTCAGGAGTTCGCCTTCTTTAAGCATTATCTTTTCTTCGGGACGCAGGAGGGAATTGAAGTCTTTTACAAAATCGGGGTATACGTGTAGGAAAATAGCGTCGAAACTATGATAGAACTCCTTCAACTCACTTTGTACCATCGTAATGTTGGAAGTTAATGATTTGATATCGTCTATTTGACCGGCTTTAAGTTTTCTGCTGATATTCTTCCTGTATTCTTCAAGTTTGGTTATATAATTGGAGCATATTGAGAATACATATCCGATGTATTCTTCTTTCACATAATTGGACTCTAGTAATTGGTTATTGATCACTTTTAGCTTTTCATTTACTTCGCTAAGTTCTCCGTTCACTTCACCCAGCATTCGTTGGGCTTCAGAAAGTTCTTTGACGTGTGAATTAAGCAGTCGGTTACTTTCGTTCAGTTTTTTACGTGAACGAGACAGTTTTCTGAATTGGAAATAAATGAGTAGGATGGAGATGAGTAATACAATGGATAATATACTTGTGGTGTAGAGTGATTTACGCAATTTGCTTTCCTGTATTTTGTTCCTTTCGCGATAGGCCTGCTGTAGTTTATCCATAACGGTCGATATGTTTATTACGCGCACCCTGTTGGGATACAGCAATGCGGCTTTAAAGCAATAACTGATGTAAGTGTAGCCTCTGTCTATGTCTTCACGCAAATAGAGGATATTGGAAAGTTCCTCCAATGAAGCTATATCGCGGTTGCAGATTTTAATATCGGCTATGGCAGAATAAATAAGGTATTTTACGTAATTATCTTCATCGCCTTCATTGTAAAACATGATAGCAAGCATATAAGAATTGATGGCATCCACCCGCGTGGACAATGATGACTTGTCTACTATATTTTTTAATTTTAATTTTATACTGTCTCCCTCTGCAGAACGGGGATATTCTCTATGTAGTGACGCACAAAAACTATAATATGAAGGATGATCGGGAGTTATATATTTCTTAGCTTCGTGCTTGAATTCCTTCTCAAGATTGTAATAAGAATTTGTCAGTTCCAGGCGATTACCGATGAATTGTACCAAATGGGAGTATAGATAGATTTTTGTATCATAATACTGATACATATTTTCTTTACTTAATGAAGTTATATCTACATTCAATAATTCTTTCTCAGCCTCATTCAGTAGCCCCTGGGCTGCAAGAAGGAAAACTTTATGCAGTATCCACTCCTGTTCTTTGTCCTTTCGGCCTAATGCGTTGGCTATCTCTATATTATTGTTTACATAAACCATAGCCGAGTCCGCATTATAGACAAAATATTCATCATACAGCATTTTGTTAAGCCATAGTTTTTCTTCCGGTTTTAGAGGCATAGACTGTTTCTTACGCAGTTCTTCTATTTTATCTTCTTTCTCTAAAACGTACTTTTCACTGTTTGTCAATACGGAATCCAATCTGGAAAACAATTGTTCCATTTCTTTATTCTTGGAATAAACATTCCCGAAAGTAATAAACAGTAGGAACAATACTGATAATTTTCTGTATATAAAGGGATTCGTCATATTAAATACTTCTTTTTCTGATACTGTGACCAGCTTTCATATCATGTTCTTGAAACCGGTTGTCGATATGCAAATATATATTCTTTTTTGATACTATATGGCAGGTAATAAGACTTTTGTTTCATTGCTTGCGAAATTAATATGTTTTTTTTCTATCTTTGCCGGAGATGGAAAAGTTTGAGTTACATATATTAGGGTGCGGTTCCGCTTTGCCCACTACACGACATTTTGCGACTTCACAAGTCGTCAATTTGCGTGAAAAATTATTTATGATTGATTGTGGGGAAGGGGCTCAGATGCAATTACGTCGTTCCCGGCTTAAATTTTCCCGTTTGAATCATATCTTTATCTCTCATCTGCACGGTGATCATTGCTTTGGACTCTTGGGGCTAATCTCTACATTCGGATTATTGGGGAGGACGGCTGATTTACATATTCATTCTCCTAAGGGGCTGGAAGAATTATTCGCACCGATGCTAGCTTTTTTTTGTAAGACACTGACCTATAAAGTGTTTTTTCACGAATTTGAGACGAAAGAACCGACACAGATTTATGATGACCGTTCGGTGACTGTAACTACGATCCCTCTTAAACATCGAATTCCCTGTTGCGGATTCCTGTTTGAGGAGAAGCAACGTCCGAATCATATCATTAGAGAAATGGTGGATTTTTATAAAGTTCCGGTTTACGAACTGAACCGTATTAAGAACGGAGCGGATTTTGTTACTCCCGAAGGAGAAGTTATTCCCAATCAGCGTTTGACCCGTCCTTCGACCCCGGCACGCAAATACGCTTATTGTTCCGATACAATTTTTCGTCCGTCTATAGTGGAACAAATCAACAATGTGGATTTGCTGTTCCATGAAGCTACTTTTGCACAAGCGGAACAAGCACGGGCAAAAGAAACTTATCACACGACAGCTGCACAAGCTGCACAAATCGCTTTGGATGCAAAGGTAAAACAATTGGTTATCGGGCATTTCTCAGCCCGATATGAAGATGAAGCTGTTTTACTTAATGAAGCGTCCGCCATTTTTCCGCAGACAATTTTAGCGAAAGAGAATTTATGTATTGATATTGACGGAGGAACTGTATATGAAAAGTAGCCGGTTATTTTTGGGAGTAATATGTATAATTTGTTTGGCTGCTTGTAGAAAGGAGAAGCCTTTGTCTCCGATACCGGACTCTTTGGCAGGTTTCAAAGAACTGTTTAATCCTGCCTATCAGATCAGTGCGGATAGTATTCGGCAGCTCATTCATGCCTGTTTGGAAAAAAATAAACTGGCTACAGTTTGGGATTCTGCGTTAGTCTCTCATTATCAGGAGGAAGGCGATTTCTTATGGTTGAATGATTCATTGGTCTCCGATAAACCGACTGTGCAGGCAGCGGACTCAATGTTGTACTGGTTAGAGAATATATTGCGGCATGGGATTAATCCGAGACTTTATCCTGTAGATAGTATTCGTAATGGGTTGCAGCAGATACGTACATTACAATTGCAAGATGGAAAAACGATGAATTCCCTGTTGGCGGATTTAGAATATCAGTTGACAGCTGCCTATCTTTCGTATGTGTGCCGGTTAAAGTTTGGCTTTCTACCTCCGGAGCGCAGATGGAATGATTCGATAGACCGTATTTCTCTGAAGCGTTGTGATATGGAATTTGCATTGTCGGCTCTTGATTCTTTGCGTGCCAATCCCACTGCCGCCTTTCATTGGGCGCAACCCTCTTCCCGTCTTTATAAGAAAATGCAGGAAGAATTGGTGCGCGTGAATGATTGGGGAAAGACGGATACTACGGATTATTACTGGGATCGTTTATTGCTGAATCTGGAACGGGCGCGTTGGCAGTATGCTCTGGATAAAGGGAAGAAATATGTGGTGGCAAATGTGGCGGCATTCATGCTGCAAGCCGTCAACGAGGAAACAGACTCTATTCTGGAAATGCGCATTTGTGTGGGAAGTGTGAGGAATAAAACACCTTTGTTGTCCAGCAGAATCTATTATATGGAGCTGAATCCGTATTGGAATGTTCCTCAAAGTATTATCCGGAAAGAGATTATTCCTACTTATCGCAGGGATACGACTTACTTTACCCGTAACCGCATGAAGGTGTATGATAAGAATGGTACACAAGTCGATCCTCATAGTATCAAATGGGAGAGGTATGCGGGCAAGGGAGTACCTTATACTGTGAAACAGGATAATAAGACGGGAAATTCGTTGGGGCGTATCATCTTCCGTTTCCCAAATCCTTATTCCGTTTATTTGCACGATACTCCTTCCCGTTGGGCTTTCACGCGAAAGAACCGGGCGGTGAGCCATGGTTGTGTACGTCTTCAGAAAGCACTCGATTTTGCTTTCTTCTTATTAGAAGAACCGGATGAATTACTGGAAGACCGCATCCGCATTGCAATGGACCTCAAGCCGATAAGCGAGGAAGGAAAGAAGCTTCCTATCAGTGCGGCTTATCGTGAATTGAAACATTATAGTTTGGAGAAATATGTGCCTTTGTTTATAGATTATCAGACTGTTTATCTGTCTGCCGATAATAATTTGATGTATTGTGATGACATTTATAAGTATGATCCGTCTTTACTAAAGGCAATGACCGATCTGGATTTGAAACCATAAATAAACATAGAGATACAAGAGATTATGACCCCTTATAACGAGCGCGAAGTTCTGAAGCTCCTCCAGGAGGAGAGTACGCAGCGACAAGGATTTGAAATGATTGTGGCGCAGTATAGCGAACAATTGTATTGGCAGATCCGTCGGCTGGTGCTGTCGCATGAGGATGCGAACGATCTCCTGCAAAATACTTTTATCAAGGCATGGACGAATATTGATTATTTCCGTGCTGAGGCGAAATTGTCTACCTGGCTCTATCGTATTGCGTTGAATGAATGCCTTACTTTCTTGAATAGACAACGTGCTGTCACTACCTTGGCCATTGATGATCCGGAAGCAGCGGTTGTGCAGAAACTGGAAAGCGACCCGTACTTTTCGGGTGATGAGGCGCAGTTGTGTTTGCAAAAGGCATTAATGACTTTACCGGAGAAACAGCGCATGGTGTTCAATCTGAAATACTATCAAGAAATGAAATATGAAGAAATGTCTGAAATCTTCGGTACCTCAGTCGGTGCTTTGAAAGCGTCTTATCATCATGCAGTGAAGAAAATAGAGAAGTTTTTAGAAGACATTGATTAAACCTTTGGACTCGGACTATGTCTAAATCAAAGAGAGGAGAAAAACGAATGAAAGAAGAAGATATCCTATTGAAGAAACTTGGTAAGGAAGATTCCTTCAAAGTTCCTGATGGTTACTTTGAGAACCTGACTTCAGAAGTGATGAATAAACTTCCTGAAAAAGAGAAAGTGGTTTTCAAGGAAGAACCTGTCAGTACATGGACAAGACTGAAACCATTGCTCTATATGGCAGCTATGTTTGTGGGGGCTGCCTTGATTATACGGGTGGCGTCGTCAGATCACAAACCTGCTGCGGTCGATGAAGTGGCGGTGACGGAGGTGGATACTGAAGTTGTATCGGACGAAATGCTGGATGTGGCACTGGACCGTGCTATGCTGGATGATTATTCGTTATATGTTTATTTGAGTGATGCAAGTGTAGAATGATTTATTAAAACTGATTGAATACAGAAAATGAGAAAACTAATTGCATGGGTTGTTTTGTTGTGTGGCTTTATGCCTGTTCTTTGGGCTGCTGACGGATGTGACCAGCATTTATCCCGGGAGGAGTTCAGGGCAAAACAAAAGGCATTCATTATCGAACAGGCTGGATTGAGTAAAGAAGAGGCAGCCAAGTTCTTTTCCGTCTATTTTGAACTTCAGGATAAGAAGAAGAAGCTGAATGATGAATCGTGGGATTTGATGCGCAAAGGTAAAGATGATAAGACGACGGAAGCTCAATACAAGGAAATCAACGAGAAGATTGCTGAGAACCGTATTGCTGCCGACCAACTTGACAAGACCTATTTAGGCAAGTTCAATAAAATCCTTTCCAGTAAGAAGATTTTTCTCGTGCAACGTGCGGAAATGCGTTTCCATAGGGAGATGATTAGAGGAATGCACCGCAAGGGAGAAAGTAAAGATACAAAGAAAAAGTAAGTGAATATATCAGACGCTCTGTCCGGTGCGGACAGACGTTTCGTCTGTAGGAAATGAAGGCTCTGTTCCATTGGAACAGAGCCTTCATTTTTTGCGGTATCAAGTTCGTGCAAGATTATAATCCTTTCTTCTTAGCCTCATTCCAAATAGCATCCATCTCTTCCAGAGTCATGTCTTTCATGTTCTTGCCCTCTTTGATGGTATGTTCTTCCAGATAGTTGAAACGGCGGATGAATTTCTGGTTGGTGCGTTCCAAAGCATTATCAGGATTGATTTTGTAGAGACGTGCCGCATTGATAAGGCTGAACATAACGTCACCGAATTCGGCCTCCGCCTTATCCTTGTCCATATTGGCTACTTCCGCCTGAAACTCTCCGATTTCCTCCTTCACTTTAGCCCACACCTGTTCGCGTTCTTTCCAGTCGAAACCTACGTTACGGGCCTTGTCCTGAATACGGTAAGCCTTGATGAGCGAGGGGAGGGCAGCGGGTACTCCGCTCAATACACTCTTATTGCCGTCTTTCTCCTTTAGCTTCAATTGTTCCCAGTTTTCGGATACTTGTCCTGCCGTCTCGACCTTTACTTCTCCGAACACGTGGGGATGGCGGAATATCAATTTATCGCACAGTTTGTCGCAAACGTCTTTGATATCGAAATCCCCTGTTTCCGAACCTATCTTAGCATAGAAAGCTACGTGGAGCAGTACATCCCCCAATTCCTTGCATATCTCTTTCCTGTCATCCCTCATCAGGGCGTCGCAAAGTTCGTAAGTCTCTTCTATGGTGTTGGGGCGCAGACTTTCATTGGTCTGTTTGCGGTCCCAGGGACATTTGACACGCAGCTCGTCGAGGATGTTGAGGAAGCGTCCGAAGGCTTCCATCTGTTCTTGTCTGGTATGTGACATAATCGCTTTATTTTTTAAGATTCGTGCAAAGATATTACTAATAATTCATTCCGAAATTCCAAAGAGGAATAATATTTCCATATCCGGTCTCAATATCATCTTTTGCAATATATCCTTTTTTAAAATTGCTAAATTAGTATAATATGTGTTTAATTTATGTATTTTGTGCTATTTTTTATTTCGTATATTAATACTTCAGGTTTTATTTGCACAATGGAAACAGTGAAACCTTTACAAGATGCAGATGATCTGTTTTTGTGGCAACGTCTTATAAAAGGCGACCGGAAGGCAATGGAGGAATTGTATGAGAAATATTATTCTTTACTGATGAACTATGGTCTGCGC
Source organism: uncultured Bacteroides sp. (assembly GCA_900556625.1). Taxonomy (GTDB): domain Bacteria; phylum Bacteroidota; class Bacteroidia; order Bacteroidales; family Bacteroidaceae; genus Bacteroides. Next base: position 94,142 of record USPQ01000001.1, on the reverse strand, counting down.
TGTTGCGATGATCGGGAACAGGTGAAAGATGCTATTCAAGACCTTTTTGTGCGTATATTTGCCAATGGACGGGTAAGGTCCGATGTCACTGTGCGTTCCTACCTGCTTTGTTCGCTGAAGAATATCCTCTTTAACTATGCGACCAAGTGGAAGGACATGGAAGATATCGAGACATGTACCTTTCGTATTCCGCAAGACGAGGAACTGTTCGAATGCCTCTTTCCGAAGGACGATGCGGAACAAGACATGGCGCGCAGGTTGCTCCATGCCCTTTCACAACTGTCTGTGCGACAGAAGCATGCTCTCTACCTACGTTACGTGAGCGAACTCTCGCATCGGGAAATCGCTGACATTCTGAAGATGAATGAACAGTCGTCCATGAATCTGCTTAACCGTACGTTGGCGAAGCTTCGTACTTTTGTCATGCCCAAGGAGGATTTGATGTGGGTGGGTGTCTTCCTTAAGGTGCTGGCTTCCTGACGGGCATAGTGTCCTCCTTTAGAAAAAACTTCTGTAAGAGTGAGTAGGTTTTTCAACTACGTTGGTTATAATATAAAATACCTGCGGTGGCAGGAAATATTTTAACCTCATAATTATTAATATCATGAAACAGAAAGTTATTTTTTTATTGGCATGCCTGCTGTCTTTTGCGGCATGCAATGACAACGAGGAAAACAGCGCTACGATGGAAGAGCAGCAAAAGCAGGAGCGGATTATTCAAATGAAGGCTTGGGAGGAACAGATGACTATGGACATTGAGGCCATGAAAGCCATTGTGGTGCCGGGAGATTACATCACCTCGGTTTCCCATAACGCGGAGGGCACGACCGACACTGTGAAATTCAAGAAACAAAAACCTGTCGTCATCCGTCGCATGGAGAAAGTAGATGTAGAAACTCCGCTGATAGGTCTTCAGCAGGGAACAGGCAGCGACACGGGGCTGTATTGGACTCTGAATGGCACGGTATTGAGTGATGCGGATGGTAATCCGTTGCAGGTTAGTCTTATAGCCACATCCGAAGGCGTTTCCGGCACCATACCACAAGTGACGGTGGGTGAAAACTTACGGCGGCAAGGATATTTCACCCATGATGCCTATTACTTATCCGTAGATAACGGATCCACATGGAAGAAGATAATGGATAAGAAAGAAACTGGGCGCGTGTCGGCGTTCGATCTCGAAACACCCGTGACACCCTCCGGAGACGTTTATGTCTTCAAGCTGGCTGATGGAGTGGAAGTCTCGTCTTCGGCCAAAGCACCGCTGAAAGTCTCCATTCTGGGCGGCGCATACTGTACATTTAAGGGTTATCTACCGGCCGGCAACACTGCTTGGTATCCGGACACTAAGGAAAAAAACGATGTGCAGGCTGTGGAAGACACCTGGTGGTGGAAACTGATTAATGACTACGGACTGGCTTTGGAGCGCAACGAATCCTGGTCAGGCGGTACGGTGAGCAGCAAAGGATGGGATTCTGGTAACAAATTGAATGCAGAGGGTATTTCTTACCGTTCTTACCTTGTCCGCATGAAGAATTTGGGTGAGAATCCGGATATTATTTTTATAGAGGGGGGACTGGAAGACTATTGGGCAGTCTCTAAAGCACCACTTGGCGAGGTGACTTATGCTGATTGGTCGCCCGAAACACGTGTGAATTTCCTGCCGGCTTTCTGTGAGGTATTGGACTACGTGACGAAGAATTACGCCACTGCCAAAATTTACCATATTACGGCCGACGGCCTTCCTGAAGAATATGTGAGCGGTATTGAGGCTGCGTGTGAACATTATGACGTGCCAAACATTGTGTTGGAAAATATAGAATACGTGGACGAAGCAGGCTACAGACAGCGTCCCACCAAGAAAGGGATGGCGGATGCCTACACGCAGATAAAGGACTTTATTGAGCAAAACGGTGGCTTTTAAAGCTACTCCTCCAATGCTTATGCGGGTTTAAAAGAATGTAGTATTAATCTATTTTAACGATAAAGACACAAAAAGAATGAGTAGGTTTTCCCGTATTCCCGGTTCTAATAATAAATAAACTTGCAAATATATGAAAGTTGAGTGGAGACATACATTTTTCAAACTGGTGGGTTACTTCAAGGCACAGGAAGAACTTCCCATACCGGAAGAGCGCGATGCTCTTTGGAGACAGATTGAAAAAGGCATACGGAGAAAACAGATAGAAAGGCGGATTCACCGTTGGAGCACTGTATCCGCAGCCGCTGTATTTATGGGATTATTATTTTCAGGTGTGCTTTTCTATTGGAAAGGAGACCATACAGTGGACATTGTGAAAGTAGCTGATCGGCTCATGGAGCAGACGGATAACCACAACGAGATACAGCTGATTCTTTCGGGAAAGGAGACGATAACAGTGGGGGAATCGGCTAAGGTGGTTAATTCCCAGTCGGGGCGTATCCTCGTAAACGAGAAGCGGGTAGAAGTGCCAGACTCCCGTGCCGATGCCGGAGAGTATGCACAGCTGGTGGTGCCGAAAGGCCGACATATGCATATGGTGCTGGCTGATGGTTCCAGCCTTTTCGTCAATTCCGGCACGAAAGTGGTGTATCCGCGTGTGTTCCGTAAAGGACAACGTGAAATATACGTCAACGGGGAAATCTTCATTGATGTGCATCCTGACAAAAGTGCACCTTTTATCGTAAAGACCGACAGGTTTGAAATAGAGGTATTGGGCACGGCTTTCAATGTCAACGCCTACCGCGAGGACGCTTATGCCGAAGTCACCCTGATGCGTGGGGCGGTGAAACTTACCGACAGCCGGAAACAGATTGTAGAACTGCTCCCCGACCAACAGGTCAACCTTTCTGACGGAGGCCTGATCGGGAAGAAGCAGGTAGAGGCATGGAAGTACAGTGCTTGGACAGAAGGCCTATTGGTGTTGGAGGGAGAGCCTATACAACGCGTGTTTGACCGTCTTTCGAGATACTACGGCGAGAGCATCGTCATTGATGTCGGTTCACAGGCTCTCACCATCCGCGGCATGCTTGACTTGAACTGCCCGTTGGACGAAGTGCTCGACCGCATTTCCGTCATCGCTCCGATTAATGTAGTGAAGACCAGCGAGGGCTATTGCGTCACCGAGAAATAAGGAACTTATAAACTTAAAATTAAAACTTATGGTAACATGAAAAGACAGACGAACACTTCCTGTTGAGGGAAAAAAAGGCCGGATAAATACGGCAATACTATCCGGACCTTCTTGCTTGTGCTAAAACCAATGTTTTGACCTTAGTTTAACCATTCTAAAAACAAAGTTATGAAAACATTTAGTTTGAATTGCTTTCATAGTCCCCATCTATGTAAAGCTTTATTCTTATTTTGCTTATTTTTATTCTTTTTACAGGCTAAGGCGGCTGACTTGTCAGATTATAACCGCCAGAAACTCTTCACTTTCACTTTGACGGACGTCTCAGTGCGTACTGTGATAAAGCATATTGAAAAACAAAGCGAATATGTATTTCTCTATACCGAGGACAAGGTGGATGACAAACGCCGTGTCACGGTAAAAGCTACCAATAACACCATTGTGCAAGTATTGGAAAAGATGTTTCAGGGTACCTCTGTGGTCTGGGAGATTAGAGACCGGCAGATTTTGCTGAAGGCAGGAGAAGAAAAGAAAACATCTTCTCCTACCGGAAGCGAACACAAAAAGACCATTCAGGGATTGGTCAAAGACCAAGGGGGAGAACCGCTTATCGGTGCTACCGTGACTGTGGTAGGTACCTCCACCGGTACGACCACGAACATTGACGGATTGTATTCACTCTCTGTACCGGCAGATGCCACATTGGAAATCTCTTACATCGGCTACAAAGCGCAGCAGGTAAAAGTGGGCGGACGAAATCAGGTAGTAGTGGTGTTGCAGGAAGATACCGGGGTATTGGAAGAAGTGGTGGTCACCGCTTTCGGAACGGGGCAGAAAAAAGTCAGCGTGGTGGGGTCGGTGCAGACCATCCGTCCGTCTGATTTGGAAGTGCCATCATCTAATCTTTCCACTTCTTTTGCGGGCCGTTTGGCTGGTGTCATTGCCATGCAGCGTACAGGGGAGCCGGGAGCCGATGGAGCGAATTTCTGGATTCGCGGAGTTTCCACATTGGGAAGTGCTAGTACAGACCCTTTGATTGTTATTGACGGAGTGGAAGCTACCGCCGCTGACTTGAACGCCATTGACCCAGAGGTGATTGAAGGATTCTCTATTCTGAAAGATGCTACCGCTACAGCCATGTATGGTATGCGTGGAGCCAACGGTGTTATGATTGTTACCACAAAGTCAGGTGCAAGTCTTGACAAACCGATAATCAACTTCCGTGTAGAAGGAAGTATGTCTGCACCAACCAATATTCCCGATTTTGTGGACGGTGTTTCATATATGGAACTGTTTAACGAAGCGGTAAACAACCATCCTTCGGGACAGATTCCCTACCCTACAGAAAAGATTGAAGGTACCCGTAAGGGACTGAACCCTTATATTTTCCCGAATGTCAACTGGTATGATGAGATTTTCAAAGACCAGGCGTTCAGTCAGTCAGTGAATTTTAATATTCGTGGAGGTGGACGGAAAGTGGATTATTTCTCCAGCGTTTCGGTCGTCCACGAGGAAGGTATGTTGAGAAACCGTTCCAAGGAGTTCTTTTCATTTAGTAACAATATCAATCGCATGCGTTATTCGTTTCAAAACAATATTAACGCCAAATTAGGCGAAACTTCGCGATTGTCTTTGCGTCTGAACGTGATGTTAGTGGACAAAAGTTCGCCCTCTAGCTCTACATCGAGCTTATATAATCACGTGATAAACACCAATCCGGTGGTTGCTCCGGTATATTTTCCGACCGACGGAGAGACCACCTACGTGAAGTGGGGGGCCACAGGAGCCAGCAATCCGGTGGCGGAATTGGTGAAAGGCTATTCCGACTTGTTTCAGAGCACTGTAACCGCCTCATTTACTTTCGACCAGGATTTGAAGTTCATCACTCCGGGATTAAAGTTCAAGGCACTGGCCTCTTTCAAAAGTCTTTCCACTTCCACACAGAATCGCACAGCCCCGTATAATACCTTTACATTGGAAAACTATACGGGCTATGAAGACGGAACTTATGATTTCACGTTGAGTCGTGTAGGTGAAGAAGTGAATCCCGTTCTTGCCACTTCCAGTTCGAATACGGGACACCGTCAGATTTATTTTCAAGCTATGTTAGAGTATAACCGTGCTTTCGGCAAACACGACGTAAGCGGATTGTTGATTTACAATCAAGACGAATATATGGATCACAATCCGGGAAAAGATTTACTGAAGGCCCTTCCGAAACGTCGTCAGGGATTGGCTGCCCGTGCCTCTTATATGTTCGACAACCGATATATGGCGGAGATCAACTTGGGTTATAACGGTTCGGAAAACTTTGCGAAGAATCACCGTTTCGGTCTATTCCCCTCGTTTGCCATCGGATACAACATCAGTGAGGAAGCATTTTTCGAACCTTTGCGAAAATACATCCCGCGTTTGAAAATCAGGGCTTCTTACGGTCTTGTAGGTAATGATCAGGTAAGCAACAGCCGTTTTCTTTACCTATCGGACGTGGATTTAAAGGGAAGTGACAGTTTCACTACGGGAAAGAATCAGGAAATCGAGTTAAAAGGTCCGGTTTACAAACGCTTTGCCAACACCGATCTGACTTGGGAAGTAGGCAAGAAGTATAACTTAGGGTTTGATATGACCTTTTGGAAAAATATTAACCTGACGTTTGACATCTTTCGTGAAGACCGTAGTAATATTTTCCAAACCATCGAGAACATTCCGTATTATTCGGGAGTATATGGAACAAAGTTTTATGCTAATAATGCGGAAGTGCGTAATCAGGGATTCGACCTGTCACTCGACTTCGGACACCAGTTTAACCGGGATTTTAGCATGACTTTTAAGGGGACATTTACGTATGCTCACAATGAAATCCGGAAATACAATGAAAGTTACGGTGATTATCCCAATCTGTCGAAGGTAGGATACAGCGTGAGCCAACAATGGGGATATCTATCCGACCACTTGTTTGTCGATCAAACAGAGATTGACAATAGTCCTGGACAGCTGGTAGGCGGCTTTGTAGGTCCCGGTGATATCAAGTATGTAAATGTGCCCAACCGTTATGGGAAGTATGACGGGGTGATTGATCAAAATGATCGGGTACCTTTAGGTGATCCCACTACACCGGAGATTGTATACGGGTTCGGTCCTTCTTTCCGGTGGAAAGGATGGGACTTTTCTTTCTTCTTTCAAGGAGTAGCGAAAACATCTCTGTTTATGAGCAATTTGCAGCCGTTTGGCGAGGGGTTTGTGAGAAATTTGCAAACATTCATAGCAGAAAACCATTGGAGCCCGGACAACCAGAATATTCATGCCACCTATCCGCGTCTTACCGCCATTGAGAACAAAAACAACTCGCAGACATCTCTTTATTGGATGCGCGACGGTGATTTTCTGAAACTAAAGAACATGGAATTAGGCTACACATATAAGTCCATGCGTTTCTATCTGCGTGGTTCCAATTTGCTGACTTTTTCCAAATTCGACTTGTGGGATCCGGAACAGGGCGGAGGAAATGGATTGAAATATCCTACGCAAAGGGTTTTCAATATTGGTTTTCAGATGACAATAAATGGTAAACGCTAAAAATGATAAATTATGAAACAAGTGATAAATAAGATAGTTCTAGTGCTTGTGTTGGTAGTAAGTTGTTATTCCTGCAACTATCTGGATATTGTACCCGATGAGAATGCCACGGAGGCGGATGCCTTCAAGAATTTAGCGGCGGCGGAGAGATACCTGTATTCTTGCTATGCATATATGAAATCACCGAGCGCTACCAGTGAATCCATAGACTTGCTGACAGGAGATGATGTAGTGACAGCATGGGAACATGAGAAGTTTGCCAACTTTGCAAAAGGAACCTATACACCGAGTAATCCGATTATTAATTACTGGAACGACCTATACAAAGGAATACGTCAATGTTACATGTTGAAGCAGAACATAGAGACTGTGCCCGGCATGACTCGCCAACAGATGGACGAATATATTGCCGAGGCGGATTTTCTAATCGCCTATCACCACTATTATCTGATGCGCTTGTATGGACCGGTAGTGTTAGTGAAGCAGTTGGTAGATTTAAATGACGAAAATCTACTTGGCAGGCGCCCGTATGACGAATGTGTGGACTGGGTAGCCGAACAGTTCAAATCGGCAGCTGGAAGGTTGCCACTCACCCGTGAGGGGGATGATTACGGACGTGCTACCAAAGTAGTAGCTATGGCACTGCGCGCACGGTTACTGCTCTATGCGGCTTCCCCCCAGTTTAACGGAGGCGAGAAGTTTCGAGGAATGTATTCCTCGTTCCGTAATCCGGACGGCACGCAGCTCATCAGTACTGCCTACGATGCTCAGAAATGGAACAAGGCTGTGGAAGCCTATCAGGAAGTACTGCAACTGGTGAAAGGTGTGTACGAACTGTACAAGGCTGAAGGTGTCGGATTGATGAGCTCCGCACCGGAACCGGCCGACAAGACACTGCGCAATCTGCGTTTTACCTTTGTAGACAAAGAGAATACTGAAGAAGTGATTTGGGCCTATTGTGCTAAAGAAGACCGGTGGAATTTGCAGGCGAAGTCGGTACCTCGTTGGGGAAGTATTTCTTTTGGAGGATTGGCCATTACTTTACGGCAGATTGAACGTTTTTACACTAAAAATGGTTTGCCTATTGATGAAGATCCGGCATTCCGAGAACTGGATATGTATGAGTTGGTGAGTACTCCAGCTGATTGGACATACGGCCGACAAAATAAGCGGACACTCCAAATGAACCTTAATCGAGAACCGCGTTTTTATGCATGGGTAGCTTTCCACGAGGGCTATTATGAGGTAAAAGGACAGAATACTACGGGTGAAAAGAATTCGTTCTCTCCAGAATATAAGGTGAATGCCTACAAACAATATGTACAGTTTTGTAAAGAGCAGAATATGGGTATAAACACTGATGGAAAGTATGGAACAAAAACCGGCTACTTGAACAAGAAGGGAACTCATCCAAGCACAAACGTATCGGACAAGGGAATTGATGTGATGCAGTATCCATGGCCGATTATTCGCCTGGGGGAGATATATTTAGGTTATGCGGAAGCTTGTATCGAAGCGAACTTGTTGGATGAAGGAAAGATTTATTTGAATAAGGTGCGTGAGCGTGCCGGTATTCCCAAGGTAGAAGACTCCTGGAAGGGGGTGGCTTCGCTTGACCAAGCGAAATTGCGAGAAATAGTCCACAGAGAACGACAAATAGAACTTTATCTGGAGAACCACAATTTCTGGGATTTACGACGTTGGGGTATAGCCGAATCTTTGGGTGAACAGCCCATGGGGCTGTCCGTGAAAGAAAAAGAACTGGAAAGGTTTGCCCAACCCATGACAGTGGATGTGCAGCGTCGTTTTATTTCCGCACACTATCTGCTTCCTATTCCGATTGAGGAAGTCAACATGAATGACAAAATGGTGCAGAATCCGGGATATAATGATTAATGTTTAAAAACGAATGGATATGAAGAAATTTAAGATAGCTTTGCTATATATGATATATACGGGTCTGCTTTTGGCAGGTTGTAATGATGAAGAAAGACAGACCCTTCCTGCAAATGAAATTAGTGATTTGGCATTCACAACAAATCAGGGTACCATTACCTTGAACTGGCATTATGTGGAAGATACGGAAGAGAATCGTAACCGTTACGTGGAAATCCGTTACCACGACCCGGTGGTGGGAAAGGATGTTATGAAAACGGTAAGCGGTTATGAAAGTTCCTACCGTATCGAAAATACCGGGAGCAAGTATGGGGAATACACTTTCACCCTGCAACCTTTCAGCCAAACCTTTACACCGGGGACTATACAAACGGTGAAAGGAACAGCAGAAGACAAGGTGGAAACTCCTGACGAGCCAAGCGAGCCGGCCATACCTGTTCTTGAATCAACCGTGATGAATCTGGAACCTTCAGCTATTGCAGTTTTGGTACTTGAATCGAATGGAACTGAAAAGACAAAATGTTCACCGGCTGATTATCAATCAAAGGGTATTTTGACGGATGGAAAAGATAATACTATCATTTATCCTTGGGGAAGTGCAGGGACTGAAGATGTGTGGAATATCTATGTGACATGCGCGAAACCGCAGACCTATTTGAAATTCTATTATAAAAATTCAACTTCAACAACTAATAACCGTGTCATTACAGAATTAGAGTGCTATGTAAGAGCGACAGAAACAGATGAGTGGCAGAAAGTGACCACGCTTACAACAGTAGACGGGTTACCGGATCAAGCATCTGGGGAATTTATTTCAAAAGAATGTAAGGCTTCCGTTGCTTTTACTTATGTGAAATTTATAGCTACTATGACAAAGAGTATCTATGGATCATATAAGAGTGGCTTTTGTATGAGTGAATTTAAGATGTATGACGTAGTAGAAATAACTGAATAATATATGTGATTATGAAAAAAATTGTAAATTTATTATATGGAGGGGTATTGAGCGCGGGTTTATTGGCTTGTTCTCTTCAAGAAAAAAAACAGATAGATTGTATTTCAGGAATCTACCCGCACCTCGCCTTCTACAATGATGAAGGCGAGTGCGGTACTGGGGCCGTGGTTCCTTGGAACGGCAGTCTTTGGGCCGTTACCTACGGACCCCACATGGCTTTCGGCTCCTCTGACAAATTATATGAGATTACACCTGACAAAAAACTGATTGTACGCTCGGAAAGTATTGGTGGAACACATGCTAACCGCATGATTCACCGCGAATCGAAGCAGCTGAACATCGGTCCTTATTGGATAGACAGCACTTCGACAGTGCGTGTTATTCCCTGGCAGACCGCACCCGGTCGCTACACCGGTTCGGCACGCCATCTGACCGATCCGAACAACAAACTCTATATCGCCACTATGGAAGAAGGTTTCTACGAGGTGGACGTGCACTCTCTGGAAGTCACCGAACTTTTCGCCGACGGTAATGCCGGTCGCCGACGTCATAAGGAAGACCCGGTACACAATCCGCCTTACAAAGACTTGCTGCCGGGTGCGCACGGGAAAGGTCTGTATTCAGGTCAGGGCGTGCTGGTGTATTCAGATAATGGAGAGAACACACCGCAGGCCATGAAATACTTTGATGCGGAGTCCGGATCGCTTTCCGAATGGGATGGTAAGGAATGGAAAGTTGTGCGTCGCAACCAGTTTGTGGAAATTACCGGTCCTGACGGAATTTACGGAAGTACTCATCCGGAAACAGACCCCATTTGGGCAACGGGTTGGGACCACAAGTCGGTGTTATTAGGCGTAAGGGAACCCGAAAAGGAATGGACATTTTACCGTCTTCCCAAAGCGAGCCACTCATATGACGGTGCTCACGGATGGAACACCGAATGGCCGCGCATCCGCAATATCGGCAAAGAAGGATCGCCCGATTATCTGATGACTATGCACGGACTTTTCTGGCGTTTTCCCGGCACGTTTACTACGACTTCGTCAGCCGGCATTCGCCCGCGTACCAGCTATCTGAAAGTCATTGGTGATTTCACCCGCTGGAACGACGAATTGGTGTTCGGTTGTGATGATTCGGCACAGAAGGAGTTTCTCAACCGGCGTAAGGCAAAAGGAGGTATCGAAGGTCCTGGCCAATCGAACTCGAACCTGTGGTTCACATCGGTTACCAAACCCGATGAGCTAGGTCCTGCTACCGTGGACGGTGCATTGTGGATAAAAGAGGAAGTGAAGGCCGGTGAATGCTCCGACCCTTATCTGTTTGCCGGATGGAACGTCCGTATGGGTTGGATAAAGAACGATGGAGATACAGCGGTCACTTTCACCTACGAAGTGGACGAACAAGGTAACAATAGTTGGAAGAACCTGAAGCAAGTCACCGTGGATGCGGGCAAAGCTTGCGCTGTGAATTTCCCGGCCACGGATAAAGGGGAATGGATTCGCGTGAAGACTGATAAGGCCACACGTGCTACCGTGGCATTCACCTATACTGTGCCCGATACGCGTGCTGCCAAACCGGCTTCGATGTTTGCCGGACTGGTCAAAGCAGAAGACACTACGCTCACTGGCGGTTTGCTGTATGGTTTGGGTGACAACCGCCGTGCGCTAGGCTTGCTCGCCTGCACGGAAACCGATGGCAAAGTGGTGGAAACCGGTTACTATGAAATGGGTGAAAAACTGGAGTTGGTGCACAAGACCGACACGGCTACCGCCAACTTTATCCGAGAGAAGTTTGCTATCCCCGAACGTGTGGTAGATATCGAATCCGGTTCGGTGCTGGTGGTGGACGAGGCCGGACGTCGCTGGCGGTTGCCTTTGGGCAATGAGAGCTACCGAAGCCTGACCGAACAGGCGCGTCTCCGCATCTGCCGCGAAGTGGCTACGGAACGTGATCTCTTCTCTTGCATGGGTACTTTCTATGAACTTCCTGCTGAAAATGCGGACGGGTATGCAAAAATTCGTCCGATAGCCACTCATCCATTCCGCATTCATGATTATGCCTCTTATCGCGGCATGCTAGTGCTGACCGGAGTGAAGCCGGAGGAAGCGGGAGACAATGCACACATTATCGTGTCGGACGATGGGAAAGCTGCCGTATGGGCCGGAGCCATCGACGACTTGTGGAAACTAGGTAAGCCTGTGGGGCAGGGAGGTCCGTGGAAGGATGCGATTGTAAAGGCAGGTATTCCGTCTGATCCTTACCTGATAGGATTCTACGATCGGAAAGAATTGACCTTGTCACATAAGGCCGACAAGAATGTAACGTTTACTATTGAAGCCGATCCTACCGGCAACGGAGACTGGATGACTTACAAAGTACAGACCGTGAAAGCCGGTGAAGTGTGGAATTGGCAGTTTCCAGAAGAATTCCAGGCACGTTGGATCCGGTTCTCTACTGACGCGGATACAGAAGCAACGGCTTGGTTGACATATAAATAGATGTATTTGGAGGATAAAAACGATGAAAATAAAGTATATTTTATTCTGTTTAGTGTTGATTCCTTCAATGGTGTGGTCACAGAACAATGATTCAAAGGAGCAGCATGCGCTGTTACAACAGATAGGTTCCAAACAGCCTTTGCTCAATAATCACCCTCTGGCGCAGTGGTTTCCTGATGCAGGATTAGGACTCTTTGTTCATTTTGGGATGGCTGCTGTGCATGGCGGCATTGACTTGTCTTGGGGAATGATAGGAAACAAGGCTTGGGAAGATGGTGAAATAGCTCCTACGGAATATTGGAAGCTGGCAGACAAATGGAAGCCTGTGAATTTCAATCCAGACAATTGGGTGAAGGCGGCTAAAGAAGCCGGATTCAAATATGTGGTATTTACTGCCAAGCATCACGATGGATATACATTGTGGCCAAGCAGATACGGTGACTTTGGTGTGAAGCAAAAAATGAACGGTCGGGATTTGGTGAAAGAAGTGGTGGATGCCTGCCACAAGTATGGACTAAAGGTCGGGCTTTATTTCTCGCCACCAGATTGGCATTACGATCGACTTTATCGCAGTTTTGGTAAAAAAGGTGATAAGTATTATAATTACAATCATGAGCTGGTAGCCTCAATTCCACAAAAACCGGAAGGACATGACGAGAAGCGAATAAAGATGGTTCGCAACCAATTGAAGGAACTACTCACTGAATACGGAAGGATTGACCTCATGTGGTTTGATGGCGGACAGGCCGAAGTATCGAATGATTGGATTAGGAAACTGCAACCTGGAATTGTCATCAACCGCCGCAACAAGCAAAGAGGGGATTATGGAGATTCTGAAGGAGGATTACCCAAGAAGCGATTTATCGGTTGGTTTGAAACATGCGATCCTTGTTGGCCAAGTCGCTGTTGGTCATTCTCATATTGCGACCGAATGGATAGCGGAGATGACGTGATAGAGAATCTAGTACGTTTACGTGCGTGGGGTGGCAATTATTTGGCCAATGTGGGACCTGCTGCCGACGGTAGTATTCCCGAAGAGGCACTGGAGGCATGGAATGTGATAGGAAAATGGATGAATCACTCGGGCGAATCTATTTATGGTACTCGCGGAGGAGGTTGGTCAGAAACTGCCAATCAGCCTGTGACGGTGAAAGAGGAGGAACATGTCATTTATTTGCATGCTTTCCCCGACTTTCAATCCACAATTACCGTGAAAGAGTTGAACCAAGAACCTGTGAGAGCGGTCTTGCTACGGACAGGTGACGAAATCAATTTCCAATACAAAAATAGGGTGTTGAGGCTTTCCATTCCGAATGAGTTACGAACCAGACAGGTAGATACTGTGAAATTATATTTTAAATAAGATGTTTATGAACAGATTTGTAGTAATACTGTATTTTTGCTCTTTGGTTTGGATAGCAAGAGGGCAGGAACAGACTTGGAGAGAAATGCCTTATTTCCTGAAAGGGTATGAGGCCGAGTATGCCCGTTCGCCGAAAGAAGCCTCTTTGACTTGGTTCAAGGATGCACGTTTCGGGCTGTTCATCCACTGGGGACCTTATAGCCTTTACAAGAAAGGCGAATGGATTATGTACAACCGCAACATTCCCTTGGACGAATATGTGCAGAAAGCTCGTGAACTTACGGGTGAGGGCTTTAATGCCCAAGATTACGTGAACTTGGCCGTCAGCGCGAAGATGAAATACATCACTTTTGTGTCTAAGCACCACGATGGCTACGCAATGTGGGATTCTAAAGCGAGTGATTATGACTGCATGGACTTCACGCCTCAGCGTGATTTCTTGAAGGAGCTGGCGCAGGCCTGCCGGAAAGCGGGGGTGGGACTTTTTATCTACTATTCGCTGGGGCTCGATTGGCATCACCCGTTCTATATGCCGCGCTCCATGTACAATCCCGCACGGCCGAAGTACGATCCTCAGCCTGCGCAGTACAGATATGAAAAGCCGGAAGACTTCAAGCATTACATGAACTTTGCCAAGACACAGATCATGGAACTTTGTACCCAATATGGTCCGATAGCAGGTTTTTGGTTCGATACGGTGGGTGGCGTATACCAGCATCCCGATATGTTCAACGTGCAGGAAGTATATGACATGATTCATGCCATACAACCCCATGCTTTGGTGGTGTATAAGACCGGTGCTAACGGTAACGAGGACTTCATTACCGGAGAGCGGAACATGGGTTCGCTGGCTCCCCTGTTCAAAGGTGCGGGACTGCCCAAGTCGGTACAGGACGCGGCTGACCGTTCTTGGAAAAGCAACATGAGTAAGCCGGCCGAGTTGAACATTCCCATCCAGACGATGGCTTGGGGATATTATGAATCGCCGCGCCAGCACCAGCGCACTAAGGAAGAGGTGCTGGAACTTCTGGAAAACTGCGCAAAGATGAATGCCAACCTCCTGCTGAATATCGCGCCTTATCCGGACGGGAGCATTCAGGAAGCCAATATTAAGACTCTGAAAGAGGTGGGGGCTCACATCGAAAAGTACGGATTTCCAAAACTGAACACTAAGGACTACATGAAGTTCCGTACGAAAAATGTGCAGAAAGTGGAAAAGGAGAAAGTGAACCAGACAGCTAACTAACAGAATCCGTTTATGCAAATATCTCATTTTAATCGTTGTGTGTGGGGATGCGTAATCTTTCTGTTGCTGTGTATGGGAACAACTGTTTTCTTGCAGGCGCAGGAAGCCCTTACCCGGAGAGAGGTCCTTTCACTGGATAAAGGATGGCGTTTCCATTTGGGCGACATCCCGCGTCCGGTAATAAAAGGGCACAATGAGACCTACCGCAGCACTAAGGCTGGAGGCGTGAGGGGAGCTGCTGCCCCCGTTTACGATGATTCTTCGTGGAGGACGCTCGATCTGCCCCACGACTGGGCAATCGAAGGCCGGATAGATTCTACCGCCAACCTTTCGCAGGGGTATTACCACCGCGGATTCGGATGGTATCGGCGGAAGTTCCGCCTTGCACCCGAAGACAAGGGGAAACACATTGAATTGCAGTTTGACGGTATCGCCACGCACGCTACTATTTGGGTGAACGGCACGGTACTCCACCGCAACTGGTGTGGCTATACTTCCATGTATATTGATATCACGCCCTATGCCACCTACGGGGACGACCTGAATACGGTGGCGGTGCGTGTGGACGCTGAAGCTCAGGAGGGCTGGTGGTATGAGGGAGCCGGTATTTACCGCCACACTTGGCTGGTGAAGCGCTCGGCACTCCATATCCCGACCGATGGCGTGTTCGCGCATCCGGTGAAACGGGAAGATGGAAGCTGGGAAATCCCGGCGGAAGTCACGCTCTATAACTCAGGCAAAAAGTCTGCTGATAGCGAGGTGGAAGTCACCTTGCTGACACCCGACGGGGAAGAAGTGGCTGCGCAAATAGCACGTGTGCAGGTAGATGCCTTGCAACAGGTCACGGCCAACCTGAAGTTGTCTGTGAACAATCCGCAACTGTGGTCGCCTGACTCTCCGGTGCTCTACAAAGTCCGGACTATAGTGCGACAGAACGGGACGGTGACAGACGAAGTGGAAACCGCTTGTGGCTTCCGCACCATCCGCTTCGATGCGGACACCGGCTTCTGGCTAAATGGCAAGAACTTGAAATTAAAAGGTGTGTGCTGTCATCAGGATCATGCCGGAGTAGGCGTGGCCATGCCTGATGCGATGTGGGAGTTTCGACTGCGCAAGCTGAAAGAAATGGGTGTGAACGCTTTCCGTGCGGTGCACAACCCAATGTCGAAGGAATTCATGCAGGCGTGCGACAGCATGGGAATCATGGTGTTGGATGAAAACCGCCTCTTCAATACGTCGCCCGAATACGTGCGGCAGTTGGAATGGCTGGTACGCCGTGACCGCAACTGTCCGAGCGTGATTCTGTGGTCGGTGTTTAACGAAGAACCCATGCAGGGCTCGGAGAACGGCTACGAGATGGTACGCCGGATGAGTGCCGTGGTGAAACAATTGGATACAACACGTCCGGTGACGGCGGCCATGAATGGTGGTTTCTTCTCGGAATACAATGTATCAATGGCCGTAGATGTGGCAGGCTTCAATTATCAGATACATGCTTATGACCGGTTTCATGCTCAGACACCTCGATTGCCGCTGACTAGCTCGGAAGACGGATCGGCCATCATGGTGCGAGGGGAATATGTGACCGACCGCTCACGCCATGTGCTTGATTCGTATGACACGCAATCCGTAGGATGGGGAGCTACTCACCGTAAGGCATGGCGCGCAGTGGCCGAGCGTCCGTGGATGGCAGGTTGCTTCTATTGGACCGGTTTCGACTATCATGGCGAGCCAACCCCGTTTGCCTGGCCTTCTGCCAGTTCGTTCTTCGGCATAATGGATTTGTGCGGTTTCCCGAAATCGGCCTATTACCTACATCAGGCGCAGTGGAGGAAAGACAAACCGGTGTTGGAGTTGATACCCCATTGGAACTGGCCGGAAGATTCTATCGGAAAGCCCGTGAAAGTGATGGCATTCAGCAACCTGGACCGTGTGAAGCTCCTGCTCAACGGCAAGCTGGTGTCGGAACAGAAAGTAGATTCGTTTGAGATGAATACCTGGCACGTGCCTTATGCTCCAGGCAAATTGGAAGTCGTGGGTTATAGGAACAGGAAAGTCGCTGCACGTGCGCAGGTGGAAACAACCGGCAAGCCGGTGGCACTTCGTTTACAACCCTACCGCACTTCTTTGTCGGGAGACGGAAGGGATGCCATGCCCGTGACGGTGGAAGCTCTTGACTGGAAGGGACGTCCCGTGCCTACTGCCAACTTGAAGGTGACATTTGCCGTAGAAGGACCTGTCCGGATAATAGGACTAGGTAATGGGGACCCTAACTGCCACGAAGCGGAAAAAGGAAATAGCCGGAGTTTGTTCAATGGACTGGCGCAGGTAATCTTGCAAGCAGACGAGGCGGTAGGTGAAGCTGTGCTGACCGCTACGGCATCCGGATTGAAGCCTTTTAGGCTAACCATACCGGTGAGCCGTGCGAACTGCCTCCCCTTCGTGCAACCGGAAGATCCGCCTATGACACTGGGCAGCTGGTCTGCCTCTCCGCTTTCGTTGGAAAGGCCGGATGTGACCTGTGTGATTGCAGACAACGACATGAACAGCTGGCAGCCCATTACTATCGGACGGGGCAGATCCATCAAGCTCAATAAGGCGCGTTACGTCATGGTACGCACCACGTTTGTTCCTTACGTGGAATACCGTGAGGGCGGTGGAGCACTGGTCTTCAAGAACTTGGCGGGAAAGGCGGAAATATGGCTGAACGGCAAGTTGCTGGGCAAGAAAGACGAACTTCAGGAAAAGGACTTCAAGGTGGACTTTCCGTCCACGAAAGGAATATGTGATTTGCGTGTGTTGCTTCAAGCCGTCCCTAATGCGTATGTGGGGTTGAAAGGAAGTGTGAACCTGCAAGGAAAATGATTTATTCAATTGATAAAAAACAAAAATATGAAATATATGAGTATCGGAAATATGCTTTTTGCTGCTTTATTGTGTGCATGCAGCGAGAATGGACTAGACAGTTATGAATACCGGAAAATAGAAACGGTAAATGAGACCCCGAAAACGTATTACTTAGATGCTACGGCTGGTAGCGACGAGAACGAAGGTACTTCTCCGGAAAAGGCGTGGAAGACCCTGGATAAAGCGAGTACTTTCAAGTATCAGCCCGGTGATGCCCTGTTCTTAAAAAGAGGCGAGACCTTTGAGGGGGTGTTGGACATCACGGCAGAAGGTACAAAAAAACAGCCTGTCGTGATTGATGCGTATGGTGAAGAGGAGAAAGAAAAGCCTCTTGTAAAGGGAAGACAAATGGATTTGTATGCTGCACGTATCTATAATTCTTCTTATGTGACGATGCAGCACATTGCCATCGAAAACAAAGGCGAATACTTATCTTCGCGCTCAGGACTGAAGATTGAATGTAAAGATTATGGTACGTCCAGAGGCCTTGTCATTAGAGAACTGACTGTGCAGAACGTCACTGGAGCTTATACAATGGAGCATGCTCCAAAGGACAAATACAGTGGAGCCATCATGCTTTCCAACACAGGAAAGGAGAAAAAAACGAAATTTGAGAAATTGCTTATCGAGAACTGCCACATCGTCAACTGTACCCGTAACGGCATCTTTTGGAGCGGTTCGGGAAGCGCTTATTGCAACCGTGCGAACTGGTATCCAAATAGTGATATCATTATTCGCGGTAATCTGTTGGAGAAAGTACCCGGTGACGGTATCCTGCCAATGGGATGCGACGGTGTGCTGGTCGAGTATAATGTAATGAGGGAGTGCCCGTGGTTGGGAAAGAAATGGAGGGCGGCAGCCGGGTTCTGGCCTTGGAGCAGCGACAATGTGACCATTCAATATAACTTTGTGGACGGTCATCAGGCCATGACGGACGGACAGGCTTTTGACTGCGATTATAACTGCCGGAACACGGTGATACAATACAATTACAGCACTAACAATCATGGTGGTTTTGTGCTTTTCTGCGATGATCCTAGCGCTACTCATATCAATAATATCGGTGTGTTGGAAAGTAAAGTAAGATATAACATCAGTATCAACGATGGGATACGTCCTGAAAAAGAGGAGAAAGATCCCTCTGCCCTAATTCATTTTTCGGGTGGTGCCGTAAATCCGCAGATAGATCATAACATCATCCACACTTCTCCCACCAAAGTAAAAGACGATTATGACTTCAGCCTGGTGACGGCGTCTAATGGACGAGCTTTAGTGAAGAACCCTGTATTCCGGAGTAACGTGTTTTATGCACCTTATCAAACCAAGCCGCACAAGTTCGTCATGAACGGAGCCGATGCACTGTTTGAGAACAACTGGTATCTGGGGAACTGCACGGACATTCCGGAAGATGCGGGTGCGCGCAAGGCTTCTGATTACTATCAAGAACAAGTGGTTGGAGTCGATGCCGAAGGGTACGAAGGACTTTACAAATTAATGGAGAAGAAGACTGTATGTGGAAAAGAATTCTATTTTGTAAAAAGAGAAGCAGTTGAGGCTTTCTTTGCAGAGATGGAAAAGGAATGAAATTAATGAAAAAAGTAGAATTTATAAAATCATTCTTGTGCATAATGGATTTATGGTTTATTTCTTGTGCCTTGTCGGCACAAGAAATAAACCTTGCCGGAGAGTGGGAAGTTGCCTTGGACAGCTTGGATATTGGAGTAACTGAAAAATGGGCCGACAGATCTTTTCCTGATCATATTGTTTTACCGGGAACGCTTTGCGAAGGCGGGTATGGTATTCCTTGTTCGTTTAAGCCTGTAATGGATAAAGGTGTATTTGCTCAATTGAAGCGGAAATACGATTATGTAGGTGCGGCGTGGTACAGAAAAGAAGTACACGTTCCGGAATCTTGGAAAGGGAAGCAAGTATTTCTTACTTTAGAACGGGTTATTTGGCAGTCCCGTATATGGGTAAACGGTAAACCTGTAAATCATACAGGTGAGAGCTTGTCTGTTCCGCATTCTTTCGACATAGGCGGGCTTTTACTTCCCGGAAAGAAGAATACGTTGGTGCTTCGTATCGATAACCGTCCTCCAAAAGAAATCAAGGCTACCAATTGGTCACACGCCTATACAAATCAGTCTCAGACGATTTGGAATGGTGTTGTAGGGAAAATTGCATTGACGGTCAAGAACCGTAACTGGATAGAAACAATGGAATTGATTCCGGATGTAGACAATGAGAAAGTAAGAGTGAGAATTTGTCTTGGCGGTGAAGATGCGTCTTTCTCGAAGCCCGATTTCCGCTTCTTTGTGGAAACACCGGCAGGTAAAAGGCTCCCGGTTCGGAAGTCTTCTGTTGTCGGTAATGAGATCTGTTTTGATTATCCTATACATGAGATGAAGACTTGGGATGAATTTGCGCCGAATTTGTATGAGGCTGTTGCAATTCTCCGGGTAGACGGTAAAAAGGAGCGTAGAACCGAGCAGTTCGGTATGCGTAAACTTACCAACGAACACTCACTGTTACAGATAAACGGGAGAAGGCTTTTTCTCAGAGGTACTTTGGAATGTTGTGTATTCCCGTTGACTGGTTACCCGCCTACGGGTGAACCTGGCTGGGAGAAAGTTTTTCGTACTGCCCGTAATTATGGATTGAACCATCTGCGCTTCCATTCCTGGTGTCCGCCGGAAGCAGCTTTCCGTGTCGCGGACAGAATGGGGTTCTACTTGCAAGTGGAACTGCCGTGGTGGGATTTGAAGATAGGTTCGGATAAAGGCATTATCGCTTTTCAGTCCCGTGAAGCAGAACGTATTATGAATACGTATGGAAACCATCCTTCTTTTTGTTTCTGGAGTTTGGGTAACGAACTTAAGGGGGATTATGAGGTACTGGATGACATTCTCGTCTATTTAAGGGAGAATGACGGAAAACGTCGTTTGTATAGTGCCACTACGTTCTCTTTTGGCGACAAGCATGGGCGGTGGCCGGAATCCAATGATGATTTTTGGGTGACACAATGGACCAAGAAAGGATGGATACGCGGACAAGGTATCTTTGATACTAAACCGATCTGTTTCAATGAGGATTACTCTGCTTCAATTGAGGGTCTTACCGTACCGGTTGTGGCGCATGAAGTCGGTCAGTATGGCATATATCCGGATTTAAAAGGGATTGGTAAATATACCGGTTGTCTATTACCGTTGGGCCTTGAGGCGGTAGCCAAAGACTTGGAGAAAAAAGGACGGTTGGACATGGCGGATGATTATTTGACCGCCAGCGGTATGTTTGCCAAATTATTGTATAAAGAAGAAATAGAGAGAGCTTTGAAAACTCCTGGCTTCAGCGGATTCCAGCTTTTGGGACTGCGCGATTTTCCCGGACAAAGTATGTCTTTGGTCGGAGTCCTTGATGCATTTTGGGACAGTAAAGGTATAGTGTCTGCTGAAGAATTCCGACGGTTTTGTGCTCCGGTAGTACCGTTGGCCCGTTTTGAAAAGGCTGTCTATATGAATAATGAGACACTTGATGTAATGTTTGAGGCAGCTAACTTCAGCAGTGAAGAACTGAAACAGATGTGCCCGAAGTGGAGTTTGAAAGACATGGCAGGGACTTCTTTTGAGGAAGGTTCGTTACCTGTTCGGAACATACCTGTCGGCAACGCTTGTTCCTTGGGAGCCGTTTCAATATCTTTATCGGAAATAGATGTTGCGAAACAGTTGATTCTGTCATTGGAAATGGGGGAGTGGAAGAACAGCTGGCATGTATGGGTATATCCTTCCCGATTGCCGAATGCAGTGAAGGACATCGTCTATACCAGGGATTTGGAGGAAGCCAAGGATGCTTTACGGCTTGGAAAGAAGGTGCTGTTGAATCCGACTCCGGAGGCTGTTTATGGAATAAATGGAAAATTTGTTCCCGTGTTTTGGAGTCCGCTTCATTTTCCGAAACAGGTTGGGACAATGGGAATACTTTGCGATCCTACCCATCCGTCATTGGTGCATTTTCCTACGGAAAGGCATAGCAATTGGCAATGGTGGGATATTTGCAAGCATGCTGCGGTGATGGAATTAGACAGAATTGACGCTGATTTGCGACCTATAATCTGTATGATGGACAACTTTTTTAAGAATAGGAATTTGGCTCTGTTGTTCGAGGCTCGGGTCGGCAAAGGACGGCTTTTGGTCTGTAGCGTAGACTTTATGAAGAATTCGGACACACGACCTGTATCCCGTCAACTGCGTTATAGCTTGTTGAAATATATGGATAGCAGGTCATTTGATCCGAAAAACGAACTCTCGGAAGAACAGCTTCAATGTCTGTTCCACCCCTGATTTTAGGAAAATCATGTATTGGAATATTGTTCTTTGTTAGAGCCTGTTTTAAACTTTGTTTTTTACAGGCTCTAATTGTGAGGATTATTAACCGGAGATATCCATTAAAGAGATCTTTCCCACTCCCGATACGAAATCAGCAGTCCCACCACTTCCGAATAGTTTTTCCGACCGCTCTCTATCTTGTTTCCTTTCAGATAGAGGTCATATATCCAATCCTGTACCGCTCCTGCCACCGGACTGTATTTCGCTGCCCAATACGCTTGATTGTCTTTTGCCAGTTCAATTATTTCCGGGCGGATACGTTCAGACAGTTGAGTGTATTCTTCCCCCGACAACAACCTGCGTGCGTTTCCCAATACATGGCCGAGTACGGAAAAATAGCCGGAAAAACGAATATCCATTGCTTGGGAACGGGTACAGACTTGATAAGCATAGAAATTGGCTTCCGCTTCGCTTGTGATGCCCAGCAGATGCGCCAGTTCGTGAGCATAAGTGGCCGGATAGTTAGCGGGAAGCAAATCTCCATTCAGTGTAAACTCACAGAAGAAAGGCCCCATACTGCCCGTCACCCCTACCATCGAGATAAACGGAGTGAACAGCATTGTTTTTGCTTTGAGATAATCATGTGGCGGACGGTGCACCCCGAGGCTGTCGCTCAGCTGATTATAAATTCGTACGGTTTCTTCACGCACCAAATCCTGATTGATACTATTCACCGGAGTATAGGAACGATTGAGTTGCGTGATATAATCATTCACAAACTCTTTAAAATTCTCCGGCGTATAGGCTGTGTAAGGAATCTCAGTCCGTTGATAAAAGTTCTTTTGGGAATAATTGAGTCCCCAGGCAAGATAGAACCACACGTAAATCCATAACAGGTATTCTCCGTCACGTAATAAAACTCTCTTCCAAGGCAGTTTCTTGCGGAAACGGCCGTAAATAGGATAAACGATAACCCCTACGATACTGAGGAAGATAAACAAATCTCCTATCGCAAAAGGGAATAGATTGGAAATAGCTGATAAACCATAGGAAATAAAGGGGTAGATTGTTTGAGAATATACGGTTGCCAAGGCAGGAATCAACTGCGTCATCCATACTAAAAGCAGTAATACTCCCAATACTATATGTCTGTTTTTCAACCACCGTTTTATCATTCATTCGGATTTTGGTCAACAAAAATATGCATTTAATAGACGTTACGCGAAAAAATACCTCTATTTTTAATGAAAAACTGTTAAGGGCTGAATTTAAATTATTAATTTTGCACCCGTTATTTCTGAATATACAATCTATTATATACATAAAGCAATATGGAATTAGCAAGTAAGTACAATCCCGCTGATGTGGAGGGAAAGTGGTACCAGTATTGGCTGGACAATCATTTATTCAGTTCTAAACCCGATGGTCGTGAACCTTACACCATCGTCATCCCTCCTCCTAATGTCACCGGTGTGTTGCACATGGGACATATGCTTAATAATACCATTCAGGATATTTTGGTTCGCCGTGCCCGTATGGAAGGCAAAAATGCCTGCTGGGTGCCGGGAACTGACCATGCTTCCATCGCCACTGAAGCGAAAGTCGTAAACAAACTTGCCGCGCAAGGTATCAAGAAAACCGACTTGACCCGTGACGAATTTCTGAAACATGCCTGGGACTGGACGGACGAACATGGAGGTATCATCCTCAAACAGCTTCGCAAGCTCGGTGCATCCTGCGACTGGGATCGTACAGCCTTTACTATGGACGAGAAACGTAGCGAAAGCGTTATCAAAGTATTCGTTGATTTGTTCGATAAAGGACTGATCTATCGCGGA
This sequence comes from uncultured Bacteroides sp., assembly GCA_900556625.1. GTDB lineage: Bacteria > Bacteroidota > Bacteroidia > Bacteroidales > Bacteroidaceae > Bacteroides. Next base: position 70,431 of record USPQ01000001.1, on the reverse strand, counting down.
GTCCGTATGGTGAACTGGGACCCGAAAGCGCTGACTGCCCTTTCGGACGAAGAGGTCATCTACAAAGAAGAACATGGAAAACTGTATTATCTCCGCTATAAGGTAGAAGGTGATCCGGAAGGTCGCTACGCGGTTGTTGCAACAACCCGTCCTGAAACAATTATGGGTGATACGGCTATGTGTATCAATCCGAACGACCCGAAGAACGAATGGCTGAAAGGAAAGAAAGTGATCGTTCCGCTGGTAAACCGTGTCATTCCTGTGATTGAGGATGATTATGTAGACATCGAATTCGGTACGGGTTGTCTGAAAGTAACCCCGGCCCATGATGTAAACGACTATATGCTGGGTGAAAAATACAACTTGCCTAGTATCGATATTTTCAATGACAACGGTACATTGAGCGAAGCTGCCGGTATGTATATCGGTATGGACCGTTTCGATGTTCGTAAGCAGATCGAGAAGGACCTCGAAGCTGCCGGATTGCTGGAAAAAATAGAAGCCTATACAAATAAGGTAGGATATTCGGAACGTACCAACGTTGTGATCGAACCGAAATTGTCTATGCAATGGTTCCTCAAGATGCAACATTTTGCAGATATGGCATTGCCTCCGGTAATGAACGACGATCTGAAATTCTACCCTGCCAAATACAAGAATACCTACCGTCACTGGATGGAAAACATCAAAGACTGGTGTATCAGCCGTCAGTTGTGGTGGGGACATCGTATTCCTGCATACTTCCTGCCGGAAGGTGGCTATGTAGTAGCCGCTACTCCCGAGGAAGCTCTGGCAAAAGCAAAAGAAAAGACGGGTAATGCCGCCCTGACAATGGAAGACCTTCGTCAGGATGAAGATTGCCTGGACACTTGGTTCTCTTCCTGGTTGTGGCCTATCTCTTTGTTTGACGGAATCAACAACCCGGGCAACGAAGAAATCAAATACTACTATCCGACAAGCGACCTTGTGACAGGACCGGACATTATCTTCTTCTGGGTAGCCCGTATGATTATGGCAGGTTATGAATATGAAGGAAAAATGCCGTTTAAGAACGTTTACTTCACGGGTATCGTTCGTGATAAGCTGGGTCGTAAGATGTCCAAGTCGCTCGGTAACTCTCCTGATCCGCTCGAACTGATTGACAAATATGGTGCTGACGGTGTACGTATGGGTATGATGCTTTCAGCTCCCGCCGGAAACGACATTCTTTTCGACGACGCCCTTTGCGAACAGGGACGTAACTTCTGCAACAAGATATGGAATGCTTTCCGTCTGATTAAAGGATGGACAAACGGTATGGGGTCCGTTCCCATTCCCGCTGATGCGCATTTGGCTGTTCAATGGTTTGATCAAAGATTGGATGCGGCGGCAGTTGAAGTAGCTGATCTTTTCTCTAAATATCGTTTGAGTGAAGCGTTGATGTTGGTTTATAAGCTGTTCTGGGATGAATTTTCTTCTTGGTTGCTGGAAATAGTGAAACCGGCTTACGGGCAACCTGTAAATGGTTTTATTTATGATATGGTTCTTAGCTCTTTCGAACGTCTGCTTGAAATGCTTCATCCTTTCATGCCGTTTATTACAGAAGAACTGTGGCAGCAACTGCGTGAACGTAAACCGGGGGCTAGCTTGATGGTAACCCAAATGTTCGAGCCGAATGAAGTGAATGAGAAATTCCTGCAAGAGTTTGAGGTTGCTAAGGAAATTATCAGTAATGTTCGCAGTATTCGTTTGCAGAAGAATATTGCCATGAAAGAACAACTTGAATTACAGGTTGTAGGCAGTCATCCGGTAGAGAAGATGAATCCGGTTATCATTAAGATGTGTAATCTTTCTTCTCTTACAGTAGTGGAGAGCAAGCCGGAAGGTGCAGCTTCCTTCATGATTGGAACAACTGAATTCGCCGTTCCATTGGGGAATATGATTGATGTGAAAGCGGAGATCGCCCGTATGGAAGCGGAACTCAAACACAAAGAAGGGTTCTTGCAAGGAGTGCTGAAAAAACTTAGCAACGAGAAATTCGTTAATAATGCTCCGGCGGCTGTTCTTGAATTGGAACGTAAGAAACAGGCAGATGCGGAAAGTATTATCAAATCTTTGAAAGAAAGTATTGAGGCTTTGAAGAAGGTATAACTTTCTGATACTTTTGGTATATGTAAGGCATCTCAATTAGATTTGGGATGCCTTCTGTTTTTAATTCAATAAGTGCTGTTTCTTCTTAATTAACTTTTAATATTGAATATTTCGTTCCAATCTAAGCGCTGGAACGAATCAGCTTGATAGAAAGAATTGTAATTAGTGAAGGAGTTTATTTTTCTAACAGCTCTTTTAAGAAATCGTCCAATTCCTTATCCAATCCTTTCAGAAGTTCATCGTTTACCAGTATCGTATCGTCGTCTATTAATAATAGCTCGGCTACGGTTTCTTTTTCTTCATCTACCAGAACGAATGAGTAAGGCTTCAAGATGGTAATCTTCTCGAAGTCCCCCGCCTCCTTCATTCTGCACAGGATACTGCGCAAAGAAGGTTCTACATTTTCCAAAAAATCATCACCGTCGTATGTAGCCCATTCTTCTATCATGACGTTGGCTAATTCTTCATCATCATCGTTGTAAACATTAAGTTGCCCTGAAGTCTGGTCCGGTTGGAGGTGGATATCGGTTACTGCTGTTTGTTCACAGTTACAGGTGTATTTAGCGACTGCCTTTTGGATAGCCGATTTGATAATAGATAGTGATTGTTCGCTCAATTTCATGGATTCCTTCTTTTTGTTAGCTCAAAGGTATAAAAAAAATAAGATTTGATACACGATTTCTTTAAAAATCATCATTAAATCGGTTCATTTGTAGCTTAAGCTTGGATAATTGGGCGTTTCTCTCCTTCAATTCGGTTAAATAGAGGCTGATGTAGAAGTAATTCGGTGCTTCGTCGGTATTGATTTTATTGTTGCCGGTATTCTTTTTCAATTCTGTTTTCCGGGCGTGTTGTTGAGCGGTAGTAGCCCATTTTTCCGCTTTTGCCAGACTATCTTTCATCTCATAATAAACAGCTATATTAAGAGCTGCACGCATCTTTTTCTTTTCGTTTTTAGTCGATTGGTAGGCTTGATTCCAAAGTTCGTATGCTTCGTCCCACGAATTTTCGCGTACATAAATAGCCGCATCGCGCATGGGGACGGAGCCACCGGTATACAGATAACGTTTCCCGTTCTTCCAGATAGGGACAATATATTTTACGGGTACGGTTCCTGCGAACTCAGAAGCCTCTTTCAGCATATCTTTTGTGGGGATGATTTGTGCGGCGGCTTCTGTAGGTGAAATTCCGAAATCCTCCCAGAAAATGCTGTCATTGAGACGGATAGTAGCCATCGGTTTACTCCGTTCGGGCAGGTATACGGATACCGTTGGATAGACTTTCGCATCTATTGCACCTTGATAACACCCGAATTCCTCCAAGTAACGTACTGTTTTCGTTATTTTGAATTGCAGATTTTCCAAAGCAATAATCAGATCTACTCTCAGATCGGAAGCTAGCTGGCGGACTTCCTCTTGAGAAAGTGTACTTTCACGGGAGATTTTATCGTTTGTCCGCAAGGCAGAGTCGCAAATCACCACTTCGTCAAAGTAGTTCTGATGCGCTATTTCTTCCGCCATCGCTTCTGCCGCAACCTTAGGATCGCCATTGGCATAAGCTATGGCACGGCTTATTTCAACTCTATTGTCTTTCGATTTTTTAGTTTGGGGAGTCAGCTTATCGTCCGGTGCATTACTTGTATTATTTACGATGGCCACTTTACGAAGTTGAGGAGGAAAACTCAAATCGGCAGGTTGCAGATAATCAATGGAAATCTGTTCTATACTTTGACAGCTGCCGAATAGCAATAGAAACAGAGAAACGAATGCCAATGAATAAGATTTTGCCATAGTCAATACAATTTAATACATTTAGTAGTTTGAACAAAAGTACTATTTTGAAAGAACAAAAGAAAGCCTCAAACAGTTTTTAACCGTTTAAGGCTTTCTTTTATAATTGGAAGATAGGGAGCGCCGGGTACAAATTCTGTCGTCTGCTCCTTACCTCATTGATCAAAGATTTCTTCCGTGACAGTTCTTGTACTTCTTACCGCTTCCGCATGGACAAGGATCGTTGCGCCCTACCGTTTTCTCGGCGCGAATCGGTTCGCGTTTCTGCTGTTCGCGGGTATCCTGGTTGGCGGCAGCCTGTTGGTTCGGATCGTTCAAATCCTGTTTGTTCTCACGATACTTGCTCATGTCCTGACGTTGTTCCGGAGCAGCCTGACGTACTTCTACTCGGCGTGCGGACGGTTCGTCCGGAGCTTCCTGTACAGGAATTTGTCCACGCATCAGGATAGACACAGTCTGGTTGTTGATTTTGTTCACCATTGCGTCAAACAGCGTTACGGATTCCAGCTTGTAAATCAATAACGGGTCTTTTTGTTCGTAGCTGGCGTTCTGTACCGAATGTTTCAGTTCGTCCAGTTCACGCAAATTCTCTTTCCATGCTTCATCGATCACGTGGAGCAGGATTGATTTCTCGAATGATTTCACCACCTCTTTCGATTCCGATTCGTAAGCCGCTTTCAGGTTACAAGAGATGTTGTACATACGTTTGCCGTCCGTAATAGGAATCAGAATGTTTTCATACATATGTCCTTGATTCTCATATACTTGTTTGATAACCGGATTAGCGATTTGGGCCAGACGTTCGGTCTTGCGTTTGAAATTCTCCATCGCAATGTTGAAAGTCTTGTCGGCTAATTTCTCTTTCTTCTCGTTGCGGAACTCTTCCTCTGTGAACGGAGTTTCCATAGCCAACGTTTGGAGCAGTTCCATCTGACAACCCTCGTAGTCATTATTTTCGATGGCATTCGCGCAACGATCCCAAATCATATTTACGATATCCATACCGATACGTTCACCCATCAGCGCATGGCGGCGTTTCGTGTAGACAACCGTACGTTGCTTGTTCATAACGTCGTCGTATTCCAACAGACGCTTACGGATACCGAAGTTGTTTTCTTCTACCTTCTTCTGGGCGCGTTCGATAGAGTTGGAAATCATTTTATGCTCAATCATTTCGCCTTCCTGGAAACCGAGTCTATCCATTACGCTTGCGATACGGTCGGAAGAGAACAGACGCATCAAGTCATCTTCCAGTGATACGAAGAATACAGAAGAACCCGGGTCACCCTGACGTCCTGCACGACCACGCAACTGGCGGTCTACACGGCGGGACTCATGACGTTCTGTACCGATAATCGCCAAACCGCCCGCAGCCTTTACCTCCGGACTTAGTTTGATATCCGTACCACGACCTGCCATGTTGGTTGCAATCGTTACCGCGCAACTCAAACCGGCTTTCGCTACGATTTCGGCTTCTTTCTGGTGCAACTTCGCATTCAATACATTATGTTCAATCTTACGCATGGTCAGCATTTTACTCAGCATTTCGGAGATTTCTACCGAAGTGGTACCTACCAACACCGGACGTCCTGCCTGAACCAATTGTTCGATTTCCTCGATCACGGCTTTATATTTTTCACGCTTAGTCTTGTAAACGCGGTCGTTCATGTCTTTGCGGGCAATCGGACGGTTGGTCGGGATTACCACAACATCCAATTTATAAATGTCCCAAAGTTCGCCTGCTTCCGTCTCGGCAGTACCGGTCATACCGGACAGCTTGTGATACATACGGAAGTAGTTCTGCAAAGTAATCGTGGCGAAAGTCTGCGTAGCAGCTTCCACTTTCACGCGTTCCTTTGCTTCGATAGCCTGATGCAGTCCGTCAGAATAGCGGCGACCTTCCATGATACGTCCGGTCTGTTCGTCTACAATCTTCACTTGTCCGTCGATAACCACATACTCGTCATCTTTCTCGAACATGGTGTACGCCTTCAATAATTGGTTGATCGTATGTACGCGTTCCGATTTAATGGCGTAGTTAGTCAGTAGTTCGTCCTTCTTCTGAAGTTTTTCCTCGTTAGTCAGGTCCGGCACATTCTCCAGTTCCGAGAGTTGTCCGGCGATATCGGGGAGTACGAACAAGGTCGGGTCTTCTGAGTTGCCGGTAATCAGGTCTACACCTTTGTCTGTCAAATCTACGCTGTTCAGCTTCTCGTCGATGACGAAATACAACGGATCAGTCACCTCATGCATACGCTTGTTGTTCTGCTCCATATAAATTTCCTCTGTCTTGAGCATACCGGCCTTGATGCCTTGCTCACTCAAGAACTTAATCAACGCTTTATTTTTAGGCAATGCTTTATGACTCCGGTACAAAGCGAGGAATCCCTCTTCCATATCTTTCTTGTCACCGGTTGCGATCAGCTTCTTGGCCTCAGACAAATATTTGGTAGCCAATATCTTCTGCGCTTCTACCAGACGTTCAACCAACGGACGGAGTTGTTCGAATAATTGGTCATCGCCTTTCGGCACAGGACCGGAAATAATCAACGGAGTACGTGCGTCGTCAATCAATACGGAGTCAACCTCATCGACAATCGCGTAGTTGTGCTGACGTTGTACAAGGTCTTTCGGACTGATAGCCATATTGTCACGCAGGTAATCGAAACCGAATTCGTTGTTCGTTCCGAAAGTGATATCGGCCAGATATGCCTGACGACGTGCGTCGGAGTTCGGTTGATGGCGATCGATACAATCCACACTCAGACCGTGGAACATATAGAGAGGCCCCATCCATTCGGAGTCACGTTTTGCCAAATAGTCGTTCACGGTTACCACATGAACACCGTTTCCGGTCAATGCGTTCAGGAATACCGGGAGGGTAGCTACCAATGTCTTACCTTCACCGGTTGCCATTTCCGCAATCTTGCCTTTATGGAGAACGACACCACCAAACAACTGTACGTCGTAGTGAACCATGTTCCACACCGTGTCGTTACCACCGGCTATCCAGTGATTCTGATAAATGGCTTTGTCTCCCTCGATGCGTACAAAATCCTTTGTTGTAGCGAGCTGGCGGTCGAATTCCGTGGCAGTCACTACAATTTCTTCATTTTCGGCAAAACGTTTGGCAGTTGCCTTAACGATGGAGAAAGCAACGGGCAATACTTCGTCCAATGCTTTTTCATATTTCTCCAGAATTTCTTTTTCTATCTTGTCTATTTGCGCAAATACTTCTTCGCGGTCTTCCAGTTCAAGGCTTTCGATACTCGCTTTCAGTTCTTCCACTTTCGCACGTTCGGCAGTTGCTGATTCGCGGATATATTTTTTGAGTTCTTCCGTTTTTGCGCGGAGTGCGTCGTTATCCAGTTTCTCAACCTCCGGGTAGGCAGCTTTAATCTTCTCCACCCAGGGCTTGATTTCTTTCATGTCTCGTGTGGATTTGTTTCCGAAAATCGAGCTTAAAAATTCATTAAATCCCATGTTCTATTATTTAGTTTATTATTTATCTTTTTTGCACCACGGATTTCACAGATTCTCACGGATCTTTTATACAGGACACAGATTTTTCTTTTCAATCTGAGTGAATCTGTGGGATCCATGGTGGATAATCCCTGCAAAGTTACATTAAAATGCTGATTTATTTATGTTTTGCACCCTGTTTTTATGAGTAAACTTTTACCGCAAGTCGGTAATAGGGGCGGAGCTGCAGGCATTGGGAGCCCGGATACGCATGAAATGAGCCAGTGTAGGCGCAATATGTTCAATGGTTACAGGAGTCTGTATGATAGCCGGTTTCACCGAGTGACCGATGAAAATCAGCGGTGAGGGGATGAACGAATGGCGTACCACCTTGTTCTCGTGGCTGTTCTCGTCAACGATTGACCATCCGGGAAGAACATCGATTACCAGATCCCCCGAGCGTTTACGATGATATCCGTTACGTATTTTGTGGATTTCCGGAGTCCACGAACCCAACAGAAGCCTGTTGGCGGAATATGCCTCATTCACTCCACTGAATTGCATCAGGAATTCGGCGGACTTCTCTTGTACTTCCGTCAGATTGAGTTGCTTTTGTTCCAGCAACTTATGATTCAGATAAATCTGTTGGTTGTGATAAGTTTCCACATACTTTCCTTCTCCGTACGTAGCCATCAGATACATATTCAGCAAAGCGGCGCAACGGTTGAGGTAGAACTCTCCTCCGGGAATTTTGTATAATCCCGAATCAGACGATTCGCTGTCTGTATATCCGGTGGAAGTGACGAAGATGAGCACGTTCTGCAAGCCCACTTTCCTATCGAGCAGTTCGAGCAGGTTGGCAATACTACGGTCAATGCGCACGTAGGTATCCTGCATTTCCATTGCACATTCCTGTACGGATTTATGTGCGTAGTTGCCGGCATAATAAGTCAGTGCCAATAAGTCAGTAATGTCGTCCATGCCGATTGAACTCTTGTTCAATGCTTCTTCGGCAAGCGCATTCACTTCATCGTTCACGAAAGGGCTGGTGATGAAACGGCGGTACTTGTTGTTGCGGTCGTCATCAAATTTATATTTGAAAACCATATCCCGCCAATCTGGCAAGAATGTGTACATCCCGCGAGGAAATACCGGTTCCCATACGATATTCGCAATACGGAAATCGACGGCTTGGCGGTCGTTGTACTGACTTGCCCACCAAGGAAATTCTCCGTAATAAGTTGTTCCGCTCCATTTTCCCGTGTTGGGATTGAGCCAGAAAGCACCGTTCCCGGCATGTCCGGCGGCAAGAATCGCCGCGTCACATTTGGGGGCGATGGCATATACAAGCCCCTTGCCTTGAGTCGCTATTTTGAGCTCATCGGCAATGGTGGAAGTCAATAATTTGGAAGGAGAACACGTCTGGTCGGTATAGTACCCCATGAAAGCCGTGTCGTCTGTGCTGTTGACAGGACGTAGGGTAGCCGCGTCCATCCATCGCTTGGAGATGATTCCGTTCATGGAGGGAGTCGTTCCGCTGTAAATGGCGGCTATGGCAGACGAGCGGTCTACACCGCTGAAAGTATATTCGGCATTATAGAACACTCTTCCCTCTTTCCAAAGGCGTTTGAAACCTTTCTCTCCGTAAAGTGATGAGAATGCTTCCAAGTAGTCCGTACGCAGTTGGTCAATCGTTAGTCCCACCACGAGCTTGGGTGCGGCAGGCAACGACTGGGCTTGTAGCCCGGTGAAGGTAAGTACGGTGATAAGGGAAGTCAGTAATCCTTTCATTATTTCTTTTTAGATGTCACAATTAAGTTGCTCACTGAACGTACCAGCAAACTGAGTGCCAAAGGTACAACAGCTAAGTCAAATCTTTGTGGAATTAGCGGAAAAAGCACTATAAAAAGTGTTAAAACGATCAAATTCAAGGTCAGATACCAACATTTCTTTCCTTTTCGGTCACAATAAATGATGTAGGGAAGGAAGAGAAGTTGTCCGGGATGAAACACGAACAATAAGAAATTGGAACTGACGGCCGGGTGTTCGGAAAAGAAAGCCAGAAAGGCAAGAACACAACCTACGATACCTGCCGCGCTGAAAAGGAAGAGGTCTACTCCCCATAGTCCGGTTCTTCGACGGATACCGTAGATGGTAGCGCCGACTGTCAATATAAATAAAAGCAGGGCGCATTGTAACGGAGTGAATATCCAGCCGCTTTCATCCGTCCCGGGAGTGGCGTCTACAATCAGTCGGGCGGCTTCCGCAAGCGGTCGCTGAATGGAGTCATTCTCAATTTGCGCTCCGGCAAAAGCATCCATCAGATAAAATGGGGCAAACATCATCTGTCGCTGTGTGATAGGACGGTCTGCTTCGCTTCCGATACATAAGTCAATGCCGAAGCGTGCCCACGGATGACCTTTGCAATATTGATGCACGATGTCGCGGAAAGACCGTGAGCCGTCCTGCGGTTTTGCGGGATAAATCACTTTTCCGGCAATACTTTCTTCTATCTTGTCGCGGGGGCGGGTGGCGCAATTGTCGTAAAAAAAATTATAACGATACACCCGGTTCTCGGGCCGATAATTCTCTTGTAGCAGACGGATTAATTCGGCCTTTTCTCTTTCGGTCAGGTTCAGAGTCTGTTGCCATACGCTACGTCCGAAGAATGCGTATTCTGCCGCAAAATGGGCATAATCGGTTGCGCCTAGTTGATAATCTGTCTCTCCGAGAGAGAAGCGAAGTATGAAGTTGGGGGTGTTGAAGCTGAACAGACCGTAGTTGAAAACTACGTCAATCCCTTGTGAAGGATTTTCGTAACGGATGGCTGTATGTCCGAACAGAGAATAAATCTCCTCGCCGGGAGCACAGGTCAGCAGGCTGATACGGATGGAGTCATGACCGTCTGCGGCCGGACCGTTGCTTTTCATTGCGGACACATCAGTGGTGGAAAAGAACAACATGAATAGCACAAGCGGCGACATACAGCGGAAAAAGTCATTAAATCGTTTCATCGGACGTTTCTTTTGGGGAAATTCTTTTTATTCGGCGGCGAATATACGAAGAATCGATGTATACTACTTATTGTTTTCTCTATATTATTATATTTATTAGAAAAAAAGCGTGTTCTCTCGCGCCTGCGTCCGTGTACGTTATTACATAAAGAAAATCATAGGCTTTTACCCTCAAGATACCCTGTGCTGCACAGTGGTCATCTCTTTATAGCTAATTTTGCTTTCATTATAGCTAATCGGAACTTGTCAAATGTATGAAAATCTATAAAGCTTTCAAGTATACAAGTATGGTGAAATCACTTATATTTCAATGGTTTGCAACGTTTTTGATAAGATAATTCTTTTCGTATGCTTCATCTTTTCTTTTTTTACTATACCTTTGCGCCCGCTAAAGATAAAAAACGCATTGAATTTAATTATCGACATAGGAAATACGATGGCGAAAGTCGCTCTCTTCAATGACGGGGAGATGGTGGAAGTGCTCACAGAATCCAATCAGTCATTGGATTGCTTGAAAACACTTTGCGCCAAATATCCGGTGAATCAGGGGATTGTGGCTACTGTCATTGATTTGAACGAACGGGTGTTGGCGGATCTGGCTGCTTTGCCGTTTCCTTTACTCTGGTTGAATCATGAGACACCTCTGCCGGTGGTCAACTTGTACGAGACTCCTGAAACATTGGGATACGACCGTATGGCTGCTGTGGTAGGTGCGAATGAACAGTTCCCGCATAGAAATATATTAGTCATTGACGCAGGGACTTGTATTACTTATGAGTTCATTGACTCGAAAGGTCAGTATCATGGCGGTAATATTTCTCCCGGTATGCAAATGCGTTTCAAAGCGCTCCAGCAGTTCACCGGACGTTTGCCTCTGGTGGATACCAACGGGCGCAAACTCCCGATGGGACGGGATACTGAAACGGCTATACGTGCCGGAGTCTTAAAAGGGATGGAATACGAAATTTCAGGTTATATTGAGTCTATGAAGCATAAATATCCTGAACTTTTGGTTTTTTTAACGGGTGGAGATGAATTTTCTTTTGATAGCAGCGTAAAAAGTATCATCTTTGCAGATAGATTTTTAGTGTTGAAAGGATTAAATAGAATTTTAAACTATAATAATGGTAGGATTTAAACACACACTATGTGCGCTTTTGCTCACGATGGTTACCGGAATGGCAATTGCTCAAAATAATACAAACTCTCCTTATACACGATATGGCTATGGCGATTTGTCCGATCAAAGTTTCGGAAATAGCAAGGCGATGGGAGGAATTGCTTTTGGACTCCGTGATGGAGCGCAGATCAATCCATTGAATCCTGCTTCGTATACAGCCATTGACTCTCTGACTTTCATTTTCGAAGGAGGTGTCAGTCTGCAAAATATGAATGTCAATAACGGCGGTGTGAAGCTGAACGCTAAGAACTCTAGTTTTGACTATCTGGCAATGCAATTCCGCTTGCATCCTAGAATAGCAATGAGTGTGGGGCTATTGCCTTTCTCAAGTGTCGGATATAATGTGTCGGAAAGTCATAGCGGTACTGCGGAAACAACACCTGGCGCCAATGACGCGACGCCGGACTATACAAAGACTCTTGCCGGAGATGGCGGGTTGCACCAGTTGTATGCGGGAGTAGGAGTGAAGGTTTTAAAGAATTTGTCTTTGGGAGTCAATGTTTCTTATTTTTGGGGAGATATCACTCGTTCATTGACAATGCTTTATCCGAATACATCTTCTTCTTATTCATTTGTGAGACAGAATGCTGTGTCTGTTTCTGATTATAAGTTGGATTTTGGCGCACAGTATACGCAGGACTTTGGCAAAAAACATTCGGTGACAATCGGTGCGGTTTATTCGCCGAAGCATAATTTGAATAACGATGTAACGGTAACCACGCAGGCTAGTACAACGGTTAGCAATGAGTTGGATGCAACATTGGGATTGCCTAATTCTTTTGGTGTGGGAGTTACTTACAATTATAATAGGCATTTGACGGTAGGTGTTGATTATAGTCTTCAGAAATGGGCTGATGTAAACTATAAGGGTGATGATGTGGACAATGATATGCATGAAACATATACTTACTGTGACCGTCATAAAATATCAATGGGTGCGGAGTACATTCCTAATTTGATAGGACGCTCTTATCTTGCCCATATTAAATATCGTTTGGGAGCTTATTATACGACTCCGTATTATAAAATCAACGGTGAAAAGGCTTCCCGCGAATATGGCGTGACTGCCGGTTTCGGTTTGCCTGTTCCTCGTTCGCGTTCCATTCTCAGTATAAGTGGGCAGTTTGTCCGCGTCAAAGGATTGGAAACGAATATGGTGAATGAAAACATCTTCCGTGTGAGCATTGGATTGACGTTCAACGAACGTTGGTTCTTCAAGCGCCGGGTAGAATAATTAGTTGCAACAAAGTGAGAGAGAATAGACGACTTTATAATAACAACTAAAAATTAAATACAATGAAGATTAAAACGCTTGTGGCTATGTTGTTCCTTTCAGCAGGGGCGACTACTGTGGTAGCACAGGATGCGAACTGTAATTCAAACAGTAGTATCTCGCATGAAGCTGTGCGTGCAGGTAACTTTAAAGATGCGTATACTCCATGGAAAGCTGTGTTGGAAAATTGCCCGACGCTTCGTTTCTATACTTTTACGGACGGATATAAAATTCTGAAAGGTTTGATGGGGCAAATCAAAGACAGAAACAATCCGGATTATCAGAAATATTTTAATGAACTGATGAATACGCACGATTTGCGTATCAAATATACGCCTGACTTCTTGGCTAAGGGAGTAAAGGTCTCTTCTCCTGAAGAAGCATTGGGTATCAAGGCTGTAGATTATATCGCTTTTGCTCCGAAGTTGGACGTTAATCAGGCTTATCAGTGGTTGGGCCAGTCTGTCAACGCTGTGAAAGGTGAGTCGGCTGCCGCTACTTTGTTCTATTTCTTGCAGATGTCATTGGATAAGTTAAAAGCGGATCCTACTCATAAGGAACAATTCATTCAGGATTATCTGGCTGCTTCCGAGTATGCAGATGCAGCTATTGCTGCCGAGACTAAGGAATCAAAGAAGAAAGCCTATATGGGTATCAAAGATAACTTGGTCGCTTTGTTCGTTAATAGCGGAACTGCCGATTGTGAATCATTGCAAGGTATTTACGGACCGAAGGTGGAAGCTAATCAAACGGATCTGGCATACTTGAAGAAAGTCATTGATATTATGAAAATGATGAAATGTACTGAAAGTGAAGCATATTTGCAGGCATCATTCTATGCTTATAAAATGGAACCTACTGCCGAAGCTGCCACAGGATGTGCATATCAGGCATTCAAGAAAGGTGATATCGACAGTGCTGTGAAGTTCTTTGACGAAGCAGTGAACTTGGAGACTGACAATTTGAAGAAAGCAGAAAAGGCGTATGCGGCAGCAGCGGTATTGGCTTCCGCCAAGAAACTGTCTCAGGCTAGATCTTATTGCCAGAAGGCCATCAGCTTCAACGAAAATTATGGTGCTCCTTACATTCTGATAGCTAACCTTTATGCGATGAGTCCTAACTGGAGCGATGAATCCGCTCTGAACAAGTGTACTTATTTTGCAGTGATTGACAAACTGCAACGTGCAAAGGCGGTAGATCCTAGTGTGGCTGAAGAAGCGAACAAGTTGATTGGCAGATATTCTGCTCATACTCCGCAGGCTAAAGACCTTTTCATGTTAGGTTATAAAGCCGGTGACCGCATCACTATCGGCGGTTGGATCGGAGAGACTACAACGATTAGATAAATGTATGTTGCGAAAACGAAGAAAACGTTTATTGCATAAAAGCATGAGCATAACAATTGTCCTGGGGACAATTGTTATGCTTCTTTTATTTCCTTCCTGTGGCGGCAAGTCGAAAGCGATAGGTGAAGCTATCACTGAACGGGATTCTCTTCCGATGATGAGTACGCTAGGGGTCACTACCCTTATATCCGATTCCGGAGTGACACGTTATAGAGTGAATACGGAAGAGTGGCAGGTGTTCGACCGAAAGAAACCTTCTTATTGGGCATTTGAAAAAGGAGTATATCTGGAACAGTTTGACTCTATCTTTCATATAGAAGCCAGTATCAAAGCGGATACTGCCTACTACTATGACAAAGAAAGGCTTTGGAAGCTGATAGGGAACGTAGATATACAGAACCGGAAAGGCGAACGTTTCAATACGGAATTGTTATATTGGAACGAAGCTACCCAGAAGGTGTATTCTGACAAGTTTATACGTATTCAGCAGCCGGACCGTACTATCACCGGACATGGCTTCGACTCCAACCAGCAAATGACAGTTTACACCATTCACAATATAGAGGGTATTTTTTATGTGGATGATGAAGCGGGCACCACGCAGCCGGAACTGAAAGCCTTGCCGGATTCCGTGAAAAAAGATTCTGTGAAATAAGCTATGAATATTTATATCTCTCTAATTATCACTATGGTTTTCTCCGCCTTCTTTTCGGGAATGGAGATAGCTTTTGTCTCGGTAGACAAACTGCGCTTTGAAATGGAACGCAAAGGGGGAGTCACTTCCCGCATCCTGTCTGTCTTTTTCAAGAATCCGAATGAGTTTATCTCCACTATGCTGGTGGGCAACAATATAGCCTTGGTTATCTACGGTATTCTGATGGCACAGATTATCGGAGACAATTTATTGTCGGGATTCATAGAAAATCACTTCCTTATGGTACTGGCGCAGACCGTTATCTCTACCTTAATCATCCTGGTAACCGGAGAGTTTTTGCCGAAAACATTGTTCAAGATCAATCCCAATCTGGTACTGAACGTTTTTGCCGTTCCGCTTATTGTCTGTTACATTATTTTGTATCCCGTCTCCAAATTATCCTCCGGACTGTCTTGTTTGTTCCTTCGCATTTTTGGCATGAAGGTGAATAAGGAAGCGTCTGATATCGCATTCGGAAAAGTCGATCTGGATTACTTTGTACAGAGTAGTATCGACAATGCCGAGAATGAAGAAGAGTTGGATACGGAAGTAAAAATATTTCAGAACGCGCTTGATTTCTCGAATATAAAAATACGCGACTGCATTGTTCCGCGTACGGAGGTGGTAGCTGTCGATCTGACAACCTCGTTGGACGAACTGAAAAACCGTTTCATAGAGTCCGGTATCTCTAAGATAATCGTATACGACGGGAATATCGACAATGTAGTCGGTTATATCCATTCTTCGGAAATGTTTCGTGCCCCGAAAGACTGGCACGACAATGTGAAGCAAGTGCCGATTGTGCCTGAAACAATGTCGGCACATAAGCTGATGAAGCTGTTTATGCAGCAGAAGAAGACGATTGCCGTAGTGGTAGACGAATTTGGCGGCACGTCCGGCATTGTGTCCTTGGAAGACCTGGTGGAAGAGATTTTCGGTGATATAGAGGACGAGCACGATAATACCTCCTATATCTGCAAGCAGATAGACGAACATGAGTATGTGCTGGCCGCCCGTCTGGAAATAGAGAAGGTGAATGAGACGTTCGGACTCGACCTGCCCGAATCGGATGATTATCTGACGGTAGGAGGGTTGATCCTGAGCCAATATCAGAGCTTCCCGAAATTACATGAAGTGATTCAGATCGGACGTTATCAATTCAAGATAATCAAGGTGACGGCGACGAAAATCGAACTTGTTCGTTTAAAAGTCTTGGAATAATGACGATAATCAAGAAATTTTTAGCTAATAAATAGAAGCATATTAGCATTTTTTGTATCTTCGTGCGCTAAAACGACAAAAGAAAGAAATAATAATAAACATAAATCGTATTAATCAAAATGGCAACGTTACAAAACATTAGGTCGAAAGGACCTCTATTGGTGATTGTTATCGGCTTGGCGCTGTTTGCTTTCATTGCGGGTGACGCATGGAAAGTGATGCAGCCGCATCAGGCGCATGACGTAGGTGAGGTGAACGGAGACGCTCTTTCCGCTCAGGAGTATCAGAATTTGGTGGAAGAATATACCGAAGTGGTGAAACTCATGCGTGGAGTGAACGCCTTGAACGATGAACAAACCAACCAGGTGCGTGATGAAGTATGGCGTTCATACGTAAACAATAAACTGATCGAAAAGGAAGCAAAAGCTTTGGGGCTCACTGTCTCCACTGCTGAAATTCAGGATATTCTGAAAGCTGGTGTGCATCCTCTGCTGAGACAGACTCCTTTCCAAAATCCGCAAACAGGCAACTTCGATAAGGATATGTTGAATAAGTTCCTTGTTGAATATGCTAAGATGAACGAATCACAGATGCCGGCACAGTATGCCGAACAATACAATAATATGTATAAATACTGGTCGTTTATTCAGAAAACTTTGATTCAAAGCCGTTTGGCTGAAAAATACCAGGCTTTGGTCGCTAAAGCTCTTCTTTCTAACCCGGTAGAGGCTCAGGACGCTTTCGACGCAAGAGTGAATCAATACAATGTGTTGCTGGCAGGCATTCCTTACTCTTCAGTAGTAGATTCTACAATCGTTGTGAAAGAATCGGAACTGAAAGAACTGTATAACAAGAAGAAAGAACAATTCAAGCAATATCAGGAAACTCGTGACATCAAGTACATCGATGTACAGGTGACTGCAAGCCCTGAGGACAGAGCTGCTATCCAGAAAGAAGTGGACGAGGCAACTGCTCAGTTGGCTACTACAACAGACGATTACACTTCTTTTATCCGCTCGGTAGGTTCGGATGCTCCGTACGTAGACTTGTTCTATAACAAGACTGCTTTCCCGTCGGATGTAGTGGCACGTTTGGACTCTGCTTCCGTAGGTGCGGTATACGGTCCTTACTACAATGGTGCCGATAACACAATCAACTCTTTCAAGATTGTTGCTAAGGCTGCCGTTGCCGACTCTGTCGAATTCCGCCAGATTCAGGTATACGTGGAAGACGCGTTGAAAACAAAGACATTGGCAGACAGTATCTACAATGCGATTAAAGGTGGCGCCAACTTCGTGGAGCTGGCTAAAAAATACGGTCAGACCGGTGATTCTAATTGGTTAACTGCCGCTCAGTACGAAGGTGCGCAGATCGACGGTGATAACCTGAAATTCATCTCTGCCATCAACAATACAGGTGTGAACGAATTGGTGAACTTACCGATGGGACAAGCAAACGTAATTCTGCAAGTAACCAACAAGAAAGCTGTAAAAGACAAATATAAAGTAGCTGTTGTCAAGCGTGAAGTAGAGTTCAGTAAAGAAACTTACAATCGTGCTTACAATGATTTCAGCCAGTTTATCGCAGCCAATCCCAGTGTTGAGAAGATGGTGGCTAACGCTGAAGAAGCCGGATACAGATTGCTTGACAGAGCAGATTTGAACAGCTCTGAACACGGTATCGGTGGCGTGAGAGGTACTAAAGAAGCTTTGAGATGGGCATTTGATAAAGCTGAACCGGGTGAAGTTTCCGGCCTGTACGAATGTGGCGAAAGCGATCACATGATGGTTGTAGGCTTGGTGAGCATCAAACCGGAAGGATACCGCTCTTTGAAGTCTGTACAGGATCAGTTGAGAGCTGAAATCGTAAAAGACAAGAAGGCTGAAAAGATTATGGCGGATATGAAATCGGCAAATGCCACTTCATTCGACCAATACAAGTCTATGACTAACGCTGTAAGCGATTCTTTGAAGATGGTTACCTTCGCCGCTCCTGCTTATGTTTCCGCATTGCGCAGCAGTGAACCGTTGGTAGGCGCCTATGCTTCTGTTGCTGAAATGAACAAGTTGAGCACACCTATCAAAGGTAATGCCGGAGTATTTGTATTGCAAGTTTACGGCAAGGACAAACTGAACGAGACATTTGACGCGAAAACGGAAGAAGCTACGTTGGCTAATATGCACGCTCGCTTCGCCAGCCGTCTGATGAACGACTTGTATCTGAAAGCAAATGTAAAGGATACACGCTTCCTGTTCTTCTAACTTATTTCGCCACAGAGGACGCGGAGGACACTGAGGGTGAAAAGAATATAGAGATGTGAAGAGAACATAGAGAACTCGAAGTTATTATATAATCAGGCATAAATTATATGTATCAGAAGAATACGTATAATTTATGCCTGATTTTTTTCTCTGTGTCCTCTGTGCACTCTGTGGTGAATAAGCGAATTTTGTTAACTTTTACATTATCACTATACGGAAATCGACTTTATTTCCTTACATTTGCAGATATAAACCATCAACAGAAAGAAGAATGTCTAAATATCCCCTTTTAGGAATGACCCTCGTAGAGCTTCAAGCATTGGCAAAAAGACTGGGAATGCCCGGTTTTGCTGCCAAGCAGATTGCGTCCTGGCTTTACGAAAAGAAGGTGACCTCGATTGATGAGATGACTAATTTGTCATTGAAACACCGTGAGTTACTTAAACAGAACTATGAGGTAGGAGTATTCCCTCCTGTGGATGAAATGCGTTCTGTGGACGGCACGGTGAAGTATCTGTACAGAGTGGGCGATAACCATTTTGTTGAATCAGTTTATATTCCGGATGACGACAGGGCGACGTTATGTGTCTCTTCACAGGTCGGTTGCAAGATGAACTGTAAGTTCTGTATGACCGGCAAACAAGGCTTTACCGCCAATCTGACTGCCAATCAGATAATCAATCAGATCCATTCATTGCCGGAACGTGACAAACTGACCAACGTAGTGATGATGGGGATGGGCGAGCCGCTTGATAACCTCGATGAAGTACTTAAGGCATTGGAAGTGCTGACCGCCTCTTACGGTTACGCATGGAGTCCGAAGCGTATCACTCTTTCTACAGTAGGACTGCGGAAAGGACTGCGGCGGTTTATCGAAGAAAGCGATTGCCATTTGGCTATCAGCCTGCATTCTCCGGTGGCGGTCCAGCGTTCCGAGTTAATGCCGGCGGAAAAAGCGTTCTCTATTACCGAAATGGTGGAACTGTTAAAAAACTATGATTTTAGCAAACAGCGTCGACTTTCATTTGAATATATTGTTTTTAAAGGACTCAATGATTCGCAGATATATGCCAAAGAGTTGCTGAAGCTCCTTCGCGGATTGGATTGCAGAATCAATCTGATTCGTTTTCATGCCATACCGGGTGTAAACCTTGAGGGAGCGGATATGGATACGATGACCCGTTTCCGCGATTACCTGACATCGCACGGGCTTTTCACTACGATCCGTGCTTCGCGGGGTGAAGATATCTTTGCAGCTTGCGGTATGTTGTCAACAGCGAAACAGGAGGAAAATAATAAGAGTTAATATATAAAACCGAACATCATGAAAAAGTACTTTTCTTATTTGAGCATTGCTTTGGTAACCTTTGTCTTTGCTTCTTGTGGTCTGAAAGGAAACCACACTTCTAGTGGACGTGCATACGAGCTTTTGGTAGTAGTAGACCACGGTGTTTGGGATCGTGCGGCAGGAAGAGCTTTGCATGATGCACTCGATTCCGATATGCCCGGATTGCCGCAATCGGAACCTTCTTTCCGTATCATGTACACTTCACCCAAAGATTATGACTCTACGCTGAAGTTGATACGCAACATTATTATTGTAGATATACAGGATATATATACAAAGGCCTCTTTCAAATATGCGAAAGATGTGTATGCCAATCCGCAGATGATATTGACTATCCAGGCTCCGAACGAAGAAGAGTTCGAGAAGTTTGTGAAGGAGAACAGACAGACGATTATCAATTTCTTCACCCGTGCGGAAATGAACCGCCAGATCACTTCGCTCGAAAAGAAGCACAGCAACTTTATTTCAAACAAGGTGGACAGCTTGTTCGGTTGCGATATCTGGCTGCCTGCCGAGCTGACTAATTCAAAGACAGGGGAAGACTTCTTCTGGGCTTCTACCAATACCGGTACTGCCGACCGTAACTTCGTGATGTACTCTTATCCTTATACAGATAAGGATACGTTTACCAAAGAATATTTTGTCCATAAACGTGACTCTGTGATGAAAGCCAACATTCCCGGATTCAAGGAAGGCGTTTATATGGCAACCGACAGCTTGCTGACGGATGTCCGCCCCATCAATGTGCAGAACAGCTACACGATGGAAGCGCGCGGGCTGTGGCGCATGAAGGGTGACTTTATGGGTGGTCCGTATGTGTCGCATACCCGTCTTGACGAGAAGAACCAACGAATCATTACAGCAGAAATATTTGTCTATTCACCTGATAAAATGAAACGCAACTTGGTTCGCCAGATGGAAGCCTCTCTGTACACGCTGAAACTTCCGAACGAAGTTCAGCAGAACCAGATTCCATTGGGAGAGGAAACTAAGGAAGCGGAACAAACTAATAAATAAAAACATGGAAGATAACAAAATAAGAATCGGCATTACCCAAGGAGATATAAACGGGGTAGGTTATGAAGTGATCTTAAAGACTTTCTCGGATCCTACTATGCTGGAGTTGTGCACTCCGATTATTTACGGATCGCCGAAAGTGGCTGCCTATCACCGGAAAGCATTGGATGTTCAGGCTAATTTCAGTATAATCAACAGTGCTTCCGAAGCGGGATACAACCGGTTGAGTGTAGTGAACTGTACCGATGATGAGGTAAAAGTGGAATTCTCCAAACCGGATCCTGAAGCCGGTAAAGCTGCATTGGGCGCATTGGAGCGTGCCATCGAAGAATATCGTGAGGGGCTGATTGACGTTATTGTAACGGCACCGATCAATAAACATACCATTCAGTCGGAAGAGTTTTCATTTCCCGGACATACCGAGTATATCGAGGAACGGCTGGGCAATGGCAATAAGTCATTGATGATTCTGATGAAGAATGATTTCCGTGTGGCTTTGGTGACAACGCATATCCCTGTCCGGGAGATTGCGACAACGATTACCAAAGAATTGATTCAAGAGAAGCTGATGATATTTCATCGTTGCCTGAAACAGGATTTCGGTATCGGTGCTCCGCGCATTGCAGTACTGTCGCTCAATCCTCATGCCGGTGACGGTGGTTTGCTGGGAATGGAAGAACAGGAAGTGATCATTCCTGCCATGAAGGAAATGGAAGAAAAAGGAATCCTGTGCTACGGTCCTTATGCGGCCGACGGTTTTATGGGTTCGGGCAATTATACTCATTTCGATGGTATTCTGGCGATGTACCATGATCAGGGATTGGCTCCGTTCAAGGCACTGGCAATGGACGACGGAGTGAACTATACGGCTGGATTGCCGGTGGTTCGCACTTCTCCGGCACACGGAACGGCATACGACATTGCAGGGCAGGGGCTGGCGAGTGAAGACTCTTTCCGTCAGGCAGTCTATGTTGCCATTGATGTGTTCCGCAATCGTCAGCGGGAAAAAGCGGCCCGTGCGAATCCGTTGCGGAAACAGTATTACGAGAAACGGGATGATAGTGACAAACTGAAACTGGATACAGTAGACGAAGAGTAAAAGAGTAATGACAAGAGCGGAGTTACAACAAGTGAAACAACGTTTCGGTATTATTGGTAATACCGAAGTTTTATCACGCGCCATTGATATTGCTATTCAAGTGGCTCCTACCGATTTGTCTGTGTTGATTACCGGAGAAAGTGGTGTCGGAAAAGAAAGTTTCCCGCAGATTATTCATCAATATAGCCGGAGGAAGCACGGACAGTATATCGCTGTCAACTGTGGAGCGATTCCGGAAGGCACAATTGATTCCGAACTGTTCGGACATGAGAAAGGCGCGTTTACCGGTGCGATCGGCGAGCGGAAAGGTTATTTCGGAGAAGCCGACGGAGGGACAATCTTCCTTGATGAAGTAGGGGAGTTGCCCATGCCCACTCAGGCGCGGCTGCTCCGTGTGCTGGAGAGCGGTGAGTTTATCAAAGTCGGTTCGTCACGTGTACAAAAGACAGATGTGCGTATTGTGGCGGCTACCAATGTCAATCTTACGCAAGCCATTGCGGAGGGACGTTTCCGTGAAGACCTGTACTATCGGTTGAATACCGTGCCTATCCAGATACCGCCTCTTCGTGAACGCGGAGACGATGTACTTCTGTTGTTCCGTAAGTTTGCCGCCGACTTTGCAGAGAAATACAGAATGCCGGCCATTCAGTTGACGGAAGACGCAAAGAAAGAATTGCTGGCCTATCCGTGGCCGGGAAATGTGCGCCAGTTGAAGAATATCACCGAGCAGATTTCGATTATTGAAACTAACAGGGAGATTAACGCTGCCATCTTGCAGACTTATCTTCCCGCGCAGAATACACAACGTCTTCCCGCATTGCTGGGTACACGTGAGAGCAAGGGTTTTGAAAGCGAGCGGGAGATTCTTTATTCCGTTCTGTTCGATATGCGGCAGGAAGTGGCGGAACTGAAAAAGATGGTGCACAATCTGATGGCTGAACGTGCCGGACAGGTAAGCCCGGTCAGTGCGGTGGTTGCCACTCCGGTAGTGACGGCGCAACCTTCGGTTCCTGCCATTATTCATCCGGTGCAGCAACCAGCTGTCTGCAAAGATGATGACGATATTCAGGACACGGAAGAATATGTGGAAGAGTCCCTGTCGCTGGATGAAGTAGAAAAAGAAATGATACGCAAAGCACTTGAGAGACATCATGGAAAACGGAAGAGTGCGGCTAAGGATTTGAACATTTCCGAGCGTACACTTTATAGAAAAATAAAAGAATATGATTTGGATTAAAAAGATAACACGCCCTCTGCTGCTGGCGGTTTTGCCATTGGCGGTCATCGCGTGCACTGTTTCCTATAAGTTTAACGGCTCATCTATCAACTATGATAAGGTGAAGACGATTTCCATTGCCGATTTCCCGATAAAGTCGGAGTATGTGTATGCCCCGTTGGCGACGAAGTTCAATGAAGACCTGAAAGATATATTTATCCGCCAGACCCGTCTGCAATTGCTGAAGCCGAATCAGAATGCGGACTTGCAGATTGACGGTGAGATCACGGGATATAATCAGTATAACCAGGCGGTGTCCGCCGATGGTTATTCTTCGGAAACGAAGCTGACCATCACGGTGAACGTCCGTTTTGTCAACAACACAAATCATGCCGAAGACTTTGAACAGCAGTTCTCCGCTTTCCGTACCTACGACTCCAGCCAATTGCTGACTGCCGTGCAGGACGGGCTGATAGCTGAAATGTCAAAAGAGATCACCGACCAAATATTCAATGCAACCGTAGCAAACTGGTAATATAAATGACTTCTGTTAACTTTCAACAATGGATTCAGCATCCGGAGACGCTGAATAGGGATACTTTGTACGAGTTGCGCAATCTGCTTGCGAGGTATCCGTATTTTCAGTCGCTTCGTCTGTTGTATCTCAAAAATCTGTATATTCTCCATGATATCAGTTTCGGCGGGGAACTGCGAAAGGCCGTTCTCTATATAGCCGACCGACGGAAGTTGTTTCAACTGATTGAAGGCAGCCGTTTCGATCTTCAGTCGCGGAAAAAAGGAGTTCCTTTGACTGAGGTTCTGAAAGATGAGCCTTCGGTAGACCGTACATTGGCTTTGATTGACGCTTTCCTGGCTACGGCACCGGAGGAAGTGACCGCCCAAACCGGCTTCGACTATTCGATGGACTATACTTCCTATCTGCTTGAGGAGACTCCCGGAACGGATGAATCGACGGAAGAAGCGCCTAAGCTAAAGGGATTTGAACTGATTGATGATTTCATAGAAAAGAGTGAAAGCGACGCTCCGTTGCATATAAAACCTTTGCGGGAGGAATCGGATGCAATGAGTGATGAATCGAATACGGTGAGTGGGGAAGAAGAGGAGGATGATAGCTGTTTTACAGAAACTTTGGCTAAAATCTATGTTAAACAGCAACGATATTCAAAAGCTCTTGAAATAATTAAAAAATTAAGCTTGAAATATCCAAAAAAAAATGCTTACTTTGCAGACCAAATCAGATTTTTGGAGAAATTGATTATTAACGCTAATTCAAAATAACTAAAAATGTACTTATTATTCGTTATCTTAATGGTGATTGCAGCCCTGTTGATGTGCTTCATCGTGCTGATTCAGAACTCAAAAGGAGGCGGACTTGCTTCCGGTTTTTCTTCATCTAACGCTATTATGGGCGTGCGCAAGACTACAGATTTTCTTGAAAAAGCAACATGGGGTTTGGCTATCTTTATGGTTGTAATGAGCATTGCTACCGCTTATGTGGTTCCTAGTTCGGCTGTTGCTACAGACGCAGTGTTGGAACAGGCACAGAAGGAACAACAGACTAACCCGTATAACTTGCCCGCAGGTACAGCTGCACCGCAAACAGAAGCTCCTGCTGCTGATGCGCCAGCTACCGAGACTCCGGCGCCAGCTACTGAAACTCCTGCTCCTGCAGCAGAATAATTAATAATTTGCCGTTATGCCAGTTTTCGTTCGGCGTTTCGCAGTACATTGGCATATTAGCATATTGTCACATTAACATATTGTTAGGCGCGGATTACGCGGATTACACGGATTCTCAATGTTCCGGGTGGTCAGTGTAATCCGCGCTTAATTGTTTTAGATTATTAATCACTTTTTAAATATAACAATGACAGAACAATTAAAAAAGAAATTGAATGACTCCGCAGTGTTACGCTGGAGTGTTCTTGCATTGGTCGCTTTTACTATGCTATGCGGCTATTTCCTCACTGACGTAATGTCTCCGCTAAAACCCATGCTTGAAAAAGAATTATTATGGGATAGCCTTGATTACGGTTTCTTCACAAGTGCATACGGCTGGTTTAACGTATTCTTGTTGATGTTGATCTTCGGCGGTATCATTCTGGATAAGATGGGGGTCCGTTTTACCGGAATGGGGGCGTGTCTGTTGATGGTATTCGGCTGTGGATTGAAATACTACGCCATTTCTACTACCTTCCCCGAAGGCGCCATGCTTTTCGGCTTCAAGACTCAAGTGACTCTTGCTGCACTGGGATATGCCATCTTCGGTGTAGGTGTCGAGATTGCGGGAATCACTGTTTCCAAGATTATCGTCAAATGGTTTAAGGGTAAAGAAATGGCGTTGGCTATGGGACTTGAAATGGCTACGGCACGTATCGGGACGACTTTGGCCATGGTGATGACTGTTCCTTTGGCGGACTTCTTCGGATATACGGACGAAGGCGGTGCGTTCCATACCAATATTCCTGCTCCTATTTTGTTTTGTCTCATAATGTTGTGTGTAGGTACAATCGCCTTCTTCATT
Organism: uncultured Bacteroides sp.; assembly: GCA_900556625.1. GTDB lineage: Bacteria > Bacteroidota > Bacteroidia > Bacteroidales > Bacteroidaceae > Bacteroides. Next base: position 44,835 of record USPQ01000001.1, on the reverse strand, counting down.
TATACTTTCTACGATAAGAAACTGGATGCGTCGTTGGATGCGGAAGGATTGGAACCGGAAGAGCCGTTCCGTATGAAAGATATTGTGTATATTATTACCAACAAGGGATTCTGGTTGATTGCCCTTCTGTGCGTGCTGTTCTATTCGGCTGTGTTCCCGTTCATCAAGTATGCCGCCGATTTGATGGTTCAGAAGTATAGCGTGGACCCGAAATTGGCGGGAACTATTCCCGGGCTGCTGCCGATCGGCGCTATTGTGTTGACACCGCTGTTCGGTTCCTTGTATGACCGTATCGGTAAGGGGGCTACATTGATGGTTATCGGATCTGTCATGTTGATATTCGTGCATACCATGTTCGCTCTGCCTATCCTGAATGTATGGTGGTTTGCTACGATTATCATGATTATCTTGGGATTTGCTTTCTCATTGGTACCTTCGGCCATGTGGCCTTCTGTTCCGAAGATCATTCCGGAAAAACAATTGGGTACGGCTTATGCCTTGATCTTCTGGGTACAGAATTGGGGATTGATGGGTGTGCCTTTGTTGATCGGATGGGTACTGAATTCTTATTGCAAAGGTCCGGTAGTAGATGGCGCGCAAACCTATGACTATACATTGCCGATGAGTATTTTTGCTCTCTTTGGCATATTGGCTTTGATCATTGCTTTGATGTTGAAAGCAGAGAACAGAAAGAAAGGTTACGGTTTGGAAGAAGCAAATATTCAGAAATAAAAACGATGGCTGCCAAAGAGAAAACAAACCTGTTAGAGGTTATTCCCTGTCGCAGTGAACATATAACAGCAGAACGGGAAGGGGAGACTATTGTGCTCTCCTTTCCCCGTTTTAAGTATTCGTGGATGCAACGCTTTCTTGTACCGAAAGGGATGTCGAAAGAGCGTCGGATATATTTGGAGGAACACGGTACGGCTGTATGGGAGCTGATAGATGGGAAACGTACGGTACGTGAGATTATAGAGAAACTCGCAGACCACTTCCATCATGAAGCGGGCTACGAGTCGCGTATCACTATCTATCTTTCTCAGATGCAGAAAGACGGATTTATAAAGTTAATGAAGTCGATTGAGTAAAGAGAAGAAAATTATATGGATAATGTGTTCCTTCTATTTTCCTTCTTCTCTATCCACTTTAAGCAATCCTCCGGTATTCGGGTCAAAGTACACTTTGATAGTCGAGTTCTTATTGAATAGAACCGGAGCCAGATACTCTATTATACCAAACTGAGTGACAGGAAGTTCACCTTCATAAAGTTTCTTCTTTCCGTCGGTCAGTGTAACCAATGCCTGTCCGGGTACATTGTAAGCGATTCCTTCCAAGTCTTTTTTCTTCTTTCCGTCTTCTTGCGGTATTTTTACCGTTTTCAAGTCTTTCAAGCTGATATAGAACGGAGTTCCTGCCAAATCGTTGTTGGCAACCACGCCCAGTTTCTTGGAAAAGCGGAAAGCCACTTCATTACTGAACTCTTTATCCGGTGTAAGGCGTACGGTGAATGTCTTTTCTTCTTTTTCCCGTATGCCGGAGAACATTTTTGTCATGGCTTCTTCCTGCAAGTTCAGATTGTCTATCATGATTTTGAGCTGTGCGCCGTCCGACGGCATATTGTCGGCCTGTCCGCGTAATAATGCGTTTTTGCTTTCACGGATATTATAGATTTCTTTGGCTACCAGTTCCGCCATCTTAGCGGTGGAGTTTGCCATCAGAATCTCTTCGGTCAAGAAGTCGCGGGGATTGGCGCTCACCTGCCCGGCAGGAGCGGTCGGAGTATTCTTCTTTGCAGAACTGTTTTGGCTGTAAGGCACGTTGATGGACTTTACGATACCATCCTCAGTCAGTTCCATAAGAGGAGCTACCGTTTTATCTTTCAATTTCACAAAGTAAGTAGCGTCGCCATTGGGCACTCCTACGGATTTCACTTTTACGCTTGCCAGTTCCCAATACACTTCGGGATCGGTAGAGACGTTGTTCAACCGTAAATAGCGGTCGGCGTACTTACTGAATTCACCCGGAGTATACTTCACTTTATTCGCTTTTATTTCAAGCTCTATTTGAGTTTTAGGAAGACTATATACCACTCCGTAGTCTTTTCCACGAGTGACTCCTGTCAATACTTCGGTCTGTGCATAGGCGGAAGTCGTCATCAGCAGACCCGCCGCTATAATCAGTTTTTTCATATTCGGTTCTTTTTTAACTGTTTTGAAAACAAAGTTAATGAAGTTATTGAAATAAACACTAAGTTCTTAACTTTTATTCGCTTACAAGCCGCCAAGCTGCGGGCAGGCAGGTGATAATATCACTTGCAATCAGCCCGGTCATACCTTGTTTCTTCTGTGCGATGTCTCCTGCCAATCCGTGAATGTACGTACCTATTTTGGCAGCTTCGTCACTGGAGTAGCCCTGTGCGAGCAGCGCCAGAATCACTCCTGTCAGCACATCGCCGCTACCTCCGGTTGCCATTCCCGGATTTCCGGTCGGATTGAAGAAACATTTGCCTTCGGGAGTAATGATGGCGGAGTAGGCACCTTTTAGAACGATGTGAACATGGGCGGTATGGGCAAGCTCACAAGCCTTCGTCAATCGCTCGTAAGAATCCTGACATTTGCCGGTCAGGCGTTCCAGCTCCTTCGGGTGGGGAGTGAGGATAGAGCCTTTCGGCAGATGTGTGAGTGTATGGCGATGATTGGCAAGGATATTCAGTGCATCGGCGTCCAATACTACGGGAGTCTGGCAATGTTCCAGTTGCTCTATCAGGGCAGCTTCTGTTTCCTCGTTCCGTCCCAGTCCCGGACCTATGCCGACTGCTTGGTAATCATCGGTGTCGGTCGGCACGGCGAAATAGTTTTCGCTGGCGTCCGTCTCTACCATAGCCTCCGGTGCGGACATTTGCAAAATATCATAATTGCATATCGGGGCATGTACGGTCAGTAATCCTACGCCGGAACGGAGGCAGGCGCGGGCGGCAAGTACGGAGGCTCCCGCCATTCCTTTTGATCCTGCTATCAGCAGTGCGTGACCGAAGTTCCCTTTGTGTGCAAACTGTTTGCGTGGCTTGATAAGTGAACGGATTTCTTCTATCTCTAGCATTTCGTAGTTTGTCTCCGTTTCTTCGATTCCTTCTTCGCTCAACTGGATATCCAACAATTCCCATTCACCGACAAACTCTGTATTTTCGGCAAAGAGGAAGGCAAGTTTCGGTAGTTGCAGGCTGAAAGTAACGTCTGCACGGATGATATTGCTTTTCACGTTGAACGTGTTCTCTTCTCCCATCAGCCCCGAAGGAATATCGATGGCTACGACTGTGGCGGGAGAAGCATTGATATATTTTACTACGGCAGCGAAACCTCCGCTTAACGGCTTGTTCAGTCCCGACCCGAATAGCCCGTCGATCACCAAGTGTTCCGGTGTCAAAGTCGGCGGTACGAACTGCGTACTGATTTCGTGGAATGTAACTTCTTCCATCATTTCCACCAATTCCTTGTTCGTCTGGCAGTCGGGTGAAAGATTTCCTTTAGTATTAAAGAGGTATACTTCTGTCTTATATCCTTTTTCAGCCATCATGCGGGCTATGGCTAACGCGTCTCCACCATTGTTTCCCGGTCCGGCAAAAACGGTGACGGGGGTATCCGTGCTCCATCTGTCTGTGATGGCTTTTGTCAGTACTGTTGCCGCACGTTCCATCAGGTCAATTGATGCAATCGGTTCGTGCTCAATGGTATAAGCGTCCAATTTCTTGATACTGCTGCTTGGAAATATTTTCATTGTGATGTCCTTTTTTAGTTTTTTACCCACAAATGTACATGATTCTTCTGACTTTTCCGGTTTGTTATAGGAAGAAAACACATTTATTGTAGGTAGACGACCGGCAGAATATAGGTCGATAAGTTTTTTCTACGGGATATAAAGTTCTTTTGTATAGGTAATAAACTTTCTTTTATCAGTAATAAAACTATAAACGAAGCCTCTGATTATATAAATGAAACTTTCGTTTATATAATCAAAGCCTTCGTTTTTATAAACGCAAGCTTCGTTTATAGTTTAGGAATAGTATAAAAGAACTTTATAACCTATCGTTAGTAAGTTTACATTCAATAGAGAGTAACTTTTTTAAGGCATTTTATTTAGTTTTTTGTACCTTTGCGCTCCATAAACTACTAAAACATAAACTCATGAGCGCATTGAAAGGGCATCCTAAAGGCCTTTACCTGATTTTTGCAACAAGCACGGCAGAACGTTTCAGCTACTACGGTATGCGTGCGATTTTCATTCTCTTTCTGACCCAAGCTTTATTGTTTGATAAAGAAGCGGCCGCGTCTATTTACGGCAGCTATACCGGATTGGTTTATCTGACTCCGTTGATTGGCGGATATATAGCCGATAAATATTGGGGCATTCGCCGTTCAGTGTTCTGGGGTGCGGTGATGATGGCTGTCGGGCAGTTCCTGATGTTTATGAGTGCTTCCACATTGAATAATACCGAACTAGCACATTGGCTGATGTATGGCGGACTCGGCTTTTTGATTCTGGGTAACGGTTGCTTTAAGCCGACGGTATCATCGCTGGTTGGACAGCTTTACGAGCCGGGCGACAAACGGTTGGATGCGGCATATACCATTTTCTATATGGGAGTGAATGTCGGTTCTTTTGCTGCTCCGTTGATTTGCGGTTACTTGGGAGATACCGGCGATCCGCATGATTTTAAATGGGGATTTCTGGCAGCCGGAATCATGACGCTATTTACCGTCGTACTTTTTGAGACCCAAAAGAATAAATATCTTTTCTCTCCATCCGGCGAAGCTATCGGTATCATTCCTGATGCAAAACGTGAGAAGAAAGAAGATAAAGCCGATCACATCTCTCACCCGAAGATGGACGCACGGACAAAAATACGTAATCTCATAATAATAACTGTCTTGACTGCTGTTCTATTGGCATTCTTTGGCTACATATTCACAGGCGACTGGATTAGTGTCGGTATTTTCACGGCTTGCATCGTCTTTCCGGTACTTATTCTGTTGGATGGTTCGTTGACAAAGATAGAGCGTAGCCGTATTTTTGTCATTTATATCGTCGCCTTTTTTGTGATTTTCTTCTGGGCTGCCTATGAACAGGCGGGAGCTTCTCTGACCCTTTTTGCCTCCGAACAGACCAACCGCGATATTTTAGGTTGGGAAATGCCTGCTTCCTGGTTTCAATCCTTTAATCCGCTTTTTGTCGTTGTACTGGCTTACATCATGCCGGGAGTATGGAGTTTCCTGAACAAACGGAAAATGGAACCTTCTTCCCCTACTAAGCAGGCCATCGGCCTCCTGCTACTCTCTTTGGGATATCTTTTCATCTGTTTCGGAGTGAAAGATGCGGTTCCGGGAGTGAAAGTAAGTATGATTTGGCTGACGGGACTTTACTTTATCCACACTATGGGTGAAATTGCCCTGTCGCCTATCGGGCTTTCTATGGTGAACAAACTGAGTCCGTTGCGTTTTGCTTCCCTGATGATGGGTATATGGTATCTTTCCACTGCCACCGCCAACAAATTTGCCGGTATGTTGAGCGGCCTTTACCCCGAAGATGGAAAAGTAAAGACCATTCTGGGCTTCCAGATTGCGACGATGTACGATTTCTTTATGGTATTTGTGGTAATGTCGGGCGTCGCCTCACTGATTCTGTTCCTGCTGTCGAAGAAATTACAGAAGATGATGCACGGAGTAGAATAAGGTATTATATGTAGACAATGTGCAAAAAGAAAGTGATTACCTCATTTTGTTATACTATTTCTTTTATAAGATAGAAAAAACTAACATAATATATATGCCGAAATGATTTTTTATTAACTTTGCTCTTGATTTCTTTAATTAAGAGCAAATAGCTTATGGCAAAACTATATGATTTATCAGATAACAGCCGGATTGTAAAAGCGTTGAAAAAAGGAGATTCAACGGCTTTTGAGGCTGTGTATAAAGCATATAGTGGTTTGCTGCGGACTTATGCAACAAATATTTTACAAGATACCGATGCGGCTTATGAAGTGGTGCAAGATGCTTTCATGGCTATTTGGCTAAATCGTAAATCGTTGGATGACACGAAATCATTACGGAATTATCTGTTAAGAGCGGTTCATAATAATTCATTAAGATTGATTAAAGCGGAAGAAATACGGAGGGCCCGTGAAGAAAAAGCTATGGAGGAACAAATGATGGATTGGGAGGAAGTGCCTGTTTCTTCACAAAGAAACGAATTGTTGATTCCTGCCATAGAACGTCTGCCGGAACAGAGCCGCAAAGTACTTCAAATGAGTTATTGGGAAGAAAAGAAAAATGCAGTTATTGCTGATGAACTATCAATATCTATCCGTACAGTTGAGACTATTTTATATAAAGTAAAGAAGAAGTTACGGAAGGAAATCAAGAAAAAATAACCTTTTCTCAAAAAAAATATCGAACCGGATACGTAAATTCATCAGGTGCAGTATTATATATAATGAGTAAGTTTCATTATATATGGATACAAAACACGATATCCCGCACCGGGAGATAGGTGAACAAGACGATGAACTGCTGGAACAATTGTGGAAGCAGTTGCCCGATTCTCAGGAAGATCCTTTTATAGCCGATCAGGGGTTTAAAGACTTGCAAGGTCGGATTCAGAGAAAACTTCGTATAAAACGCAGGTTTCGTATATTGACAGCCGGTAGTATTGCTGCGGCATTGATTACGGGCGTTTTGATTTTTCGGACACTTATTCCGTCGGAACAGGTTCCTACTGCCATTGCGCAGTTACAGGATATGGGGGTCACTATATCTGATGATCAAGTTATATTAAAGATGGGGAATGAGGTTGTTATGTCCCTTGACAGTGCAGCACGTATTGAGCAGAATACAGCAGATGATGTGGCTCTACAAACTGCTGCCGGTAAAAAGCTGGCGTTGGCAAGTGAGCGTATCTTGAAACTAGAAGTTCCTGCCGGACGTCACTTTCAGATGACTCTGTCGGACGGTACGAAAGTATGGCTGAATGCTTCTTCTACATTGGAGTATCCTGCTTCGTTTGAAGGTAAGAAAGAACGTAGGGTGAGACTGACGGGAGAGGCTTTTTTTGAAGTCAGTCGTAATGAGAAATGTCCGTTTTATGTAGAAACTGGTAATCAGGAGTCTGTACAGGTATTGGGAACCAGCTTTAATATAAATGCCTATCCGGAAAATAGTAAACATTTCACTACGCTTGTAACGGGAAAAATCAGTTATCAGGTAGAGGAGGGGAAAGAACCTGTCATCTTATCTCCTGATCAACAAGTGAGCTTCGATTGTGTGTCTGGAGCTATGAAGGTGGCACAAGTAGACGCTTCGGCTTTTGCGGCATGGAAGGATGGCTGGATTTATTTTGAGGATGAAACTCTTCCGGACTTGGCAAAACGCCTTTCAAGGGTATATGGGGTTGAAATAAAGGTTGCCGAGCGATTGAGAAACTATTCCTTTTCCGGGAAAATCAGTTATGAACGTGGCGTTGACTATATTACTCGCCTGATGGAGGAAACCAATGGGGTTGTCTGTGAGGTTGAGAATGGGGTGCTCTGGTTGAGATGAGAGATACAACAATATAAAAAGAATGAGATAAGAGTATGAAAAGGAAGAAAAGTTTTATTCACATTGATTGGAAGATAGGGCTTATATTTCTTGTGTTTTCAGTCTGTTGTCGTACTGTGTATGCTCAAACGGTAAGTGTGGAGCTGAAAAAAGCGACAGTGGCGGAAGCATTGAAGAAGATGAGTGCTGTCACAGGGTATGAATTTTTTTATAATTCAAAACAATTGTCGGAATGTCCGAAGAGGATAACAGCTAATTATCATAATATTTCTTTGGTACAGGCACTTCAAGAAATTCTGTCCGGTACAAATTTCACTTTTAAGGTTGAGAATCGTACTATCATTATTGTTCCGCGACCTGCTTCCGGAAAACAGGAACTGCGGGAAGAAGAGAAAGAAATGGAACTTAAAGGACGGATTATTGATGGAAGTGACCGATCTCCGATGATCGGAGTTTCGGTAATAGTAGGAGGAACAGGACCGGGAATGTCCGGCACGACCACGGATCTGAATGGAGAATTCAGTATAAAGTTACCGGTAGAAGGCTGCGACCTAACTTTCTCTTTTGTCGGTTATGAAAAGATTACGAGACATTTTAACGGAAAGAATGCTTCATCTTTTGCAAATATCGTAATGCAACAACAGTTGCAGGAGATTAAAGATGTGGTGGTTACGGGAATCTATCAACGTAAAAAAGAAAGTTTTACAGGTTCTTCCACAACATTTAAGGGGGAAGAGTTGAAATCGGTAGGTTCGCAGAATGTCTTGCAAAGTTTGCGGACACTCGATCCTTCTTTTAAGATCATGGAAAATAATCAGTTCGGTTCCAATCCTAATCAAATGCCGGATATCGAGATACGGGGAAAGAGCAGTGTAGTAGGGTTGAAGGAAGAATATGGTACAGATCCCAACCAGCCGTTGTTTATTTTAGATGGATTCGAGACTACGCTGGAAACTGTGATGAACCTGAATATGAACCGTGTAGCTTCTGTTACGATATTGAAAGATGCTGCCTCTACGGCTATTTATGGTTCGAAAGCTTCCAATGGAGTAGTGGTAATTGAAACTAAAACACCGGAGAAGGGACGTCTTCAGCTTTCGTATAAAGGAGATTTTGGAGTAGATATAGCCGACTTGTCTGACTATAACCTGATGAATGCCCGTGAAAAGTTACAGTTTGAAACATTGGCAGGAGTATATGAGGACAACACCAACAGTCCTTCCAATCAGTTGCGTTTAAATAGCTTGCGGAACGAGCGGCTGAAGGAAATAGAAAGAGGAGTAGATACTTATTGGCTGAAAGAACCGGTACGTAACGGGTTTACGCACAAACACAATATCTATGCAGAAGGTGGTGAAGAAAAGATACGTTATGGAATAGGATTAAGCATAGGTCATGTGAATGGGGTAATGAAAGAATCCGAACGCCAAACGATTGGAGGAAATATCGATTTGATATATCGTACGGGAAAATTTCAGTTCAGCAATAAGCTGACAATTGATTATTTGGAGACGGTCGACCCAACTGTTTCCTTCTCGGAATATGCACAGGCGAATCCTTATTACCGGAAATATAATTCGGCAGGTGAGATAGAAAAATACCTGTATTATCCGGAGGATGGCATAAATGATTCTTCTGTTTCCAATCCGTTATGGAACGCTCATCTGAACAATTATAATAAAGGGCAGGAATTTGGATTTACCAACAACTTTATCATCGAGTGGTTTGCTACACATGATTTTCGTTTAAGAGCCAAATTCGGCCTGACGAAATCGGATGATACGTCGGATGTCCGTTTGTCTCCGTTACATTCACAGTTTGATGATGTAAGTGATACGGAGAAAGGGTTATATACGCACACACAAACCAAAGGATTAGTATATGAAGGGGATCTGGCCGCTACATTTGGTCGTTTATTTGCCGATAAACACATGGTTAATGCTGTGGCCGGATTCAATTTTAGCAGTACCAAAAGAGAAAATTATGGATTCTCAGCCAATGGTTTTACGGATGATCAGTTTGATTCTCCATCTTTTGCCAATAGCTATCCAAACGGGGAAAGTCCGGATTACAGTCGGACGGAGAAACGTGCGGCAAGTTTTTATATCAATGGCGGTTATGCTTATGATAATCGCTACTTGCTTGATTTTAATTATCGTAGTGATGGCGCGTCTATGTTCGGCACGGATAACCGTTTTCGGAATACATGGTCTGTCGGGCTTGGTTGGAATATTCATAATGAGAAGTTCCTTAGAGATAAAGATTTCTTTCAACTTCTCAAGCTGAGAGCTTCTGTCGGAAACCCGGGAAACCAGAATTTTGCCGCTTATCAGGCATTCTCGACTTACAAGTTCAATGGCTGGATGACGAATGTATTCGGAACAGGTGTGATTCTGAATGCATTGGGAAACAAAGACTTGGGATGGCAGGAAACAATCAATTATAATATCGGTACTGATATTACGATGTGGAATAACCGGATCAATGTGACTTTGGATTATTATTGGAAGAATACTGATCCGTTGCTGGCTGTCATCACGACTCCGGGTTCTATGGGAGTGACAAGCCTGACAATGAATGCCGGTATGCAAAAAACAAAAGGTTGGGAAGCTACATTGAAGTTTTCTCCTATTTATCTGCCGGAACAGGGAATCAATTGGAATTTGAGCGTGAATGCAACGCACTCTCGTTCGAAATATGCCAATATCGGTGACTCTTTTAGTGCTTTGAATAAGAGCGGACAGGCTTCATTGGCGGGTACTACCCGTTATTATGACGGGGGAAGTCCTACAGCTATCTGGGCTGTGCGGTCTGCCGGAATAGATTCGGCTACCGGTAAAGAGCTCTTTATAAAGAAGGATGGTACATATTCTTTTTCCTATGATGTGAATGACGAAGTAGTGGTAGGAGATACGGAACCTGATATAGAAGGATTGTTCGGGACTACATTCTATTATAAAGGCTTTTCACTCAGCTGTTTTTTCCGTTATCAAATAGGCGGGCAGTTATTCAACACTTCTCTTTTCGACAAGGTAGAGAATATAGGTACAGAAGAAGTGTACAACAATCAAGATAAGCGTGCGCTATACAATCGTTGGTCGGAGTCCAACCGTGAAGCGCAGTTCAAAGGTATATCTATGGTGCAGACTACTGAGAAATCTTCTCGTTTTGTGATGGATGAAAACACACTGACTTGCGAGTCTGTCAGTCTGGGCTATGAGTTCAATCAAGGATTTGTCAAGAAGCTAGGTTTGGCAGCTTTATCTTTACAGGCAAATATGAATGATATATTCCGTTGGTCTACCGTTAAGGCGGAACGTGGAATTGATTATCCTTTTGCACGAACGATCTCTTTGTCTATCGGTGCCACCTTTTAAACAATGGAAGAGAAAACTTATAAAAACGAATGAGTTATGAAGAATAAAATATATACAGGTATGTTGCTCGGTTGCTTTCTGCTATGTGGCTGTAGTGACTGGTTGGATGTGAAGCCTTATGATAAGATATCGGATGACGAACTGTTCTCTACGGAGGAGGGATTCCAAAAATTATTGAATGGCGTATATGTGGAATTGAATAATGACAAGCTATACGGATGCGCTTTGACTGTGGAAATGATTGAAATAATGGGAGGTGCTTATACAATAGGGACGGACAATTCCGTGTGGGGAAATTACAAAGATCTTGCCGACTATCAATATGAAACGGAATATTGGCGTGGAAGACTGAGCGAGACGTGGAATGAAGCGTATGCGATGATCTTGAATTGTAATGAGATTCTTGAGAATATGGAGAGCAGGACATCTCTTTTTACCGGTGATAATTATAATATTATACGCGGAGAAGCACTTGCCCTGCGGGCTATGCTACATTTTGACATGCTTCGACTGTTTGGCCCGGTGTATTCACGCAATAAAGATAAGCTGAGTATCCCCTATTATACAGCGCAGACCAATTTGCCGGAAGAACAGCTTCCTGCTTCAGAAGTGATTCGAAAGGTAATAACCGACCTAGAGGAAGCGCGAATCTTATTAGTGAATGATCCGGTAAAGACGGAGGGTACGATGATGAGTGGAGATGTAAATCAGAATTCTAACTTTTTGCGCTATCGTGCTTTACGGATGAATTATTATGCGGTGACAGGATTATTAGCACGTGTTTGTCTGTATGCAAGTAGCAATGATGAGGAAGGTGGAAGTGCAAGAAAGAAAGCATTCAACTATTCTACGGAAATCATAAAAGCGGTAGATAGCGGTATTTTTCCGTTTGTAGATAAAAAACTGGTTACTGGTTCACCGGATGATCCGGACCGTATTTTCTCTTCTGAAGTGATCTTTGCTCTCTCTCATGCAAGCCGTAACCAATTGTTTAAAAATTATTTTGACCCGACTCGTGTTCCTAACTATGTATTCAGAATGGATAATGATCTGATGAATAATCTCATTTTCGGAGGCACAGCTACCGGAGGCAACCAGGACGACTACCGTTATCGAGTGAATTGGGTGGCTTCAGGTTCTAACAGGTATTTCTATAAATATGCGGATATGGAGGATACCGGAAAAATAGAAAATACAATGATTCCAATGTTACGTATAGGTGAGATGTATCTTATTGCAGCCGAGAGCCAGTCTGCTTCTTTGACGGCAGGTTCCAGTTATGTCAATACGTTGCGACGGAATCGTGGGGTAACTACTGTTTCATCATTGACCCAAGATTTGCTTGTGTATGAATATATACGTGAGCTATACGGTGAAGGGCAACTCTTTTATCTCTATAAGAGATTGTACAGACCTGTTTTATTCTCGTCCGTATCTAGTAAAAATCCGGAAGCAAGTGATCAGATATTCGTAGTTCCTCTTCCTGATTCGGAAACAGAAAATTGAAAGTAAATGCTTTTAAATGAACAAAATAAGATGTATGATGAAAATGAAAAATAGATATATCGTGGCTTTTCTTAGCCTGCTGATTGGTCTGTCGGCCTGTGACGAACGCGAGCCCGGTACTTTTCAGAATATTAGCGGTATTTATTTTAATAACCGTTCTTCTGCGAGTGCTTTGCAGGATAGCATAGATGTTACTTTTGTCTACGAGAGTGGAGATGATATGGAAATTCCTGTGAAAATCCAGTTGTTGGGACGTCCTGTAGATGAGTCCCGCCCGGTAGATATCCGTGTTAGTTCCGAAAATGCTGTAGAGGGAACGGATTATGTGTTGTCGGATAAGGTAGAGATACCGGCCGGAGCTTCAGGTATAAATTATATAGTTACTCTAAAACGCACGGAATCTTTGAAAACAATGAAAAAGACTATTTATATGGAGCTTCGTGCGAACGACTATTTTGCACTTCCTGTAACGGAAGAGATACAAGCTGGAGGAGATACAGTATCTACCTTGCGCTACCGTATTATATTTTCAGATATGTTTACCTCTGCTCCTGTAGCATGGGAAGAAAATCTGTTAGGAGCATTTTCGCAACAGAAGTTTGAATTGATATGTGATGTGCTGGATGTTGCACCGGCTGATTTTAATGACGTGTCGGTAATGACCTTTGCCATGCAGGTATATATTAGTTCGGAAATGACTCAGTATGTGAAGGAACAAGAGGAAAAGAAGAATGCAGGTGAAGAGTTTGATGAAAATGCCTTTGATGGAAATGGAGACCCTTTGACGTTTAAAAAGAACTGATATGATGAAGAATTTGTATAGTAATTTATGGAGGATTCTGGTAGCAGGCTTTCTATTGGTGGCTTGTACGGAAGATAAAGGAAATTATGATTACCGTAATCTGACAGAACTTGAAATTACCGGAGTGGATGATAATATTTCTGTCTTGACGCATAACCGGTTACAATTGACACCGGATTTTGGTACTTCTGCTCTTCCCGACGACAGGTATGAATTTGAGTGGAAGGTAATCAATCAGGATATAGAGAATGAAGTGGAAACTGTGATTGGCAATACTCGCAATTTGGACTATGAAGTAACTTTGAACGCTGATGTATACACCCTGTATTTTACGGTGACGGAGAAGGATACGGGCATATATTGGCAAAAAACTTATACTTTGACTGTCAGCGATACTACTTCTGAAGGTTGGATGGTACTTTGTTCAGATGAAGAAGGACGTGCACGTTTGGATATGGTTTCTAAGGTTACAGGAGATACATACTTTGATCTTCTGAAAAATTATAGTGAAATCTCTCAATGGAAAGGTCCGCGAAAGATTCAATCTCTTTCATCGACAATGACGGATGCCCAGTCTCCTTTTTACTTGTTGACAGATGATGGAGCTACTCGTTTGGGAAAGAATAATTTCGAGTGGAAGGAAGAATATAATTTCGCTTATGAAGCAGCTGCAAACGGTGCATCTTTGCGTCCTTATTCTATTACTGCTGCTGGTTTGGGTAAAATGATTGTCAGTGGTAAAGAAGCCTATTACTGTGAAAGGGGGATGGGGATAGATGGTCTGTATCAGAGTGTGGTGAATAAGACTTTTGATGTAGCTCCCTACGTGGGGGCGAATGTGTCAGCATCAATGTATGTAGCTGTGTATTTACTGTATGATACGACTAATAAATGTTTTATGGCGTATTGTCCGATGATGGCTTATGAAGATTTAGGTAGTCTTGAACCTTTGGTAACGATGGATAAAATGGAAGAAATAGCTACCAGTTTTAAAGGTGATAATGGAGTGGTGCATAGTGTGTCTTATGATTATCCTGAAGGGTATGATTATGTTTATATGGAGAATACGAAATATGATCCGGGTAATGCCAAAATGGGGACAACTTATACTATTCTGACTAAGGATGGCAGGTCTTATCTTTATGGCATTCAGTTGGGGGATTTACTTTTATATGCAGATTGCACTTATGTGTTGGGAAAATCCTATTATGGTGACTTGTCCGGTTGTACGGGAATAGGGGAAGAGGGCACTTTGTATGCTTTTAGCTCTTTGAAAAATTATATGTATTATGCTGTGGACAATACGGTTTACCGGGTCGACTTATCTGTTTCACCTTTGGGAGCAGAACGGCAATTTACCTTGAATGGGGAAACTATTACTTGCCTCAAATTTAATCTTTATCAGGAAAGTGCCAATGCCTCTCGTTCATATGATTTGGTTGTAGGAAGTGTAGATGGTGCTGGAAAGGGAATATTACGGGTTTATGAAGGATTGGAGTCAGAAGGTGATTTCAGTTCTGTTACACCGGAAAAGTATACTGGGTTTGCTCGAATCGTAGACGCTACCTATCGTGAAAGGAATAATTAAATTTTTACTAAAAAGGAAATATATGAGAAATTGTTTATTTGTAGTGTTGTTGGCCGGTTTGATAAGTGCTTGTACCTCTTCCGGTAAACCGGATAACATTGTGGTTACATTTGATGTTAAGAATCCTACAGCTACCGAAGTTGTGTTGGTGTATCATAGAACGATAAATTCAGTTCCTCTGAATGAGCAGGGATATGGAGCGGATACAATTTCCGGTGTAAATGCTTTATATGCTAATTTGTTCTATGGCCAGAACGAACGGAAAATATATTTGGAAAAAGGAGATCGTGTACACATTACTTTTGATGGCAATGATTATGTCGGAACGTTTAAGTTTGAAGGTGAAAAGGCACCAGTAATTGATTATCTGAATACTGTTACACTCACGTCGTTGCCGGATGAAACGTATGCTCTTCCTCTGAATGAGTATATGCAGAAAGTAGAGCAGAAAGAACAGGAAGCATATAAATTGCTGAATGTTCGCGGACTGGATGACATTGGTAATTTTAACAAAATGGAGGCGGCGCGTATTCATTATTCTTATGGAACAGGAGTAGTCATGTATCCGATGGGACATATTATGATGACGCAAGATAGTACTTATCGCCCGGATGAGGCTTATTACGATACTCTCCGGAAGTATATGGTGGAAGATGAGGATTGGCTGGATATGGATGAGTACCGTGACTTTGTTGTGGAACTGTCTCATATACTTGATACTCCTAATCGGGAAGTTACCGACTATTATCCGAAAACCGTTGCTCAAATGCGATACATTGCAGATAATTTCAAGAATGAAAGAGTCAAAGAAGTGTTGCTGAACAGTCTGGCTGCGGAATATGTAGAAAGGTTTGGTATTAAGAATATTACAGATTTGGAAAATATTTATCATACTTATGTGAAGGATACTGTGCTTTTGGCAGATTATCAGGATAAATATGAGAAATGGAATTTGTCTTCTCCCGGTAAGCCTTCTCCGGATTTTCAGGCGGTTGATATAAATGGAAAGTCTTATTCTCTAGCTGATTTTAAAGGAAAGTATCTTTATATAGACTTGTGGGCTACTTGGTGTGGTCCATGTCAGAGGGAATTACCTTTCCTAAAAAAGTTGGAGTCAAAGTTTGAGGGGAAGAATATTACTTTTTTGAGTCTTTCGATAGATCATGATAAGGCAAAGTGGGAGGCAAAAGTAAAAAGTGGAGATTTGTCCGGTGTTCAGTTGCTTATCGGTCGTGGAAGCTCTTTCCAAAGAGCATACAATATTGAGGGAATTCCCCGTTTCTTGCTTTTGGATAAGGAAGGAAAGATTATAAACAATGATATGTTACGTCCTTCATCAGATGATACAGAGCGTATATTGAATACTTTGGAAGGCATTTAAGCTCATCTGCGCTCGGCTGGATAATCTTGTATGAAAATGTTTAGAAATACTTAACAATATATGTATAGTTAATTATTAATTTGAAATTTACTGGTTATGAGAAAGATTTGGTTATTGATGCTGATGGTATGTACGGTGATGTGTACATTTACAGCATGTTCATCGGACGATGAAGGTGATTCAACTCCACAGCTTCCTGTCAGCGGTGTGAACATTCCAATTTCGGCTGCGGTCGGCAGTGAGGTTATTATCAGAGGTTCTGGATTTACGGCTTCAGGCGTTAATCTGTATTTGGAGAACGCCTCCAAAGAACGGACAAAGATGGATGCTGCTTTTTCTAATTCGGGAGTCACGTTTACAGTTCCCATGACGTTGGTGTCAGGAGTTTATAATGTGATATTGACACAAAGCGGAAACGAGTGGACACTTGGTTCTATCACTTTGACGGATGCGGACAGTCCGATTACGAGTCCTTCGTTGTCCAATGAAGAGGTAAGTCCAGGAAGCGAAGTGACGCTTGGAGGTAGCGGATATGCGGACGGCGATAAGATTGTGTTGAAAGCAGAAGGAGCAGAAGCTATTGAAATTTCCGAAGTTACGGTTACTGCTGATGGATTGACATTCACTTTGCCGACTGACTGTCCCGAAGGAGAATATACCGTAAATCTGGTTCGTGGAGCCAATTCTTGGAAATTGGAGAATGTTGTGCTGAAGGTGCAAAAGGCTATGAGAGTAAAATCCATTAATATGGATATGGGAGAAATGGGCTTTTTACTTCTTAAATTAGGATATGATGTGGAAGGACGTTTGGTCAGCGCTACGACAGATGATATGCTTTTAAACCGTGAGTTTAAGTATGAAGAAAATACGATAACGGCAATTAGTTTGGATGATACGAAGGAAAATTTAGTTTACACATTGCAAGACGGTAAAATAGTAAAAGCTACCGCTGCCGATAAGTATGATGAAACGGAAGAATTTAATACTTGGAGCTATGAAGGTGATTATTTGTCTTCTGTTACAAATCCTGGAGATTTCTATGAAGGTATGAATCTGACATTTGCGTATAATGCGGACGGTAACTTGGAAAATTTTGTTGGTGATATACACTATAACTATGGAGAGGCTTCTCTATCGGTAATTCCCAATACAATAGATCCTGCTATTGCAATTCATTTGTTTAACTTGATTATGAGTAAAGAAGATGCCGCTTTGGCATTCTTGTTGAACAAGACGGGAAAGGTATCCAAGAAAGTACCTGTTTCAGTGGTATTACCTATTATGGATTGGGATACGGGAGAGACAACTGAGCAGACTATTGATATGAATGTGACGATGAACAACAATGTTTTGTCCATCGATTGTGGACCGGAAGCTCTGATGAATGCTTATATTCCTAAAGTAGAGATTACTTATGAAAAATAGCTATAGATAAAGAATTCATACTATAACAAGTAGGAGAGGAGGTGTGTGCAAGAACACATCTCCTTTTCTTCTTATAAAAACGTCTATATAGATTTCACTAAGTAGAATAAAAATTGTATTTTTGCGACAACTTTTTTAAAATAACCGGTTATGGATACCATTCAGATAAAAGACAAACAGTTTACCGTTTCTATTAAGGAACAGGATATTCAGAAAGAAGTGATTCGTGTAGCGAACGAAATCAATCGCGATTTGGCAGGTAAGAATCCGCTTTTCCTTAGTGTGTTGAACGGTTCTTTTATGTTTACCGCCGACCTATTGAAGCATATTACGATTCCTTGTGAGATCTCATTCGTGAAGCTGGCTTCTTATCAGGGAGTAACTTCCACAGGAGTTATCAAAGAGGTAATCGGCTTGAATGAAGACATTGCCGGACGTACGGTTGTCATTGTAGAAGATATTGTGGATACGGGGCTCACCATGCAACGTCTGCTGGATACATTAGGTACACGCAATCCGCAGGAAATTCACATCGCTTCTCTGCTGGTGAAGCCGGAGAAGTTGAAGGTAGACCTCAACATCGAGTATGTAGCGATGGAGATACCGAATGACTTTATCGTGGGATACGGTCTGGACTATGACGGCTTCGGACGTAACTATCCCGACATTTATACAGTAGTAGACTAAATTCAAATACAAATTAATTTTTAGGTAAAAAAGATGTTGAACATTGTAATTTTCGGTGCTCCGGGTTCCGGCAAAGGGACGCAGAGCGAACGTATTGTAGAAAAGTATGGAATCAATCACATCTCAACCGGAGATGTATTGCGTGCTGAAATCAAGAACGGCACAGAACTAGGTAAAACGGCTAAAGGTTATATCGATCAAGGCCAATTGATTCCCGACGAATTGATGATTGATATTCTGGCAAGCGTATTTGATAGCTTTAAAGATAGCAAAGGTGTAATTTTCGATGGTTTCCCAAGAACAATTGCACAGGCGGAAGCATTAAAGAAAATGTTGGCGGAAAGAGGACAGGATGTTTCTGTAATGCTCGATTTGGATGTTCCAGAGGATGAACTGATGGTACGTCTTATCAAACGCGGTAAGGACTCCGGCCGTGCTGACGACAATGAAGAGACGATCAAGAAACGTCTGCACGTATATCACTCGCAGACTGCTCCGTTGATTGACTGGTACAAGAACGAAAAGAAATACCAACACATCAACGGTCTGGGCACTATGGAAGGTATCTTTGCGGATATCTGTGAAGCGGTGGACGGACTGTAGTCTTCTTTAAATATAAATCACTAACCAATTAATCATTAACCAACGTGGCTGAATCGAATTTTGTTGATTACGTAAAGATATACTGTCGCTCGGGTAAGGGCGGAAGAGGCTCTACGCACATGAGGCGCGAGAAATATTGTCCTAACGGAGGTCCCGATGGGG
This sequence comes from uncultured Bacteroides sp., assembly GCA_900556625.1. Classification (GTDB taxonomy): domain Bacteria; phylum Bacteroidota; class Bacteroidia; order Bacteroidales; family Bacteroidaceae; genus Bacteroides. The sequence continues at coordinate 25,712 of USPQ01000001.1, read as the reverse complement.
GCGATGGCGGAAGAGGAGGCCATATCATCTTGCGCGGCAACCGTAATTACTGGACTTTGCTACACTTGAAGTTTGACCGTCATGCGATGGCAGGTCATGGAGAGTCGGGAAGTAAAGGACGTAGTTTCGGCAAAGACGGCGAGGATAAGGTAATTGAAGTACCTTGCGGAACGGTTGTTTACAATGCCGAAACCGGAGAGTACATTTGTGATGTGACTGAAGACGGGCAGGAAGTGATTCTGCTTAAAGGTGGTCGCGGCGGTCAAGGTAACTGGCATTTCAAGACGGCAACCCGCCAGGCTCCGCGTTTTGCGCAGCCGGGAGAACCGATGCAGGAAATGACTGTTATCATGGAGCTGAAACTACTTGCCGACGTTGGTCTGGTAGGATTCCCGAATGCGGGAAAGTCTACCTTGCTTTCTTCCATTTCGGCTGCCAAACCGAAGATTGCCGATTATCCGTTTACGACACTCGAACCGAATCTGGGTATCGTTTCCTATCATGATGGGAAATCTTTTGTAATGGCGGACATTCCTGGAATTATCGAGGGAGCCAGTCAAGGTAAAGGTTTGGGACTCCGTTTCCTGCGTCATATCGAACGCAACTCCTTGTTGTTGTTTATGGTTCCGGCGGACAGTGATGATATCCGTAAAGAATATGATATCTTGCTGAACGAACTGCGTACATTCAATCCTGAAATGCTGGACAAACAACGGGTGTTGGCAATTACCAAGAGCGATATGCTCGATCAGGAACTGATGGACGAAATCGAGCCTACATTGCCCGAAGGCATACCGCACGTATTCATCTCTTCTGTTTCCGGTTTGGGAATCTCGGTGTTGAAAGACATCCTTTGGGAAGAACTGAATAAGGAGAGTAACAAGATAGAGGCGATTGTCCACCGTCCGAAAGACGTGACCCGCTTGCAACAGGAACTCAAAGACATGGGCGAGGATGAAGACATCGTTTATGAATATGAGGAAGATGCGGATGATGACGAGGACATCGACTATGAGTACGAAGAAGAAGATTGGGAAGAAAAATGATTTCACTCACAGAAGATAAAAGAATGTTGGGATGTGAGTCGCTAAGCTCATATTCCAACATTTCTCATTTTGTAACTACCCGGTGGGGAGGGTACAGTGAAGGGGCTTATGCGTCTTTCAACTGTTCGCATTACAGTGGGGACGAACCGGAACGGGTGTGGCTTAACAGAAAGCTACTTTTGGAAGCATTGCCACAGTCTCTTGTTGAGCTGGTAGTCCCTGTGCAAACACATGGTACGGAGATTTTGCATATTGAGGACACTTTTACCGGATTATCTCCGGAACAGAAAGAAAAATCGTTGTATGGAATCGATGCGCTGATAACTTCCGAACCCGGATATTGCATCTGTATTTCTACGGCGGACTGTGTGCCTGTCTTGATGTATGACCGCACTCATCAAGCCATTGCGGCGGTGCATGCCGGATGGCGGGGAACAGTGGCACATATCCTTCGCGGTACTTTAGAGAAAATGCACTGTATTTTCGGAACGGAAGGTAAGGATGTTATAGCCTGCATAGGTCCGAGTATCTCATTGGAGTCTTTTGAAGTGGGTGAAGAAGTATACGAAGCATTCAAAGAACAAGATTTTGATATGCTCCGTATTTCGACGTGGAACGGGCAAACCGGAAAACATCATTTGGATTTGTGGGAGGCTAACCGGATACAGTTATTATCGTTTGGCGTTCCCGACAGTCAGATAGAACTGTCCGGTATCTGCACTTATACCCATTGTGACGAGTTCTTCTCCGCCCGTCGTTTAGGGATTCGTTCCGGACGTATTTTGTCCGGAATCATGTTGACCTCTTCCGGCGGTTAGGGGCGTGGCATACCGATCATAGAATGGAAAGACTGGATATCGGTCTCTGTCAATCCATATTGGATAGCTGTGGCATACAATTCCTCGCTGGTGGGTGATGTCTTGAAAAATTTCCGGTTATAATAATCCTGTTTGATATACGACATGAAATAATAGAAAACTGCTCGCGGTTCAATCATAACTGCGGCATTCAGATATTCTTCTATTTTGTCGATTACCGGGCGGAGAGTGACAAACGGTTTTTTTCCTCGTAACAATGAAACTGCTGCCAGAAAGAATGGTTCGGGATTATCAAAGTTATCTTCCATCGCTTTTTCGAATGAGGCAGATGCCTTTTCGTACATCTTCAGCCTCAGGTAGCAGATGCCGATAGACAGATTCAGGTCCTGGCTGTCCGGATTCTCTGCCAATGTTTTCTTGTATGAGTCTGCGTACTTGCTGATTTGCGGCAGAGGCATATCTGCAATGTTCGTAAAAGAGGTGATGATAACCGGGCTTTGACAGTACTCGCAGTTATTCTGCCGGGTAGATACGGGAGCTCCGCAATTGGGGCATGAAAGTGATATTATTTCCATGATTATTGTTTTATCTATAATGTTATTCTGTGATTTATCCTCGCGACAGATTGCGCAACAGCGTTATTTCATCTATTGCATTTGAAGCGAATCGTTTCATTTTACGGTCAATCATATTCAAATCCGAATCAGGTACTTCTTCCATCTCAGCAACAATCTTTTCGCAATTTTCCAGCATATTGCTTAGCTGTTTGACTGCCATATCATTACGGAAGATGGAAGGAGTGAGGTGATTTATCTTTGTAATGAGTGTTCCGAGAACCTTGTATCCGTCCCATTGTGAAAGGTCTGTATCTTTATCAATCCCTTGTTGCAAATACTTGGAAGCTAATTGGTTCATCTTTTCGGTGTAGAACCGGATACTTCTCATCTGTTGCGTCTGCTCTTCCGTCTTTTCGTGATAGCTATTATCGGTCCGAGTGACTATTGAGCCTACGATTATAAATAACAAGAATATGATACTATGAACCGCGATATATACTTTGTATGAGAGTATAGCGGTCAGAAGCAATGAGTAAGCTATCATCCAACCACTACCGAATATGATATAGTAGATTGCACCGACGCTGATAATGCTGTAAAATGCTCCTGAAATATTCTTGCTCTCTTTTTGTAGCAGACTCAAAAAGCCGAATAAAAAGCCTTCCAGTAGTAACGTATATATCATATTGGTGTAGAACAAAGCTCCGGCATTTTCCGGGCGGAATAAAAGGAATAATACTAACGTTATGATACCCGTCAAGATGGGAATAAGAATATTGGATACAAAAGATATTCTGGAATTTGCCATATCCTGATTTTATTAAGGGTGATTATAAAATGGGTGGAGGAGGGGGAACTGCGCTGAATAATGATTGCAGTTCGGTACTTTCGCCTGCTTTAGTCCATTGCGGCATTCCGTTTTTCCATACGTAAGTATCACGTGTAAGCGTTCCGTTCTGTGCCATTTGTTGTAATGTGGGGAGATCGTAAGGTCCTTGTTGTACGTTATTGACCAGAACATGATACGTTACAGGCATAGGTGGTGGAGGCGGAGTTGCGGCAGAAGACGGCTGTTGGCTGGTCATCACTCCGGCAATGTTACCCATCTGAGTTCCGAATGCCCCTCCGATACCTACTCCCATACCTAGCCCCATACCGGCGCCCATCATTTGCCCGCTTCCTCCTTCATTACCGGCAGCGGTCTCCATGACATCAAACTGACGTTCTTCCTGGAAAGTATATTGTTCGATGTTGCGTCGTTGCGCACGTCCTTGCGCTTCAAATATTTCTGCAGCGGCATTGGCTTGTGCTTCGAGTACTTTTTGGACATTCGGATGGCCTTCATCATAATTGATACTGGCCAGATTAAAGTTTTCCAGACTGATGCCATACCTCGCAAATTCACTCTTCAGACAGTTTTGTAAGTATTGTGCCATTTGCGGAGAGTAAGCCGGCAAGTCTACTACGGAGATTCTTTCCTGTTTGACGAACTGTCCGAAACTGGCGTTTAATTGCTGCAAAACGACAGACTTAAATTGCTCTATGATACTTTCCGTGTCGAATGTATGAAGTGTACCGACCAATTCGCCTAATAACATTGAAGCGTCCACGACTCGGATACCGTATTCACCGAAAGCTCGTACGGGAATGGGGATACTGTAAAGCGGGTCGCGTACAGGAACAGCGTTGATTGTTCCGAATTTGAGATTACGACGTACGGTTTTGCTGACGAAATAGACTTCTGCTGTAAAAGGAGTTCTGCCTCCAAAGGGTAGATTAATTAATTTTTGGAGAACCGGAATATTATTGGTTGATAGCGTATGTGTACCTTCGCCAAAAATATCACATACCGCACCACCACGCAAGAATATTGCTTCCTGACTGTGATTGACAATCAATTGTGTGCCAATGGAAAGATTATCGTACGGGAACTTCCATACAATGTCTTCTGCTTCTCCATTGAATGAAATACGATCGATAAATCCTTTTCGTTCTTCCCCCTGACCGTCGTATGTCCGGCCGTCTGTTCGTTGTTTATTAAAGAATCCCATATATGAATTTAGGTATTAGTTTATGGATAATCAATGCCGTATTCTATTCCCCGACATGTCTTGAATAAACGGATGTAGATTTTGTATAGTCCTTTTACAAGACCATACTTTTTCAATGCGAGGATGGCGTATTCAGAGCAGGTCGGTTTATAAAGGCATTTTCTTCTTGTTTCTTCGGGTGCATAGCGTTGATATAACTTAACTATGCCTATGAGTATTTGTTTTCCGGTGGAAATGAAACATAATAAGTTGCCCGGAATATAATAAATAAGAAAAGTACCCCTCCATAAAGATAGCGCATATGATAGAGAACTTACCAGAATTTCAACTCCGATCAGAATGCCCAATACTTTGCTCCATTTAAGTTTCGGGCGTTCCAACGGACGAAAGAGGCAGTATTCTCTCGCTTCTTTTTGCTCTTTAGAGAGCAGGCACTTTTCTGTCACTCACTTATCTATTAAAACATCTCAGGCTTTCTTCTCTCTAAGTTTAGCCTTCATGCCTTGAATAGCCCTTTCTGTATAATCGTTCTGTTCCATAGAGCAGTAGAACTTGTCACCCGGAACAGTCAGTGCAAAGCGGTTGCTGTCCACGTTGATAAGTATATTTTTCTTTTGTTTCGGGTCGTATTGTGGCGTTTCTTCTGTGTCTGATGAAGTAGAGAAGTTAGTGATGTCTTTGTAGAAATATTCTTCTGTCGCTTCTTTTTTGCCGTCTTCATCCATATTGAATGTGTACTGGTATAAATATACCTGATTGGCACTGAAGAATAACCAGGAAACCTGATAGGCTGAGCTGCGGTAAATATTGTCTTTGCCTAAGCGTGCATATGCTTTCTTTCCAAACACCCATCCTTCGAAATGGACCGGCTCGATCTCGTTTACTTCGCTTTCATCCAAACCGATCTTGTTTAGCGCTTTTTGTTTGAAGTCCATGCTGTTCAATACATTGCGTACCATCGCATCATATTCTTCATCTTTCATTCTTTTAGAGAAACAGCCGTCATCATTACAGAAATAACGGATTACTTTTTTCTGATTCTCATTTCTTCCTTTAATACGTTGTTTCACGTAATCATTGTCGTTGTTCCCCAAAAACTTATAAGCAACATAGGCAACGATAAGCAGTACAATAATAACTCCAATCATAATATGTTTATTTTATATAAGATTAATAATGAATGCAAATATAGACGAGTAAATGATATGGAGATTTGAAAATCTGTCGAAAGAACTGACAGGTAGCGTCAATAAATTGCTACGTTTTTAATTTGCATCGGAATAAAATAGGTTCTTCTTTTTCTAATTCGCATTCCTTCACCACTTTAACGATGAGATAGCTATTGGATGTGCCGGGAGAGGATGTTTCAGACCGGTTGCTATAAGCATAAGAGATGAAATCGAATTGCAGCACTTCAGATATGGTGACTAGTAGGTCGATGTCGATACTCTTCCGGTTGAATATGTCATAAACTGTGGTGCGGGTTTTGTGAATTGCTTCTGCAAAATCAGCTATGGATAAGTTACTTTCCGATAACTTTAGTTTAATAAGCTTCCCTATATGCACATCCTTTTTCATCTTATATTCATTTAAGATTAATCGTATATCCGGTTCTCCTCAGATGGATTACTTAAAAAAGAGGCCTTATGGAAAAGGACATAAAAAGCGTGGAGAACTTCATTGTGCCACCAATATCAAGGCATCGCCAAACGCCCTACAGAAAGTAAACACACTCCCCTCCACGCCTGAATTATAGGAATGTGACAAGACGCCACGAGCCTACAAAACAAAGCGAGAACGTCGTATTGTTTTATCCTTTCTGTTAAAAAATTGGCGATCTTTTGATATTTAGGATAAAAGCATAAACGCTTTCTCTTTTTAACATGTAAAAAGCTGCGATATAGAATCTCTATTCTTCACAGCTTTGCAAAGTTACTAAAAAAAAGAAACAATACGATTCTAGAGAGGAGTTTTTGGGTGGAATATAGATAATAACCACAGGATCGGTGTTATATATTGAGGCGAAATATCTATTTTTGTACTGCCAAAAACTATTATCGATTGAATATGTATACTATTTCCATTTCTCAAGAGATTAAAGAGGCTTGTCCGGTATTTGCCGGAGCAGCTGTATATGCAAAAGTTAGAAACACAACTTATAGTGAAGGGCTCTGGCGTGAAATTAATGCCTTCACCGAACAGTTGACTTCCACAACGCAGATGGAAGACATCAAACGGCAGCCTGTGATTGCAGCCACTCGTGAGGCATATAAGCGTTGTGGTAAGGATCCCGGACGCTATCGCCCGTCGGCAGAGGCTTTGCGCCGTCGTTTGATGCGTGGGATTCCTTTATATCAGATTGATACGTTGGTAGATCTCATAAATCTCGTTTCTCTCCGTACGGGGCATTCTATCGGAGGGTTCGATGCGGATAAGATACAGGGCACGTGCCTTGAACTGGGTATCGGCAAGGCGGGAGAGCCCTTTGAGGGAATCGGACGCGGTGTGCTGAATATCGAAGGATTGCCTGTGTATCGTGATTCTTTCGGAGGGATAGGAACACCGACCAGTGACCATGAGCGTACGAAAATGGATATCAATACTACCCATATTCTTGCTATTGTCAACGGTTATAATGGCAAAGAAGGTTTGAAAGAAGCTGCCGGAATGATTCAATCGTTGTTGAGAGACTATGCGGAATCGGACGGGGGCGAACTTCTATTCTTTGAATAATCCGCTTTGCCTGTATTACCCTTTCGTTGACTTACGGTATTCACGTGGTGACATTCCCATCATCTTGCTGAATAGCCGTGAGAAATAATAGGTATCTTCTATACCTATCTTATAGCATATCTGATTTATTTTCATGTCGGTTGTGTCCAGCAGCAGACAGGCCTGTTGTATCTTTAGCAGATTAAAGTAGGTGAGTGGACTGTGTCCCGTTTTCTTTTTGAACAACAAGGAGAAATGGGAAGGAGAGTATCCAATTTGGTCGGCTATATCTTGCAAGGTGAGATGTCTCTCCATGTTTTCTTTCATATAATGAATAGCCAGTTCGCTTACATTTTCATCTTCTGCTGCATCATTGTTTGCAGCTGCATTGCGAAATTGTTGTATATATCGCAATGTTCCCAAATAAAAATGAAACATAGAGAATGCATAACGCAGGTTCTCATTACTATAACCATTCTTCAAAGTATTGAATATCTCTTCAAATAAATTGATTCGTGTACTGATGCGTGAATGCGATTCAGGTTGGATATCCATTGGGCGGCTTGCCTCTTGAGCGTAAAAGGGAGCGAGAATACCTTTAAAGTGTATCCAGTAAATAGTCCATGGACACGATTTGTCGGAAGCATAGGCATGAGGAATTCCCGCAGGAAGGATAAAATACTGGTTGGCGGATACCGTATATTCCTGTTCGCCGATGCGGTACCATCCGGCTCCGTCTATACAATAGATAAATACATATTGGTTAATGGGCTCTTTCCGTTCTCGGAAATGATGTTTGGCTTTCGGATAATATCCGATGTCGGTGATGTGTAGCATAGAGGTCAGAGGGTCCTCTTCCATCTTGTCAACGATCATGCGGGGAAGCACTAAGGCTCTTTCCCCGGTAAATCCATCTTTTAATTTTACCATATTCTCATAGTATATGATTCGACTGTTCTGCGCAAATATATAACAATGTATCTTATCTATCAAATAAACTGCAAAAAATAAGATTGTCCATCTTTATCGAATGAAATTCTATTTTTTATGCTCTTGACATGCTCTATCTTTGCAGTATCAATTAATCAATCTTCTAATGGTATGAAAAGTTATAATAAAAAGTTTGTCTATTTTATATGTTTAGTCTCTGCAATGGGCGGACTTCTCTTCGGCTACGACTGGGTAGTGATAGGGGGAGCGAAACCTTTCTACGAACTCTATTTTGATATTGCTGATATACCTGCCATGCAAGGGCTTGCTATGAGCGTCGCTTTGCTCGGTTGTTTGATTGGCGCTATGGTGGCGGGTATGATGGCAGACCGTTATGGACGTAAGCCTCTTTTGATAATTTCTGCTTTCATATTCTTGTCTTCCGCTTACGCTACCGGAGCATTTTCGATATTTAGCTGGTTTTTGGCAGCCCGTTTCTTGGGCGGTATCGGAATAGGAATTGCTTCAGGACTTTCTCCCATGTATATTGCCGAAGTAGCTCCTACGTCAATTAGGGGAAAGCTTGTCTCACTGAACCAATTAACAATTGTACTCGGTATCCTTGGCGCTCAAATCACTAACTGGCTGATTGCAGAACCTATTCCTGCAGACTTTTCTCCTATGGATATTTGTGCTTCATGGAACGGGCAGATGGGATGGCGATGGATGTTTTGGGCGGCTGCCTTCCCTGCTGCGATATTCTTGTTGTTGGCATGCTTCATTCCCGAAAGTCCCCGCTGGCTGGCGATGAAAGGAAAAGAAGAGAAAGCATGGAATGTGCTTAGTAAAATAGGCGGTGACGATTATGCCGACCAGGAACTTCGTCTGGTGGAAGAAACCGGTTCTTCGAAGTCGGAAGGGGGATTGCGGTTATTGTTCAGTCGTCCGTTCCGCAAAGTCCTTGTTCTTGGTATTATTGTGGCGGTGTTCCAGCAGTGGTGCGGTACGAATGTAATCTTCAATTATGCGCAGGAGATATTCCAGTCTGCAGGATATTCGTTGGGAGATGTTCTCTTTAATATTGTGGTAACAGGTGTGGCGAATGTAATCTTTACTTTTGTGGCTATCTATACGGTTGAACGTTTGGGACGCCGTGTCTTGATGCTGTTGGGAGCCGGAGGGTTGGCAGGCATTTATCTCATTCTTGGCACTTGCTATTTCTTCGAAGTCAGCGGATTCTTTATGGTGGTACTCGTCGTTTTGGCTATCGCTTGCTATGCGATGTCTCTAGGACCTATCACTTGGGTGTTGCTTGCTGAAATCTTCCCGAACCGGGTGCGTGCCGTTGCGATGGCAACCTGTACGTTTGCTTTGTGGGTCGGTAGTTTCACGCTGACATACACTTTCCCGTTACTGAATAATTTATTGGGAAGCAGTGGTACATTCTGGATTTATGCAGCCATTTGTGCTGTCGGCTATCTGTTCTTCTTCCGTGCATTGCCCGAAACGAAAGGCAAATCACTGGAAGCATTGGAAAAGGATTTAATCAAATAAAAAAATAACAGGTTGGCAAATTAACAAGTAAGTAAATAGGTATTGGATAACATCATCAATCAGGCAGGGAGAATGTAAAATCTCCCTGTCCCTGACCCTCTTTGTCTCTTGATCTCTTTGTCAACGAATAAAAAAACAAATTTATAATCAATAATACGATGGTAAAAGCATGGAAAGAAAAAGTGGTTATTCCTACTTATGAAGTAGGCAAACCAGAGAAGAATCCAATCTTCTTGGAGAAGCGTGTGTATCAAGGTAGCAGCGGGGTCGTATATCCTTATCCTGTGATTGAATCGATGTCCGATGAGAAAGTGGATAAGGAATACAATGCTATTTTTATCGAAAACGAATACATCAAAGTGATGATTCTACCTGAGCTGGGCGGACGTGTACAGATGGCATATGATAAAATCAGGGAACGTCATTTCATTTATTATAATCATGTGATAAAGCCGGCTTTAGTAGGGCTTGCGGGACCGTGGATTTCAGGTGGCATTGAGTTTAACTGGCCTCAACATCACCGCCCTAGCACCTACATGCCCGTAGATACGACTATTGAAGAAAATGCCGACGGAAGTGTCACGGTATGGGTGAATGAAATGGAACGTATGTTCCACCAGAAAGGAATGGCAGGTTTTACGCTTCGTCCGGGACATGCTTTTCTCGAAATCAAGGGGGTGCTTTACAACCGTACCGAAGTTCCGCAGACTTTCCTGTGGTGGGCAAACCCTGCCGTAGCAGTAAACGATTACTATCAGAGCGTATTCCCGCCCGATATCAATGCCGTGTTCGATCATGGAAAGCGTGCTGTATCCAGTTTCCCCATCGCAACGGGTACTTACTACAAGATGGACTATTCTGCCGGAGTAGATATCTCGAACTATAAGAATATCAAGGTTCCTACTTCCTATATGGCCGTCAACTCCCGTTTTAACTTCGAGGGCGGATATGAGAACGATACCCGTGCCGGCATGCTTCATGTAGCCAACCACCACATTTCTCCGGGCAAGAAACAGTGGACTTGGGGAAATGGTGATTTCGGCCGCGCATGGGACCGCAACCTGACAGACGAAGACGGGCCGTACATTGAACTGATGGCAGGCGTATATACCGAAAATCAACCGGACTTTACCTGGCTCCAACCTTACGAAGAAAAGAGTTTTGTTCAATATTTCCTGCCTTATCGGGAATTGGGAGTGGTGAAGAATGCCAGCAAGGATTTGTTGATGAATATTGAACCGGAAGGAGAGGACAGCGTACGTTTCAAGATATTTGCTACTTCACGCCAGACGGTAAACGTCGTCTTGAAAGGTGAAGACGGGAAAATATATTATGGCAAGGAAGTGACTATCACCCCGGAAGAACTACTGGATGAAACAGTAAATGTGAAAGGTGAGAAACTCGATAAACTGATTCTTGAAATCACAGCAAACGGAAAGGAATTACTTTATTGGCATGCAGAACCGGAAGAAGTGAAACCTATTCCCGACGCTGCTGAAGCAGCCTTGCTCCCGGAAGAAATAAAGACCACCGAGCAGCTTTATCTGACCGGCTTGCATTTGGAACAGTATAGACACGCCACATACAATCCCGTAGAGTACTACGAAGAAGCATTGCGTCGTGACCCGATTGATGTGCGCAATAACAATGCACTCGGTCTGTGGTATATCCGTAAAGGTCGTTTCCATAAAGCGGAGCAATATCTGCTTACAGCCGTAAAGACCTTACAGAAACGCAACCCCAACCCATACGACGGAGAACCGATTTATAATCTCGGTCTTGCCCTGAAATACCAGGGACGCTACAATGAGGCTTACGACCGTTTCTATAAATCTTGTTGGAATGCCGCCTGGCAGGATGCCGGATACTTTGCCTGCGCGCAGATTTCTATCCTGCAGAATCGTTTGGAGGATGCACTGGACGAAATAGACCGCTCGCTTATCCGCAACTGGCATAATCATAAAGCCCGTGCTCTGAAAACTGCTATTCTCCGCCGGATGGACAAAACCGAAGAAGCCCTGCAACTGATTGAAGATTCATTGGCTATTGATAAATTCAACTTTGGCTGTCGTTATGAGAAGTATCTGATTACGAACGTAGCCGACGAACTGGCTGTCATGAAAGAGATGATGCGTGGCGAACCTCACAACTATGATGAAATAGCTCTCGACTACTGTGCCGCAGGTTGCTGGCAGGAAGCTGCTTCCTTATGGAATATAGCTATTGCCGAGGGTATTGTTACTCCGATGACTTACTATTACTTGGGTTGGTGCCTGCATCAGGGAGGACTGCCCGGAGTGAAACAAGCATTTGACGATGCAGTCAAGGCATGTCCCGATTACTGTTTTCCCAACCGGTTGGAAGCAATTCTTGCCTTGCAATGTGCCATGGAACAAAATCCGAACGATGCGAGAGCTCCTTACTATTTGGGCAATCTTTACTACGACAAGCGCCAGTACGACTTGTCTATGGAGGCATGGGAAACTTCCGCAAGACTGGACGATAGCTTCCCGACTGTATGGCGTAACCTGGCTCTGGCATTCTTCAATAAGAAAAATGAGGAGGCAAAAGCCATCGAGTGTATGGAACGTGCTTTCCGCCTTGACTCAACCGACGCACGTATCTTGATGGAACTCGACCAACTTTACAAACGTGTCCGTCGTTCACACAAAGAACGTCTTGCTTTCCTACAACAATATCCTGATTTGATTAAGCAGCGTGATGACCTGATACTGGAAGAAATCACCTTGTTGAATCAGACAGGAGAGTACGAAAAGGCGAAAACGGTATTGGATGCACATAACTTCCATCCCTGGGAGGGTGGCGAAGGAAAAGTGCCTGCCCAGTATCAATTGGCTCGTGTGGAATTGGCAAAACAAGCATTGAGAGCCGATAGTTATAAGGAAGCTATCGCATTATTGGAAGAATGTCTGGAATATCCGCATCATCTTGGTGAAGGCAAATTGTACGGTGCACAGGAAAATGATTTTTACTACTTTCTGGGCTGTGCTTACGAAGGATTGGGGCAACATGACAAGGCTACGGAGTGTTGGGAACAGGCAATCATCGGGCCTACCGAACCGGCTGCTGCTATGTACTACAACGATGCGAAACCCGATAAAATATTCTATCAAGGTTTGGCATTATTGAAACTCGGGTGTATGGATGAGGCTAACGGCCGCTTTCATAAATTGACCTCTTACGGTGAAAAACACTTGTTTGACAAGATTAAAATGGATTATTTTGCAGTGTCGCTACCTGACTTGTTGATTTGGGAGGATGACTTGACGATAAGGAACGTAATTCACTGCAAATATATGATGGCATTAGGATATTGGGGACTGAACCAGAAGGAGAAATCCGTCCGGTTATTAAGTGAGGTAGAAAGATTGGATATTAATCATCAGGGTATTCAGGCTTTCAGAAGCCTGATAGGGTAGGACAACTTAGTGGCGATGTTTTATTGTAAGCATCGTCACAAGCTTCTTTTTATATAAACCTTAAATGACAATGACATGAGAAATATTAAAAACAGTTTAATCATGAAAATTACAGGCTTTATTGCAATTAGCTTTTCCATTGTGTGCAGTATGGCTGCTTGTTCGGACGACCCGGTAGCAGTCGTTAACCCCGAACCTGCTGTTACAGTGGTGAAAGTACCTAACGGAAGTTTTGAAGAAGACGCTGCCGAAACAGCTTCTCCTAAAGACTGGACAGTAAGCGGGGACTATTCTGCCGCAAAAGTGGTGCAAGGGGGATGTGAAGGCAACTATGCTTTACATTATGGAGCAACTTCGTCATATACGGTATCCACCTGTCAGACTGTCAACGGTTTGGAAGATGGTATTTATGACCTTGAATTTTATTATAAGAGTACCGGAGGACAAACGTCTTGTTATGTGGCAGTCGGCACTGATACTAAGAAAATGACTTCATTACAAGCATCTCCCTCTACCTGGGTTCGCTCCTATGTGCGCGGAATAAAAGTAGAAGGCGGTAAATGTGATATTGAAATCCACAGCGAATCGGCTGAAGCAAACTGGAGCCGCTTTGACGGACTGCGTTTGAAGAAAACAGAGAAGGAGTATAATCTGCTGAAAGGCGGTGATATCTCACAACTGACTTACGTGGAGCAGATGGGTGGCAAATTCTATGAAAACGGTGAAGAAAAGGACTGCATCGAAATCTTGAAGAATAATGGTTTCAACATTATCCGTCTCCGTCTGTATAATGACCCGGGAAATCCGGACTATTCTCCTTCCAACCGTTTGCCCGCAGGCATTTCAGGACCGGAAGATATTTTGCGGCTGGCAAAAAGAGCCAAACAAGCCGGCATGCAGATACAGTTGACTTTTCATTATAGTGATTACTGGACAAATGGAGAAGATCAGAATAAACCGCATGAATGGGAAGGGCTCGACTTTGAAGGACTGAAAAAAGCACTCTACGATTTTACCTTTGATTTCATGAATAAGATGAAAGCACAGGGGACGACTCCCGAATTTGTCTCGTTGGGTAATGAAGTACAAGCCGGCATGTTATATCCGGATGGAAGTTGTGACAATTTTGCGCAGCTTTCCGAACTATTCAATACTGGTTATGATGCAGTGAAAGCTGTATCGCCGGATTCAAAGGTCATTATTCACTCGGCAGGTGCCGGAGATAAAGACTTGTATAACTGGTATTATGGTGAACTGAAAAAAAGAAATACGAAATATGATATAATCGGTACTTCTTATTATCCTTTCTGGACGAAAAATACGGCAGCACAAATGCGTGAATGGGCGGATTATATCACAGCTAAATTTGATAAGGATATTTTGATTATGGAAACTGGATATAGCTGGGACAAGACTTTGCCTGATGGAACTCCGGGACAGTTGTCGGACAACGGACCGTATTTGGATTTCTCCCCGCTTGGACAGAAAAACTTCATGCTTGAACAAATAAAAGAAATAAAGCAAGCGAAAGACTGCCGCATACTTGGTTTTCTTTATTGGGACCCTATCTTTATCGAAGTGGAAGGCATGGGATGGGAACTGGGTGCCAAGAATTATGTGAGCAATACCACCTTGTTTGGTTATGAAGGAAATAGATTGGAAGTATTGGATGCATTCAAATATAACAACTAAAAGGAAGATACCATGAAGAATATTTTAAGTAGATTCGGAAAAATCAGTTTGTTGCTGGCACTTATGTATTTTGTTGTCGGTTGCGATGATGATAAGGAAGATGTGGCTCCTGGTCTTTATGTAATGAGTGATGAGATAGAGACGTTTCCCGGTGACACCGTTTTGGTATCAGGAACCGCATCTAATTATGTAGGATTGGAAAGCGTCACGTTAAGTTGTGAACAATGGGGGATTCATAAGGTGTATGAATTGGGTGGGCAAAAGCCTAAAGTCTTTAATTATGATTATCAACTCATTGTACCGAAAAACGCTAGTTTTGAAGAACATTTATTGATTACTATCCGTGACGTAGACGGTCGGGAAAGCAAGAAAAAGGTGTTGCTGACTTATGTAGCGGATATGGAGAGTCCGGTTATGCAAACTCAGCTACCGTCGCGGATAGCAGTGGATTTCGACGCGATTGCAAATAAAGGAAGTTGGAATCTGAATGTGAAGTTCACCGATGACCGCGAATTGAAAGATATTCGTCTTCAAATCCCCAGTATGCAAATAGATGAGACGGTAAAAGTAACCGGGCGTAGTGGAGAATTGAGACGTACTATTGATTTTACTACGGGAGAATTTCCAGTCACTTTGACGATAACGGATGCCGGAGGCAATGAAACTGTTGTCACTACTACGGTTGTTGTTATGTTGGCAGAGGAGGAAGACCCATTCGAAGATTACCCTGTAATGTGGGTGGTTAATGCTTCAGAGAAAGCTGACGACTACCTCGACGGTTACTATGCACCGATGACCCGCAAGGGAGAATACCAATATGAAGGAAAAATTTATGCAGACAAGGCGAACTTTCAAATCTATTTTACGGCGGAGAAGACAATGGACGGTGACCTCTTCGGTGTAAGTCCTTACGTTAATTCAAAACTGATGAATAACAATGGTTATGTGGTACCTGTTACGGTTGCTGAGTCTGGTTATTATGGCGTTTGGATTGATTTGCAGGCACATACTTATAGCATGTGGAAACTAGAACCTTCAGCGACACCCTATACAGGCTCGCTCACCGTGTCCGGCTGTGGATTCAGTGATTTTGCCGATTGGGGTACGCCTGCTACAGAGATGGCGCGTAATGGATATCGCTATACTTATACTTTGCACCAAATCGGCAGTTATTCAGGTACGCGCCAATACTATGCAGCCCGTGTGTCCGACTGGGGGTATGTTCTCCGCTATTGGGGTGACGCAACCGGATGCGGCTGGTGGGAAGATACTACGAACGCAGGTGGCAATGTGGCAAGCTATGCAAGTGACTATGACGGTGCAGTGCAAATCACCTTCGATACAGCTATTCTTTGGGCTACAATCAAGAAAGTAACAGACTAAAAAAGAGAACAACTATGAAAACAATATATTCAATATGTGCGAGGACAGGATTCTTTTTTACCTTCCTGTTATTGGCAACTTCACTGATGGCACAACATATCCAAGTGAAGGGACTGGTGAAAGACCCGGCTGGTGAAGCTATTATTGGTGCGAGTGTAGTCGTGAAAGGTACTACCAACGGCTCCATTACCGATTTGGACGGTAAGTTCAGCTTGTCGGACGTACCTTCGGGAGCAACGATTACCGTTTCGTATATCGGTTACATTTCTCAAGAGAAGAAAGCGTCCGCTACACCGATGGAGTTTATCTTGAAAGAAGATACGAAAACATTGGATGAGATTGTAGTAGTCGGCTATGGTACGACTAAAAAGAGTAGTATCTCCGGTGCGGTAGCTTCCGTAAAAGCCGATGAATTGCCGACGGCTGCGTCTGCTTCGGTAGGTTCCATGTTGCGTGGACGTTCGTCGGGAATGAATATCACACAAAACAGTGCCAATCCGGGTGGTTCGATGAATATCTCCATTCGTGGTGGACTTTCGGGACAAAGTCCGTTGATCGTCATTGACGGTGTGCCGCAGTTGTCAACAAAAACAGTGACAGCAGGAACGGCATATAGTGGCGGTGAAAAAGACAACGCCCTGATTAATCTCAATCCTAATGATATCGAGACAATTGATATTCTGAAGGACGCTTCGGCTGCTGCCATTTACGGTTCGGATGCTTCGGGCGGGGTGATTCTGATTACCACCAAACGAGGAAAAACTGGTAAGCCCGATATCTCTTATTCCGGTTCGGTTGCTTTCCAGTATATCAAGGATGCGCCGGATTTCTTGAAGGCACGTGATTTCATGATTGAACAGAATAAAGTGTTTGATGAACTGGGGCGTGGGGATGAAAAGAAGTATACCGATAGGCAGATTGCTAATTTCGTAGGTGACGGAACAAACTGGATGGATGAAGTAACCCGTGTAGGTATCGTTAATGAACATAATCTTTCGGTTTCTGCCGGTACGGACGCCACGAAATACTTGTTCTCATTGAGTTATTATGACCACCAGGGAATCGCAAAGAATAACTCGATGAACCGTATCACCGGGCGTTTGAATGTTGACCAGACTATCAACCGTATGTTGAAAGCTGGCATTAATTCCACTTTCTCGCAGATAAAGTATCATGATGTACCGTTGGGTGATGCCCGGCAGGATAATTCAGCATTGATATATTCGGCTATGACATTTATTCCTACCGTACCGGTACGTGATGAAGAGGGTAAATATTCCGTTAATCCGATTCGTGACATCTATCCGAATCCGGTTTCGTTATTAGATATTACTGACCAGACAGTGAGCCGTGATCTTTTTGTCAGTGGTTATCTGGAGTTCCGGCCTATCAAGGACTTGTTGCTGAAAGCTACTGTCGGTTTTGATATGAAAGATGTGCAGGCCGACCAATACATTCCCACCACGACCAAGAAAGGATATAGTGTGGACGGTCAGGCTTCCAAGCAAAACGCGAAATCTCAAATGAACTTGTTCAATGTGATTGCCAATTACACGAAAGTATTCAATGAAATACATGACGTGAACCTGATGGCTGGTTTTGAATATAAGAAGTCGTCTTGGGAAGGGATGGGTATTGTCGCTTCACAATTCCCGTATGACGGTTCTTTGATGAACAATATCGGGACAAGTGAGCAGGAAAAACCGACTATCAGCTCGTATAAGGGAGCCAGTGAGATGGCTTCATTTCTTGCACGTCTGAATTATTCGCTGGCATCCAAATATATCTTGACTGTGAATCTCCGCGTAGACGGTTCGTCCAACTTCTCGAAGGAGCATCAATGGGGCGCTTTTCCGGGAGTATCGGCAGCTTGGCGTATGAATGAAGAAAACTGGCTGAAGAATATCGGTTGGTTGAGCAACCTGAAACTCCGTGCAGGTGTGGGGCAAACCGGTAATGCGGGCAACCTCACCGGTATCAATACCTATTATAAAGTTTCACAAGGCGCATTTGCACCTAACGGAAGCCTGGTAAACGGTATGGCTATCTCCAAACTGGGCAATGATAAATTGAAATGGGAGACGCTGACCGACTATAACTTCGGTATTGATTTCGGTTTCTTCAACAACCGTCTGTCCGGGTCTGTCGACCTCTACCAACGTCTGCGTAAGGATGTCATTCTGGAGAAAAATTTGATGTCCTATCAGGAAGTGAAGAAGATAGATTACAATTCGGCGACCGTTTACCGAGCCCGTGGTATAGATATTGGTATCCACAGCGTGAATTTCGATAATAAGAACTTTGGTTGGACTACCGATATCAATTTCTCCTATTACCGCAATCACACAACAAAACGCGACCCGGACTTCATTCCTGCTGTCTACCAGGATTATGTGGAAAGATGGGACAACATCTACGGATACAGAACGAATGGTCTGATTCAGATGGACCACACTCACAACCATCTCCAGAAATCCGGTGCCGGAGCTATTCTGTATCAGGATTTGAATGGTTATCAACTCGATGAGAAGGGCGAAAAGATGCGAGATAGTGAAGGACGTTATATCCGTACAACGGGAGAGGATGGCGTGCTCGACGAAGCTGACATGGTGGTACTGGCAAATAGTACCCCGATTCCTTTCAGTATCAACAACACTTTCCGCTGGAAAAACTGGGACGCCAACATTTACCTCTATGGTTCGCTGAACGGATGGAAGGTGAACGATATTAAGTTGCAGTCCATTTATGGCATCGAAGACATTACCTATGGCGTCAATGTTTTGGATGAGGTGAAGAACCGCTGGTCGCCTGCCAATCCTATGGGGACATTGCCGGGTGTGGCGGAGGCTTCTTCGGGCGTTGACCCCAAGAAGAGTGACTTTTTCCTCGAAAAGGCTTGGTATCTGCGTTTGGATAATGTGTCAATCGGTTATACTTTCCCTGCCCAATGGTTTAAGAATAAGATTCGTTCAGTCAGGCTGTATGCCGCGGGGCGCAATCTAGCCGTATTTACTCCTTATAAGGGAATGGATCCTGAAACCGGAAACGGTATCGGAGCTTATCCGAATCAGTCTTCATTTGCTATTGGTCTGGATGTGAAATTCTAATATATACTGGGTATGAAAACAATGAAATATATAGCAACAGCCTTGATGCTGTTATCGATGACTTCCTGTGAACTGGAACGCTTGGACTATACCGAAATCTCTCCAGAAAACTTCTTTAAGACGGAGACAGACTTGAAACTGGCGGTAAACTCGCTTTACTATGATTTTAATCCCGGTGATTTCAAGGCTGTTTATTCGGCGGATTATATGGGATATCAAGTAATAGGTGATATGACGACAGATGTGCTTTGGTGTTGCTGGGCGTGGGAGTCGGATGAACTTTATTTCCAGCAGTGGTATGCTACTGTGGGAGGCAGTATTCAGAATCATGCTTACTCAAATTTCGAGCGTTATAATTTTCTTTCGAAAGCACGTAATACCATTCGTCGTATTGAAAACTCTCCGGTAAGTGAAGACGCAAAAACGCTTTATTCGGGTGAGGCGAAGGCTTTGCGCGGATGGATGGGGCTTTACCTTTATGATATGTTCGGTCCTGTGCCGGTGGCTTCGGATGAGGTGTTGGACGACCCGCAGACTTTTGTCTATCTTCCCCGTCTGACAGAAGAAGAATATGACGCGATGATGGAAGCGGACTTGCGCGATGCAATCCGTGATTTGCCCGAAGTGGCGGAAGCGCGCGGACGTATGACGAAGGGGGCGGCACGTATGATTCTTTTGAAATATTACATGATAAAAGGCTACTTCGATAAAGCGGAAACTTTGGCCCGCGAATTGTTGGAGATGGAAGGACGTGTGTATAGCCTGCAACCTGATTATAACTATATCTTCTCCAAAGAGGGAATAGGTAACAATGAAGTGATTCTGCAACTGGCTTGCAACAATACCGCCAGTTGGTACTCCAACTACATGACTGCCGAAGTGCTTCCCGCCGATTATCCTTGGGCTGAAAAGGCAACCGGTTGGGGTGGCTATGTAATGCCTTGGGATTTTTATGGCACATTTGAAGAAGGCGATTTGCGTCTGAAAAACGTAGTGACTGCTTATACGAATAAAAATGGAGAAAAGATAGACCGCTCAAATAGCAGTCAGTTGGCAAAGGGTGCGCTACCCTTGAAATACGGTATGGATCCGGATATGAAAGACGGGCAAAGCGGCATTGACGTGGTTATCTATCGCTACGCTGATGTGCTGTTGACACTTGCCGAGTGTATCAACCGTAATGAGGGCAGTCCTACGACGGAAGCCGTCGGTTTGGTAAACCGTGTACGCAAGCGTGCCGGATTGCCGGAACTGGATGACGCTCAAACAGCTTCCGGTGAAGCCTTCAATGAAGCCATCCTTCTGGAACGCGGTCATGAGTTCTATCTTGAAGGGCTTCGCCGTCAAGATTTGATTCGCTTTGGAAAGTATGTGGAATATGCCAATAACCGCATTGATGCCATTAATAAATCCGAAGGACGCGGCTACTTCAATGTACACGAAGGACACAACCGTTTCTGGATTCCGCAGAGTTTCATTGATGAGTCCAAAGGGGCTATCAAGCAAAATGATTATGATAGATAGTAAATAGTAGTAAGTAGATAAACCATGAAATATATATTCTTATATATCCTTGCCTGCCTGTTTACGGTAAATGCGGTAGCGCAAAGTGTCAGACCGACTGTTGCGGTCTTGGGCGATTCTTATTCTACCTTTGAGAAGTATATACCGGACACCAATAAAACGTATTACACAACCACCGATTGGGCTAAGACAGGAGTCGTGAATGTGAAACAGACGTGGTGGTGGCAGGTCATCAAGAAAGCCGGTTTCAAGTTGGGAGCAAACGACTCCTATAGCGGGGCTACTGTATCCTATTCGGGATATAATGACGAGGACTATGCCGACCGTTCATTTATTACAAGGGTTCCCCGTTTGGGGAATCCTGATATCATCCTCATCTTCGGTGGAATCAATGACAATTGGGCAAACACTCCTATCGGTGAGTACAAATATGGAGATTTCAAGCGTGCCGATCTGTATACCTATCGTCCTGCATTGGCTAAATTGATAGAGTTGGCTCAAGAGCATTATCCCAATGTGACGCTTTACTTTATCATCAGTGATGATCTGAAAACGGAGATTGTAGAGTCAACCAAGGTTGTTTGTGAACATTACGGAATAAAATACGTACAACTGCAAGGAATCGAGAAAGAAAGTGGGCATCCTACTGTAAAAGGAATGGAAACAATTGCGAATCAAGTATTGACTCTGATTAAATAAGAATTACATCATTAAAAACACATATTATGAAGAAGAAAATTTATGCAGCTTTAGCGTTTGCTCTATATGCAACCACTTTTCATGCACAGCAGATTTATAAGCTTTCCGCTCCGGCGAAAGAGAAGACTATATATACGGGACACCTCAAGATGGGGGGCAGTAACCCGTCGGGTGGAAATATTTCCGTAAACAGCTATTATATGTCTATCGACGGAAAGCCTGTGATACCTGTTATGGGAGAGTTCCACTTTACCCGTTATCCCCGTGCACAGTGGGAACAGGAGATTGTAAAGATGAAAGCCGGTGGGGTGAATGTATTGCCAACCTATATTTTCTGGGGATTACATGAGGAAGAAGAAGGCAAGTTCTGCTGGAGCGGCAATAAAGACTTACGCCATTTTATAGAACTTTGCAAGAAACATGACATGCCGGTCATCGTACGTATCGGCCCTTTCTGTCACGGTGAAATACGTAACGGCTCCATACCCGACTGGCTTTTCGCCCGTCCGGTGGATGTACGCAGCAATCAGCCTCTATACCTCTCTTACGTAAAAAGACTTTATGGCGAGATAGGCCGGCAACTGCAAGGACTGTATTATAAGGATGGCGGTCCGATCATCGGTTGCCAGTTGGAAAATGAGATGCAGCATTCTGCATCTCCTTGGGGAGTGAATTATCCCGGTGAACCGTTGGATTTTACTGTGGCAAGTTATGACATTGACTATGCTATGATTGGCGTAAGTGTAATGGATAAGAAAGTCACTACTGCCGAACTTGGGGAGGAACACATGCGTACCCTTAAAAGAATGGCACAGGAAGAAGGTATTATCACTCCATTTTATACAGCCACCGGCTGGGGAAACGCAGCTGTTATCGGCAATGAAGCAATTCCTGTGACATCCGCCTACACCTATCCTTTCTGGGAAGAACCGCGAATGTCACCTTTCTGCATGTTCAAAGACATACACCGTGTACCTGATTATGCTCCGGTGCGTTACGACGCAGAACGATTTCCTTCGTTCTGTGCGGAAATGGGTGCAGGTATACAGATGATTTACCGACGCAGACCTATCGTTACGGCACGTGCAGCACAGGCGTTGATGATTCGTACGCTCGGTAGTGGAAGCAACGGCATTGGATATTATATGTATCACGGAGGAAGCACTCCGCTACGTCAGGATAATATCGGAAGCTATCAGGACGAACCGATGGGGATGCCCAAAATCTCCTATGATTTCCAGGCTCCTCTTGGCGAATTCGGACTGGAGCATCCGTCTTATCGTTACCTGCGCACCATCCATTCGTTTCTTGCCGACTTCGGCAGTAATCTTGCTCCTATGGAAACCGTATTACCGGAAGGTTGGGATAAAATGACACCCGAAAATCGTGATGACCTGCGTTATGCTGCCCGGATGAAAGACGACAGCGGATTCATTTTCATGATAAACTTTCAGGACCATGATACATTGCGGCATGATATGGACGGTCTGCAACTACAATTGAATCTTCGGAATGAAACACTACGCATACCTGAACAGGGAACTTTTACATTGCCGAAAGATGAAAGCATGATTCTGCCATTCAACTTGATGCTCGGAAGTGCCAGACTCCGTTATGCTACGGCACAACCTCTGATGAAAATCAATGATAACGGTATCGACCATTATATTTTCTTCGCCCCGGAAGGTATGAAACCGGAGTATTGTTTTGATGCCCGCACCGTCAAAGGTAAGGCTAAATACGCTGTCACAAGCGGTCTGAAGAGTACTATTACTGTCACACCCCGCAACGGTAAGAAAATAAAAATTACGACACTGAATCATGAACAGGCACTCAATGCCATCAAGGTGGACGGGCAACTATTGATAACGACAGCTACCGTATTACCGACGGCAGAAGGTATCACCCTGCAACAACTTGGAAATAACGCCTTTGATTATATCTTGTACCCTTCGGCAAAAGGATGGCAATCACAAACAGTACAGGTTCAGCCTGTCAGCCCCGAATGCCGTGTAGAGAAGATAACCACTCGTCGTATTACCGTAGCTTTCAGTGATACCGTTCATACCCCGCAAGTGAATGAATACTTCATGAAGATAGATTACACGGGTGATGTGGCAATGGCCTTCCTCGGTGGAAAAATGGTACAGGATGAATTCTGGCATGCCCAACCATGGATGATTGGTCTTAACCGCCATAAAGAGATGATGAACAAAGAAGCTATGTCGTTCTACTTCCGTCCTTTGCGTTCGGATGCTACTTGTCTGCAAGATTTGCCCCAGTCTGCTATTCCTGATTTTAAAGGAAATAATCAGGTACTCGAGATTAAGAACGTGGAGATTATTCCTCAATATCAAGTAGAGATAAATAAATAGTTCACGTGAATCAGTAGTTGAATGTAAATCGAAACCGAACTTTCAACTACTGATTCGTATCCAATCATGAAAATCAGAAAAATGTGCAGCGATATGCCAGATTGTAGAACGGAGTACTTGGTAACAAGAAATAAGCAGTTTTTCTGCATGACAATCTTTTTTCTTTTTTTGTCTCTTTCTGTCAAGTCACAAACAGTAAGTGTTGCTGATTTTTTTGGTGATCGTCAAGCCGCAGTGAGCCTTACTTTTGACGATGGTATCCAAGAGCATTATACTTTAGTAGCTCCCCATTTGAATCGGTATGCACTTCGGGGCACGTTCGGGATAAATGGCAAATTTATGGGGGATATTGATGACCATTTTGCCCCTCGACTCACTTGGGAAGAATGTAGGCGCATGGTGGCTGACGGTCACGAGATATGTAACCATTCTTGGAGTCATCCAAACTTGACAGCTATAGACAGGCGTACTCTTTTAGTGGAAATTAGAAAGAATGATTCCATTATTAAGGCCGAGACGGGAGTAAATCCCACAAGTATTCTTTACCCTTTCAATGCAACGACACCTCAGGTGAGAACTGTATGCGAGGAAGGAAAAGTAGGGGCACGCCTTGAACAGTTTGGACTCGGACAACGGAATTCAGGTTGCACTGCGGCATCAATAGATACTTGGTTACGTCAACTTATTAATGACAGGCGGTGGGGTGTGACCATGACCCACGGGATTTATACAGCGTGGGACCAGTGGGATGAACCGTGGGTTCTATGGAATTTCTTCCGTGAACTTGCTTTCAAGAAAGACTTGGTATGGGTTGACACTTTCTCGAACATACAAGCTTATGTGAAAGAACGGAATGCTGTCACTCTGACAACCCGCTGGTGTAATGATTCTTTTATAATAACTCCCGTCTTGAGTCTTGACAGCAAAATATTCCGTATGCCACTCACCTTGAAGGTTGCCGGAATAGAAAAGAATCGATACATGAAAGCTGTTCAGGACGGCAAAAACCTTCAAGTATCATATCGGGGGGATTATCTTACTATTGATATCAATCCTTATGGATCACCAGTCGCAGTGAGTTATATGAAGGAAAAAACGCTTGAAGGAAAAACGATGTGCGTTATTGGAGATAGTTATGTGTATAACCATGGTTGTCCGGTTTCAGAGACTTGGCATTATAAACTGGCAACAAAGCATGGCATGAAGTATCAGAATCTCGGACAAAACGGCAACAGTATCGCATTCGAGCGTGACAGTATATATGGAGCACCATTATATAAGCGATACAGTATTATTCCGGAAAACGCTGACTATATACTCATCATTGCCGGTCATAATGATGCATATTTGGTAAACGGAGATATTGATCGGCAAAAAGTGTTGTGCCAACGTTTGGATGAACTGCTGAAAGGGTTGAAAAGGAAGTATTCCGGTGCCAAAATTGGTTGGGTCACTCCCTGGAATGTAGCGTATGAAGGATTTCCGGCGACAATAAACATCATAGAGGAAATGTGCCGTAAAAATGACGTCAAAGTTTTAAATGCCGCATATACTAGTGGTATCAATCCCAATGACCCGGTTTTCCGGTCACGCTATTTTCAAGGGAAAGATGACAATGCTCATCTTAATAACGCCGGTCATAATCTGTTAATGCATTGGGGAGAACAATTTGTAATGGGTTTGTAGCCCTGAAATTAGTATCATAATCATAAATATCATGAGGAAAAGCTTATTTACATTATTAATAACTTTTCTCAGCACAATGGGATATTGTGCCGAGAAGGTCTATATGGACAAACAAGGCGTGATACGTTGGACGGAAAA